>NZ_JACHDN010000001.1:0-320653 GCF_014201095.1 Cellulomonas hominis | reverse complement strand
TACGACCTGGACGAGGTCGTGTTCGTGCCCACCGGCGCGCCCTCGTTCAAGCAGGACGTCGACGTGACCCCGGCCGAGCACCGGTACCTCATGACCGTCATCGCGACGGCGTCCAACCCCCGCTTCACCGTGAGCCGCGTCGACATCGACCGGCCCGGCCTGACGTACACCGTCGACACCCTCCGGGACCTCGCGCACGAGCGCCCCGACGCCGACCTGTACTTCATCACCGGCGCCGACGCGATCGAGCAGATCCTCACGTGGAAGGACTCCCCGGAGCTCTTCCAGCGCGCGCAGTTCGTCGCGGTCACCCGGCCCGGCCACACGCTGTCCGTCGACGGGCTGCCCGCGGACCGCGTGAGCCAGTGGGAGATCCCCGCGCTCGCCATCTCGTCCACCGACGTGCGCGCCCGCGCGCGCACCGGCAAGCCCGTCTGGTACCTCGTGCCCGACGGCGTCGTCCAGTACATCGCCAAGCACGGTCTGTACCGAGGAAGTCAGTCATGAGCACACCCGGCACGCCGCTGACCCGTCGGGAGCTGCGGGAGCGCGAGGCCGCCCGGCTCGCGGCCGCCGAGCGGGCGGCCGGCGCGTCGTCCGCCGGTGCGCCCTCCGCAGGAGCGGCCGCCGGTGGCCCGCAGGGCGCCGCGCCGCAGCGTCCCGCAGCGTCGGCCGGCGCGGCGCGGGCGGCCGCCGCCTCCGGGACGCCCGCGCCCCCGGCCGGGCCCGCCGGGTCCGCCGCCGGCGCCGGACCTGCCACCGCCGGCACCGCCGCGGTCGCCTCCCGCCGGGCCCTGCGCAACCAGCCCGTGTCCGCGGTCGGCCCCGACGGCCGGCCGGGCGGGGCGACCCCGTACCAGGTGCCCGGGCTCCAGCCCGACGCCCCGGCCCGGACCCGCCGCTCGATCCGCACCACCGCGCCCGAGGCCCCCGCCGCCGAGGCGTGGGACACCCGTGCCGCCGAGGCGACGCGGCCGTCCGGGCCCGCGACGCGCTCCGCCGCGCGCCAGGCGCCCGCCCCGGCCGCCGGGACGCGCCCGGAGCCCGGGACCGTCCGGCCCGCTGCAGCACCCCGGGCGTCCGCCGAGGCGCCGGCCCGCCCGGGGGTCCCGGGGCAGGCCGGCCCCGCCGGAGCCGGTCCGGACGCGCCCGCGCGTGGCTCGGCTGTCGAGCGTGCCCGCCGCGCCGCGCCCGACGCCGCCGGTGCGGGTGCCGCGGGTGCCGGTGCGGCGGCCGCCACGCGCCGTCCCGCGGCCGCCCCCGCCGCCCCCGAGTCGCGCGGCCCCGGCGTCCCGGGCGCGCGGCAGTGGTCGCCGGCGTCGCCCGCCGCGCCCGCGTCGACCTCGACCCCCGCGTCGACCTCGACCCCCGCGTCGCCCGCGGCCCCCCGTCCCGGCGCGACGTCCTGGGCCCCGGGCGGCTCCTGGTCGCCGGTGCCCGCGGCGGGCGCCCCGGGCCGGCCCGCGAGCAGCAGCCCTCCGGCGTCGTCGGCCCCGGCCGCGCCCGCCACCCCCGCCCGCGGCTCGAACGGCACCGCCGCGCCCGCCCCGGCGGCGGCGCCCGCCCGCCCGGCCCCGGCCCCGGCGCGCGCCCCCGACGCGGACGACGAGGACGTGCCGGTCCCGCAGTGGCAGAGCCTGCTCAAGGCCATGGCCCCCGCCCCGGTCCCGGAGACCGAGGCGGAGCAGACGGACCCGACCGGCCGGATGCTCGACGGGGCCCGGCCGGAGCAGCACGACGAGACCGAGCAGCCCGAGCGGATCCGCCGACCGCTGCCGTACACCTGGTTGCAGTGGATCATCCTGGCGGTCGTGGCCTTCGTGCTCGGCTTCCTGGTGATCTTCGTGGCCAACACCGCCACGAACGGCGAGGGCCCCGATGTCCCCGCCGTGGCGTCCGCGGCACTCGGTGCCGCACCCGCACCCTGACCCCGAACGACCCACCCCCGAGGAGACCCGTGTCGGCATCCGACCGCGCCGTCGAGCTCACCGTGGCGGCCGCCCGTGCCGCCGCCGACCTCAAGGCCCAGGAGATCATCGCCCTCGACGTGAGCGGCCAGCTCGTCCTCACGGACGCGTTCGTCATCGCGTCCGGCACCAACGAGCGGCAGGTCGGCGCGATCGTCGACGCCGTCGAGGAGTCGCTGCACGAGCTCGGCGCCAAGCCGCTGCGCCGCGAGGGCAAGTCCGAGGGCCGCTGGGTCCTCATCGACTTCGGCGAGATCGTCGTGCACGTCCAGCACGCCGAGGACCGCACCTACTACGCCCTCGAGCGCCTGTGGAAGGACTGCCCGGTCATCGAGCTGCCCGCCGACGTCCACGGGACGTCCGAGGCGGGGGAGTGACCGCCGGGCGCGTCGTCCTCTGGCGGCACGGGCGCACCGCGCACAACGCCGGCGCGCGCCTGCAGGGCCAGTCGGACATCCCGCTGGACGACGTGGGCGTGTGGCAGGCGGAGACCGCCGCCGCCGCGCTGGCCAGCCGGTACCGCCCGACCCGGATCGTCGCGTCCGACCTGGGCCGCGCCCACGCGACCGCGCAGGCGCTCGCCGACCGGACGGGGCTGCCCGTGCACACCGACGCGCGCGTGCGCGAGCGCTCGTTCGGCGAGTGGGAGGGCATGACGTCGGCGGAGATCGCCGAGCGCTGGCCCGAGCAGCACGCCGCGTGGGTCGCCGGTCGCGAGCCGGAGCGCGTGGGCGCCGAGTCCCGCGCCGACGTGCTGACCCGCATGGTCGACGCCGTCACCGCGGAGGCGGCCGCGCTCGAGCGGGACGACACCCTCGTGGTCGTCTCGCACGGGGCCGCGATCAGCCTCGCCCTCGTGGGCCTGCTCGGCCTGCCGTCGGAGTGGCGCGGTGTCTCCGGCATGTCGAACGCCCACTGGTGCGAGGTCCAGCCGGGCCGCCCCGGCTCCACGCCCGGGTGGCGCCTGGAGGCCCTGAACGTCGGTCCGGTGCACGCGTCCTCGGACTGGAACGCGGGGCCGGACCGGCCGGAGCGGACCATGGACGAGGAGGTGCGGGACCCCGCCTGACCTGCCGATTCGCGTCCGGGCGACGCGTCGAGTAGAGTTCAGGTCGCCCGCTCAGCGGGAGGTGAGACGGCCGAAGGCCTGATCACGGGGCTGTGGCGCAGCTGGTAGCGCACCTGCATGGCATGCAGGGGGTCAGGGGTTCGAGTCCCCTCAGCTCCACATCGGAAGCGGCCGAGAGCATCAGCTCTCGGCCGCTTCGTCGTCGTGCGTGAGCACCCGGTCGGGTCGCTGAGCAGTCCCCGGCGGCTGCCACGCCGGTCGCCGGCGGCTGCGTCGTCGCCCGGGGTGCCCGGGCCCGGCTCGCCGCCGCCCGCGAGCCGCTCCGGGGTGCCGTGTCGGTGGCCGGGTCTACGGTCCGAGCACCAGGGACCACCCGAGCGAGGAGGCACCATGACGGACGGCAGCACGCAGGGACGCGGCACGGACCGCGAGCCGGTGCCCTGGGCAGCGCCGGACGCCGGTGACGAGGTGGCGACGCTGCTCGGCGCGCTCGAGGCGCAGCGGGCGACGTTCGCGTGGAAGGTCGCGGGCCTGGACCACGACGCGCTCACCACCCGCGTCGCGGCGTCCTCGATCACCCTCGGTGGCCTCGTGAAGCACCTGGCGTTGGTCGAGGTGCTCTGGTTCTGCACCAGCCTGGTCGGGGAGCGACCGGGGGAGCCGTGGGAGTCGGTGGACTGGGACGCCTCGCCGGAGTGGCCGTGGACGTCCGCGGCCGACGACGAGCCCGAGGAGCTCTACGCCCTCTGGCGGACGTCCGTCGAGCGGGCGCGGGTGGGGGTCGCGGCGGCGCTCGCGGACGGCGGGCTCGACCACCTGACGGTCTGGTCGCCCGACGAGGACGCGCCGAGGGTCAGCCTGCGCCGGGTGCTCGCGGACCTGATCCAGGAGTACGCGCGGCACACCGGCCACGCGGACCTGTACCGGGAGGCGATCGACGGGCTCGTCGGCCAGGACCCCGAGGTGCCGCCCGACCTGTACCCGGTGCCGGCATCGGGGCGGCCGGGCCCGAGCGGGTGACGGGCGAGGGGTGCCGCCGTCAGGCGCGGTACGGGTCGTCCCCGCTCCGCAACGCCGGCGGCTCCGGCGGGGGTGCGATCGTGCCCGCCGGCAACCACGCCGTGGCGGGGAGGTAGCCGGCGACCGGGTGGTCCGCAGGGTCCGGTCGCCCGAGGACCGCCCGCCGGACCTCGACGGCCGCGACCGCCCGGGTGCGGCCCGTGACGACGGCGCGCCGGGCCGCCACGAGCACGGGCAGCAGGACGGCCGCGCCGAGGGCCAGCGGCAGCGCGCCGGCGGTCACGCCGCCGGGCCAGAGCACGAGCATCGCGGCGAGCGCCGCCGTCGTCGCGCCGACCCGCCACCAGCCGTGCCCGTCGAGGGGCACGACCACCCGGGCGGGCTGGGGCTCCGGCTGCCAGCGGTGGAGGCGCGCCGTGGCTGCCCGGGCGAGGAGGAGGCCGACCGCCGCGGCGAGGACCACCGCGAGCAGGGCCGCGGCCCGCGCGGGGGTGCTGATCGGCGCGCTCGTCACCGACACCCCCGGGACGCCTTTGCGCTCGAGGCTCAACCGCGCCGGCGCGACCGCCACCAGCAGCAGCCCCAGGCCGAGGGCGGACGCCGCGACGGCGACCGCAGCGGTCAGCGCCGACCTGGCGGCGACGCGGGGCCGGGAGACCAGCGCGTGGATCCGGGCGGTCGGGGTCACGATGTCGCCGGGCTGCAGCGTGAGGTGGACGGCGATCGCCCGGCCGACCTGGCGCCGGCTCCACAGCCCCGTCGCGAGCAGCACCACGGGCACGACGATCCCGAAGAAGCTGTCGGGTAGCCCGGCTCCGCCGAGCGCGGGGACCAGGACGAACGCCATCGGGATCGCCGCCCCCACCAGCATGCGGCGCGCCTGGTACATGCTCCCGGCGATGTCGTCCGCCACCCAGTCCCGGTACCGCGGGGCGAGCCGCCGCTCGAACAGCGCGTACCCCAGCCAGGCCAGCGGCGGCGGGTGCTCGCGCCACCGGGTCGCCCACCCCGCGCGGACGAGCCCGAGCCCGGAGCGCAGGTCGAGCCGGCGGGTGCCGGGTGCCGCGAGGTCCGCGAGCAGGTCGGTGACCTCGGCCGCGCGGGCCGTGCGCCAGCGGCGCGGGTACGCGCGGAGCCACCAGGCGACGGAACGGGCGAAGGTGTCGTCGGTCATCACGCCATCCCGATCTGGGGCCGGCGCACGCCGCCGAGCCGCCGGTCGGCCCGGGCGGCGAGGGCGCGCATGCGGGCGGTCTCCGCGGCGAGCGCGTCCAGGCCCTCCGGGGTGAGGCGGTAGTACCGGCGCAGACGGCCGTCGACGACCACCTCGCCGGAGGCCTCCGCGTACCCGGCCGCGACGAGGCGGTCGAGGATGCCGTACAGCGTCCCGGCGCCGAGGCGGACGGCGCCGTCGGAGAGGTCGCGGACCTCCTGCACGACGCCGTAGCCGTGCCGGGGCTCGTCGGCGAGGGCGAGCAGCACCAGGTACACCTGCTCGGTCATCCGGATGGGCATGGACGATATATATCGCGCGGCGATGCATAGGCGCAAGGCGCGGTGCCGTGGCCGCGTCCCGGCGGGCCCGGTGTCCTCTAGCCCGTCGCGAGGGGAAGGAGGCGGCGCAGGTACGCGCGCATGCCGGGGTCGCAGGCGTACACGTACGTGCCCCGCATGCCGCGCGTCAGCAGCACCGCGTAGATGTTGCAGACCAGCTCGAGGAGGTCCTCGTCGGTGTAGACCTTCTGGAGGACCGGGTTGTTCTCCTTGCCCTTGCGGTCGTGGTAGCTCGCGCGGTCGAACACCATCCGGCCGCGTCCCACGTCGAACCGCAGGTCCGGCCCGATGATGACGCCGGTGTAGTTGAGGTCGTAGCCCTGGACGGTGTGCACGGAACCCACCTCGTGCACCGAGCCCGGCGAGCTGATCCAGTCCGTCGCGGTGCGGTTCCACTGCAGCTCGATGCCGTCGATGCGGATGTCGGCAGCAGACGGGTCCCGCCGCGAGCGCCAGGGCCAGGCGTAGCCGGCGACCAGGCGGGCGAGGCCGTGCTCCGAGTCGCGCTGGGCGAGGCGTGCGCGGAGCGCGCCGAGGTCCTCGAACAGCGCGAGCTCGTACCCCGGGAACGTCCGGGGGGCCAGGTCCGGATCCGGGCGCGGCGCGAGCATCCGCCGGACGTGGTCGACGTAGTCCGCACCTCCAGCCACCCGCATCTGCGATCGCAGCGTGAACCGGCGGTCCCGGGGCGTCCGCTCGACCAGCCCGGCGAGGGTCGCGGTCGGGAGGTCGGCGGGACGGACCCGCTGGGCCGAGTCCAGCAGGAAGATGCGGTGCCGGCTCTTCTCCCGGATCCAGTCGAGCTGGGTGCGGTCGACGTCGTCCGCGCCGAACAGCCGCTCGGTGATGTCCCGGTACTTCGTGTTCAGGACGCCGCTCGCCTGGTTCGCGCGCTGGGTGAGCCGGTGGGTCTCGTCCACGATCAGGAGGTCGAACTGCTCCGCGGCGTCCCCGACCTCGAACGGGGTCAGGACCATCGACGGGTGGAGTCCGGGCGTCTTCGCGAACACCTTCTGGATGGTGCTGCGCAGCGACTGCTGGGGCACGACCAGCGCGATGCGCAGTCCTCGCAGCCGCTCGGCGTTGTCGGCGGTGAAGTGCTCGGCGAACACGGAGTCCGTGACCACCTCCCCGGGGTCGGCCGCGGCGATGTCGCGGAGCAGCTTCAGCAGGTAGATCGCCACGACCGTCTTGCCCGTCCCCGGGTCGCCGCTCACGACCGACGTGGTCTCGCGGTCGCTGCCGAGGTCGGTCAGCAGCCCCTCGACGATGTCCTCGAGCGCGATCGCCTGGTCCGGCGTCAACGCCTTGAACGGGGAGAGCTTGAACAGGTCGCTGTTCTCGATCTCCGCGACCGTGTGGTCGAACACGCCGGCGGCGCGCAGCTCGTCCACGATCTCCGCGAACGCCGTCCGGTACGCCTCGCGGTCGAAGTAGTCGGCGTCCGTCACGCCGTCGTTCCGGTTGAGCACCCGGTACCGGCCGTCACCGGCGAACAAGCGGATCAGGTACGACTCCAGGTCGAGGCACGCGGACTTGTTGAACCGCTCGTGCACGATCACGCGCGCCTCGCGCAGGTGCTGCTTGGCCGTCGAGTCGCGGTGCTGCTTCATCCGCGCGGCGACGTTGCGCGACTCGCCGACGTAGACCTCGCGCGTGTCGTTCAGCGTGTAGACGACCGGCCAGTTCGCGAACCGGGGGTCGAGTCCGGGCAGCAGGGCGACGTGGTCGTTGCGGAACGGGAAGTGCCGGACCCTAGAGCTCGTCATACTTCGTGCTCCGGCCGCGGGCCTTCTCGACCGGGTACTTCGCGCGCGTCGCGGCGAGCTTCGCCAGCACGAGCTCGTCGGCGTCCGCTCCCAGGCGGTCGGCGAGCAGGTAGCAGTAGGTGAGGACGTCGGCGAGCTCCTCGCCGACGCGTGCGGGATCGAGGTCCCCGCCCCACTGGAAGCACTCGAGCAGCTCGCCCGCCTCGATGCTGATGCTCTTCGCGAGGTTCTCGGGCGTGTGGAACTGCGCCCAGTCGCGCTCGGCGACGAACGCGCGCAGGGTGTCCACGACCTCCTGATCAGGCATGCCGTCACCGTACCGGCACGCCCGGCTGCGCCGAGAGAGGACGGGCCGGCCGAGATGGGACCGGCCAGCGCCCTATCTCGGCGCGGGGGTCCGACCTCGGCGCCGGTGGCTGCCGCGGGGGTGCCCGACCCGGGGGCGGGCGGCGGGCCCGGGGGCGGGCGCCGGGTCGGGTGGACCCCGGGCGCGCGGGCGGACAGGATGGCCCGCATGACCGAGACCGTCGCCGTGACCGGCGCCCTGGGCAAGGTGGGCCGGGCCGTCGTGCAGGACCTCCTCGAGCACGGCTACGCCGTGCACGCCACCGACGCGCAGGGGCCGTTCGGCGAGCGCGCCGGACTCGGTGTCGACGTGATGCGCGCCGACCTCACCGACTACGGGCAGGCCGTCGAGGCGCTCGGCGGCTGCTCGGCCGTCGTGCACCTGGCGAACATCCCGCAGCCCGGCATGGAGTCCGCCCCGGACACCTTCAACCGGAACATGGCCGCCAACGCGAACGTGTTCCTCGCGGCGCAGCGGCTGGGGCTGCGGAAGGTCGCGTGGGCGTCGAGCGAGACGACGCTGGGCCTGCCGTTCGACGTGCCGCCGCGGTACGCGCCTGTCGACGAGGCGCACTTCCCGTACCCGACGTCGACGTACGCGCTGTCCAAGGTGCTCAGCGAGGACCTGGCGGCCCAGGTCGCCCAGTGGTCGGGCATCCCGTTCGTCGGGCTGCGGCTGTCGAACGTGTTCCCGCGGGAGGCGTACGCGCGGGTGCGGTCGTACCACGGGGACCCGGCGCTGCGCCGGTGGAACCTGTGGGGCTACATCGACGCCCGGGACGCGGCGACGGCGTTCCGGCTGGCGCTCGAGGCGGAGACGACCGGGTCGCAGAACGTCATCATCGCGGCGGCGGACACGATCATGGACACCCCGTCGGCCGACCTGCTGGCCGCGGAGTTCCCGGGCGTCGAGGTGCGGCGGGACCTGGGGGAGTTCGAGACGCTGCTGGCGATCGACGCCGCGCGGGAGCTCCTCGGGTTCGAGCCGCGGCACTCGTGGCGGGACGAGGTGCCGCCGGCGGACCCCGCGCGCGCCTAGCATCGGGTCCGTGCCCACGCCTGACTTCGTCCTCGACCTGCGCGAGAAGATCGGCCACGACCTGCTCTGGCTCTCCGGGGTGAGTGCCGTCGTGCTGCGCCCCGGCCCGGACGGCACCGAGGAGGTGCTGCTGGTCCGCCGCGCCGACAACGGGGCGTGGACGCCGGTCACCGGGATCATCGACCCCGGCGAGGAGCCGGCGGTCGCCGGGGCGCGTGAGGTGCTGGAGGAGACCGAGGTCGTCGCCGTGGCCGAGCGCCTGGCGTGGGTGCACTCCCTGCCGCCGATGACCTACGCGAACGGGGACCGCTCGCAGTACCTCGACCTGACGTTCCGGTTCCGCTGGGTGTCGGGGGAGCCGGGGCCGGGCGACGGGGAGAACTCCGAGGCGCGCTGGTTCGGCGTCGACGCCCTGCCGGAGATGTCGGCGGAGATGCACGCCCGGATCGCGCACGCGCTCGCGGGCGAGGAGGCGACGCGCTTCACGGCGTGACGGGCGCGTCCCGGGGCGCCCGGCGCCCGGACCGGCGGGACGCCTTGGCGGCGTAGAGCGCGACGTCCGCGCGGTCCAGCAGGTCCCGGGTGGTGTCCGTCCGTCCGGCGACCGCGATCCCGGCGCTCCACGGCTGGGCGCACCCGGCGCGGGCCCCGGCTACCCAGCGCTCCGCCGCTGCCCGGTCGCGGCCGGGCAGCACGACGACGAACTCGTCCCCGCCGACCCGGCCGATGCAGGCGCGGGGGCCGAGGGACGCCCGCCAGGACGTGACGAGCGACGCGAGCACCTCGTCGCCGGCGAGGTGGCCGCGGGTGTCGTTGACGGTCTTGAAGTCGTCGACGTCCGCCGAGACGACGGCCAGCGCGGTGCCGGTGCGCTGGGCGTCCTGCAGGTGCCCGGCGAGCCGCTGGAGCAGCGCGCCGCGGGTCAGCGCCCCGGTGAGGTCGTCGGTGGTCGCGTGCTGCCGGAGCCGGTTCGTGACGTAGCCGAGCAGGGACGTGCTCGCGACGGCCATGATCGTCACGACGGCCCAGGTCATCGCGTGGAACGGCAGCGGCGCGGCCACCATGCCGTAGGTCATGACGGCCAGCGCCAGGCCGAGCAGCAGGGCGGCGTCCCGCGCGGGGAACGCGTACGCCGCGAGCTGCGCCGCCGTGATGACGCCGAGCGAGAGCACGACGAGCCCCTCGGCCGTGACGCAGGACGCGAGCAGCACGCCCGCCCCGAGCAGCCCGACCGCGAGGGTCACCGGCATCGTCCACGGCCGCCGGGGGAGGACCGGGGTCAGCGCGGCGAGCGCGGCCAGGAGGCCCGCGACGGCGAACCAGCGGCCGACGGGGGCGTCCGGCCCGAACGGCCACAGGCCGCCGCCGACGACGAGCAGCGACATCAGGGCGAGGCCGATCGCCAGGTGGCCCCGGGTCGCGAAGAGCCGGGGCGCGAGCGCGTCCGACGGTCCCATGCCGGTGTTGTCGGCACGCGGGGGCGCGGACGTGACCCGCCGTGCGGGTGACCCGCCGGCCGGGGGCGGCCGCCGGTAGGGTCGCGCGCATGCAGGTGAGACCGTTCGCGACGTGCGACCTGGCCGGCATGTACCGCGTGTGCCTGCTGACCGGGGACGCGGGCGCCGACGCCACGCCCGTCTACCGGGACCCCGACCTGCTCGGCCACGTGTACGCCGCGCCCTACCCGGTGGCCGACCCCGGCCTGACCTGGGTCGTCACCGACGACGACGGCGTGGTCGGCTACGTGGTCGGCACCGCGGACTCCCAGGCGTTCGCGCGCTGGCAGGAGCAGGCGTGGTGGCCGCCGCTGCGCGAGCGGTACCCGCTGCGGCCGGCCGTCGACGGGTTCCGGGACCACGAGCTCTGGGAGACCGTGCACCACGGCGCGACGTACGACCCCGCCGTGACGGACCGGTACCCGGCGCACCTGCACATCGACCTGCTGCCGCGCGCCCAGGGCCGGGGGCTCGGCCGGACGCTGATCGAGACCCTCGCCGGCGCCCTGCGGGAGCGCGGCGTGCCGGGGCTGCACCTCGGGGTGGCCGAGCAGAACACCGGGGCGATCGCGTTCTACGGGCGGGTCGGGTTCCGCGAGGTCGCGGCGCACACCTGGGGCCGCACCCTCGGGATGGACCTGCGGTCCGCCGCCTGACGCCGTGTCCCGGGTCGCCGCGGCGCGACCCCGCGTTACGGTGACCTCGGTGGCACCGGTCCGGTGCCGCCCGTGACCAGCGGCGGGGAGGGCCCGGCGGTGAGCGACACCGGCTACGGCGACTTCGAGTTCGAGCGACGGTTCTTCGTGCGCGAGCTCCCGCCCGAGCTGCTGGACGAGCCGGAGCCCGTGCTCATCGTCCAGTCGTACTACCTGGCGCAGGACGGCTACGCGCTGCGGCTGCGCGTCCAGGCGTCGGGGGTGCGGATGCCGCTCGGCCCGGACGCCGACCCCCTGGCCGTCCTCGACGTGGTGGGCGACCGGTTCGACTTCTGCGCGGTGACGCTCAAGGGCCCGATGAACGTCGGCACCCGGTACGAGGCCGAGCGGGAGATCGACGTGACCGTCGGCACGGAGATGATCCGCCGCGGCGGGAGCCGGATCGTCAAGAACCGGTACGCGGTCTGGCTCGGCACGGACGGCTGGGTCGTGGACGTGTTCGGCGGGGCGAACCGGCCGCTGCTGATCGCCGAGTGCGAGCGCTCGGGGCCGGTCACCGACCTGCAGATCCCGGCGTTCTGCGTCACCGAGGTGACCGACGACGCCCGGTTCTCGAACGACGGGCTCGCGCGCACGCCGTACGGGGTGTGGGCGGAGTCGTTCGAGCGCGAGCTCGCGGAGCGCGGGCCGCGGTTCCTCACCGACTTCGGGCGCAACGACCTGCAGCGCCGGGGCTGACGGTCCCCGTGTGCGGGTCGTGGGTCCTCGTGTGCCTGGCGGAATGTTGAAGCCTCAACTATTGTAGGTGGCATGACCGCAGCCGCCGTGCCCTCGACCCCCTCGTCGCCCCAGGACCGCCTCGCCGCCGACACCGCGATGGGGCCTGTGACCCTCCTCGTCGCCGACCTCGACGCCCAGGTGCGCTACTACCGCGACGTCCTCGGCCTGCAGGTCGTCGTGCGCCCCGACGAGCGCCTCGAGGGCGTCGGACGCCCGGACGTCGTCGTGCTGGGCCGGGGGACGCAGGCGCTCGTGGTGCTGCGGCACACGCCGGACCTGCCGCCCACCAGCCGCGGGCAGGCCGGGCTGTTCCACACCGCGATCCTGTTCGACACCCGCGAGGCGCTGGCCGCCACGCTCGCCTCCGTCGCGCAGCGCGCCCCGCAGACCTACGTCGGCAGCGCCGACCACCTGGTGTCCGAGGCCTTCTACCTCACCGACCCCGAGGGCAACGGCGTCGAGCTGTACTGGGACCGCGCCCGCGACCTGTGGCAGTACGACGCCGCCGGGCGGGTCGTCATGGACTCGCTGCTGCTGGACCCGAACGAGTTCATCCGCGGGAACGTCACGGACGCCGCGCTGGCGGGCCCCGCGGGGCGTCCCGTCGTCGGGCACGTGCACCTGCAGGTCGGCGACGTCGCCGGGGCGCGTGCGTTCTACGTGGACGCGCTCGGGTTCGACGTCATGGCCGAGTGGCACGGGGCGCTGTTCGTGTCCGCCGGCGGGTACCACCACCACATGGCGATGAACACGTGGAACTCCGCGGGCGCGGGGCCGCGGGCGAGCTCGCTGGGGCTCGGCGAGGTCACGCTGGTCGTGCCCGGGCCGGACGACGTCGGCGCGCTGCGCGAGCGGCTCGCGGCGCACGGGGTCGCGGTGCGGGACGACGGGGCGACGGTCACGTTCGACGACCCGTGGCGCAACGTGGTCCGCGTCCGCCCGGGGGCCTGACCCCCGCGCGGCCACGCGGGTTCGCTCGCGAGGTCGTCGGTTGCGCGCGAGGTCGTCGTCTGCGAACTCCGCTGGACGGGCAAGACCGACGACCTCGCGCGCGGTGCGACGGCGGGACGGGGCGCGCGGACGGTGCGGGGGCAGGTCCGCAGGTGGGCGGGTCAGCCCGCCATGGCCTCCGCGGTGTGGGACGGGTCGACGCGCTCGGCCGGGCGGACCGGGGGCGGGGGCGTGCCGTCGCCGAACGGGCGGCCGCCCAGGGCCTCGCGACCGTGCGGGCTCAGCCAGCCGCGCAGGTCGGGGCCCGCGGGGACGATCTGCGTGGGGTTGATGTCCTCGTGGACGACGTAGTAGTGCCGCTTGATGTGGTCGAAGTCGACCGTGTCCCCGAAGCCCGGGGTCTGGAACAGGTCGCGCGCGTACGCCCAGAGCACCGGCATCTCGGTGAGCTTCGAGCGGTTGCACTTGAAGTGCCCGTGGTAGACCGCGTCGAACCGGACGAGCGTGGTGAACAGCCGCACGTCGGCCTCGGTGATCGTGTCGCCGACGAGGTACCGCTGCCCGGCGAGGCGCTCGCCCAGCCAGTCGAGGCGGGCGAACAGCCGGCGGTAGGCGCGCTCGTAGGCCTCCTGGGACCCGGCGAACCCGCACCGGTAGACCCCGTTGTTCACGTCGGTGAAGACCTTCCGGGCGACCTGGTCGATCTCGTCCCGCAGGTGCTCGGGGTAGAGGTCGGGCGCGCCGGGGCGGTGGTGCGCGGTCCACTCGGTCGAGAGGTCCAGGGTGATCTGGGCGTAGTCGTTGGTGACGACGGCGCCGGTCGGGACGTCCACGACCGCCGGGACCGTGATGCCGCGTTCGTACCCGGGGAACCGGCGGAAGTAGGCGTCCTGGATGCGCGGGATGCCGAGCACGGGGTCGACGCCGCCCGGGTCGAGGTCGAACGTCCAGGACCGCTTGTCGTGCGTGGGCCCGCACACCCCGAGGGAGATCGCGTCCTCCAGGCCGAGCAGCCGGCGCACGATGATCGCCCGGTTCGCCCACGGGCAGGCCCGGGACACCACGAGGCGGTACCGGCCCGGCTCGACGGGGTAGCCGTCCCGCCCGTCGGCGGTGATCCGGGTGGTGATGTAGTTCTGGTCCCGCACGAACTCCTCGACGGTCGTCACGTACGCCCCGGCCGTGCTGAACTCCTGCTGCGCGTCGCCCATGGGTCGATCATCGCGCGTCCCCAGGCCGGGTGCCCGGTCTCGCGGCATGTCGGCGCGGGTGCCTACAGTGGCCGGGACCCCCGCCGTCGTCCCCCGGAGTCCCGTGCCCGTCGTGCCGCCCGCCACCGACCGACCGACCCGAGCGGCCCGACCGACGCGGCCGGCCCGCGGGCCGCGGTCCGCCCGTCGCCGCGCCGCCGCCGGGGCCGCTGCCCTGGTCGCCGTCCTCGCCGCGTGCACCGGCGGGTCGACCCGTCCGCCGACGCCCACACCGACGCCGACGGCCGAGGCGGTCACCGCGCGCGTCGCGCTGCCGGAGGCCCCCGCGACCGTCGTGCCGGACGGGCCGGCGGGGGCGACCGCGCTGGCCGTCAGCCGCGCGCTGTTCGCGGAGGCGCCGGTCGCGGTCGTCGCTGCGGACGCGACGCCGGGCGCCGTCGGGCCCGCCGCGACCGCCGGGGTGGCCCTCGGCGCGCCGGTGCTGGTTGCGGGGGCGGACGGGCTCGCCGACGAGATCGAGCGGCTGGGCAGCACCGACGTGGTCGTCGTGGGCGACGTGACCGGCCTGCCGCGCGACGTCCGCACGCACGGCGTCGACCCGGCGGACCCGGCCGCGCTCGGGGACCTCGGGGTTCCGCTCGGCCCCGAGCGGGAGGTCGCGGAGGGCGACGTCGCGGCCGCGGTCGCGGGGCTCGGCCGCCCGGGGACCGCCCTGCTGTCCGGCGAGGTGCCCGGGCCCGGGCCGACCTCCGCCGCGCCGTCGGGGTCGCCGGCGGCCGCCCCGGCGACCCCGGCGTCGGACGACGTCCTCGCGTCCCTCCGCCTCGAGCTGCCGGGGGCGACGGCGTCCTCGACGGCGGCCGCGGCTCCCCGGCCGTCCGCCACCCCGCGGCCCGCCGACCCGGGACCGGTCCGCCTCGGCGCCGACGGCCCCGTCGTCGCGCCCCCGGCGGCTCCCGAGCGCGCGGCCCTGCTCGTCGACCTGGCCGCCGACCCCGACGGCCGGACCGCCGCCGCGCTCGCCACGGCCCGCGCCGCCGGCGTCCCGGTGGTCGACGTCCCGGGCGGAGACCCGCGCGCCACGTCCGCGTCCGTGCGGGCGCTGACCGGTGTCGAGCACGTCGTGGCGCTGGGGGCCGCCTTCGGCGCGGCGGACCGCCTCGGTGCGCGCGTCGCCGCCGCGTCGACGGGCGTCGAGCTCCCCGGCGGCGGGCAGCTCGTGTTCCCGCCGGGCGAGCCGGGCAAGCGCTACGTCGCCCTGTACGGCACCCCGGGCACCCCGGCGCTCGGCGTGCTGGGGGAGCAGGACGTCCCGGCGACGATCGCCCGCGCGCAGCAGACCGCCGCGCAGTACGACCCGCTCACCGAGGACACCGTCGTCCCCACGCTGGAGATCATCGCGACGATCGCGTCGGCCGGCCCCGAGGCCGACGGGTCCTACTCGCGCCCGCGCAGCATCGAGGACCTGCGGCCGCTCGTCGAGGCCGCGCAGGACGCCGGGCAGGCCGTCGTCATCGACCTGCAGCCCGGCCGCACGGACTTCGTCACCCAGGCGCAGCAGTTCGCCGACCTGCTCGCGTACCCGCACGTCGGCCTCGCGCTCGACCCGGAGTGGCGCCTGGCGCCGGACCAGGTGCACCTGCGGCAGATCGGCTCCGTCGGGATCGACGAGGTCAACGCCACCGCCGCCTGGCTCGCGGAGTTCACGCGCGCGCGGCACCTGCCGCAGAAGATGTTCCTGCTGCACCAGTTCTCGCTGCGGATGATCACCGAGCGCGAGCGCCTCGACACGAGCCACGACGAGCTCGCGACGATCATCCACGCGGACGGGCAGGGCTCCCAGCCGGCGAAGGCCGGGACGTGGGCGACGCTGCACCAGGGCGCGCCGCCGGTGCACTGGGGCTGGAAGAACTTCTACGACGAGGACCAGCCGATGCTGGACCCGGCGCAGACCTACGCGGTGCAGCCGACGCCCGACCTGGTCACGTACCAGTAGGGCGGCGCGGCGTCAGGCGACGGCGGCGTCCGCGGCGGCGGTGCGCTCGTAGACGCGCTGGTGCCCGGAGATCCCGGCCAGCCGGAACGGGCTGCGCGTCGAGGCCTCGATCGGGTGCTCGCCGCCGTCGACCGGGTTCACCGGCGCGATGACCTCGAGGTACTCGGCGTGCGAGACGCGCTGCCGGTCGTCCAGCAGCCGGCGGTGCGCGGCGGCGCGCAGGTGCTCGCGGTACCCGGGCTGCACGACGCCGGTGAAGAACTCGCCGACCGAGCCGGACCCGTACGAGAAGAACCCGATCCGCGCGCCGGCGAGGTCCGCGGCCGCGTGGTCGAGCAGCGACGCGAGGCCGATGTACATCGACGCCGTGTAGGAGTTCCCGATCTCGCGGTTGTACCGCAGCGTGTCCGCGATCTGCGCGTCCATCACCTCGGCGTCCCGCGCGGTGCCGGCGACGCGGGTCAGGTGCGCGTGGGCCTTGACCGCCATCTTCGTGAACGGCTGGTGGTACACGAACGCGTCGATGTCCCCGAACGCGGGGCCGCCCTGGGCCTGCAGGTCCTGCCAGGCGCCGGTCAGCGAGTCGGTGTACGCCCGCAGGGACAGCCGGCCGTCCACCACGGCGGTGGTCCGGTAGTTCGGCCGCCAGAAGTCCATCACGTCGGTGGTGTGCAGGCCGGAGACCGGCTCGATCGCAACGAGGCGCGGGTCGGCGGTGATGAGCATCGCGACGGCGCCGCAGCCCTGCGTGGGCTCGCCGGAGGACCCGACGTCGTACCGGGCGACGTCCGAGCAGATGACCAGCACCTTCTGCTCGGGGTTCCGGGCCACCAGCGCGAGTGCCATCTGCAGCGCGGACGTCCCGGCGTAGCAGGCCTGCTTGAGCTCGACGACGCGGCTGGCGGCGGGCAGCCCGAGCAGCCGGTGCACGTACACGCCGGCGGACTTCGACTGGTCGATGCCGGACTCGGTGGCCAGCAGCACGGTGCGCACGGAGGCGAGCTCCGCCTCGGACAGCGACTCGACGAGCGGGAGCGCGGCGGCGGCGGCGAGCGTGACGACGTCCTCGTCGGGGGCGCACACGCTCATCCGGTCCTGACCCAGCCCGACCGTGTACTTCGCGACCTCGACGCCGTGCACCGGCGCGAGGTCGGCGAGGTCGAGGTAGCGGTCCGCGGTCGCGAACGCCAGGTCGTCGATGCCGAGCTGCATGTCGGGGAGGGATCCTCTCGTGAGGGGCGTCGTCCGCGGGTCCGGCCCGGGGCGGCGGGGCCCCGGGACGCGAGCGCCGGCGCCGGCACCCCCGCGAGGCCCGGACGACTGTAGCCCCGCGTGCGCACCCCCACCAACGAGGGTGACGACTCTGCACGCCGTCCTCACGGAACACCGACGAGGCCGCGCATCATCCCGGCGCGGCCCGCAGGATCGGCCCGCGGGGTCGGGCCCGGGCGTCAGCCCTGCGCGCCGGCCCCGCGCTCCAGACGCAGGTGCGCCGCCATCAGCTCGCCGGGGTTCGTCTGCGCCGCCATGAGCGACAGCTCCCCGCACAGCACCGTCGCCGCGCAGAGCACCGCGAGGCGCCGGGCGTTGGCGCCGGGCTCGCGCTCCTCGCGGCAGCCGAGCCGGGCGAGGTTCTCCTCGACGAAGTCCAGCCCCTTGCCGTTGCCGACCGTGCCGACGACGAGGTTCGGCAGCGTGCAGGAGAAGTACAGGTCCTCGCCGCGGACCTCCGCGTGCGTCAGGCCCTGCGAGCCCTCGACGATGTTCGCGGCGTCCTGCCCGGTGGCCAGGTAGAACGCGAGCAGCATGTTCGCGTAGTGCGCGTTCGCCGACCGCAGGCCGCCCGCCAGCATCGTGCCGATGAGGTTCTTGCGGATGTTGAGCTGCACGACCGCCTCGGGGGTGGTGTGCAGGAACCGCTCGACGACCCGGCGGGGGATGACGATCTCGGTGACGACGTTCTTGCCGCGGCCCAGGATCCCGTTCACCGCGGTGGCCTTCTTGTCCGAGCAGTAGTTGCCCGAGATCGAGCCGTACCGCACGCCGGGGACCGCGCCGAGCACGTGGTCCAGCAGCTTCTCGGCCGCGTTCGTCACCATGTTGTGGCCGGACGCGTCGCCGGTGCTGAGCTCGAACCGGACGAACAGCAGGTTCCCGGCGATCTGGGTGTGCAGGTCGAGCAGCCGCGCGAACCGGCTGGTGCCCGCCACGACGGCCTCGAGGTCCGCCCGGTGCGCGGTCAGCCACTGCACGGCGGCCAGCGCGACCCCGGCGTCGTCGGCCTCCAGCAGGACCGACCGGGACATCCGCTCGTCCACGAGCGTCGCCCGGATGCCGCCGGCGACCATCGTGGAGATCCGCGCGCCCCGGCGGACCGAGGGCCACAGCGGCGACTCGTACGTGGCGAGCGGCACCTCCGTCTCGCCGGACATGACGTTGCCGCTGATCCGCAGCGGGCCGACCCAGCGCAGCGGGACGGGCGCGGACGCGTCGGCGACGGCGGACATGGGGACCTCCGGGTGGGGGAGCGGGGCGCGGCGCCCTCGTGGCGCCCCGTCAGCGTAGACGGACGTACGGTGACCGCCATGACGCGACCTCTCCGCATCGGAGTCCAGATCCAGCCCCAGCACGCCGACTACGCCCAGATCCGCGACGCCGTCCGTCGCGCCGAGGACCTCGGGGTGGACGTGGTCTACAACTGGGACCACTTCTTCCCGCTGTCCGGCGACCCCGACGGCAAGCACTTCGAGTGCTGGACCATGCTCGGCGCCTGGGCGGAGCAGACCAGCCGGGTGCAGATCGGCGCGCTGGTGAGCTGCAACTCGTACCGGAACCCCGAGCTCCTGGCCGACATGGCCCGGACCGTCGACCACATCAGCGGCGGCCGGCTGGTGCTCGGGATCGGCGCGGGCTGGTTCGAGAAGGACTACGACCGGTTCGGCTACGAGTTCGGCACGCCCGGCACGCGGATCGCCGACCTCGCGCAGGCGCTGCCCCGGATCAAGGCCCGCCTCGCGGCGGGCAACCCGGCGCCGACCCGGGACATCCCCGTGCTGATCGGCGGGGGCGGCGAGCGCAAGACGCTGCGGGTCGTCGCGGAGCACGCCGACGTGTGGCACTCGTTCGGCGACCTGGACACGCTGACCCGCAAGAGCGCGATCCTCGACGAGCACGGCGCTGCCGTCGGCCGGGACACCGCCGCGCTGGTCGAGCGCAGCGTCGGGGTCCGCGGGGCGCCCGAGGACGCCGCGGACGCGCTGGTGGCCGCCGGGGTGACGCTGTTCACGGTCGGCGTCAGCGGCCCGGACTACGACCTGTCCCTGGTGGAGCGCTGGGTCGCCTGGCGGGACGCCGCGCAGTCCTGAGCGCGCCGGGCGGCGGCGCACGAGGTCGAGGGTTTCGGTGGTCGACCCCCGTCGAAACCCTCGACCTCGTACGAGACCCTCGACCTCGGCGAGCGGGGCGAGCGGGGCGAGCGGGGCGGCGGCTCAGCCGACGTCCGCGCCGGGGAGGCTCGGGAGCTCCAGGGTCTCGTCGATCAGGGACTGGAGGTCCGCGAGGTCCGCGTCGGTCCAGCCGGGGGGTTCGGTGACGTCGGCCCACGCGGCGACGACCTGCGACGCGTAGTTGTGCCCGTGCCCGTCCGGGACGCTCACGCCGAAGAACTGGTCGACCGTCACCTGCACGAACGTGATCAGCGGGAACCAGCGCACCCGCCCGGAGACGTCGGGGCCGCGCGGCTCGGCGAGCCAGTCGGGCTGCCGTGCGAGCAGGTCCCACGACCACCACACCACCGGGTCGGAGGCGTGCTGCAGGTACGCGACGCGCGGCGCCCCCCAGTCGCCGGGCAGGTCCCCGAGGTCCGTGCCGTCCGACGCGAACCGCACGGTCTCGCCGTCGTCGACGACCGGCTGCCACTCGGGGCTGCCGGCGTCCCGGTCGTCGGTGATCGTGCGCCACAGCGGCGTGAAGTTCGGCGTCCCGACGTAGAGGGCGCCGTCGACCCGGGTCGTGAGGTCGCCGACGGAGCCGAACGGCGCCTGCGCGGCGAACGACCCGAGGCTCAGCCCGTACGACACGAGCTGCGGGCGGTCGTCCTCCGGCAGCGCGGACCACGCCTCGTGGACGGCGTCGAACAGCACGCGCCCGGCCTCGGTCGCGCGGTCGGCGTCCACGAGGAACGAGATCCACGACGGCAGGAACGAGTACTGCATCGTGGCGATCGCGGTGTCCCCGCCCCACAGGTACTCCAGGGCGGCCATCTGCTGCGGCTCGGTCCACCCGGTCCCGGTGGCGCCGGCGACGACGAGCACCGAGCGGTCGAACGCCCCGGTGCGCTCGAGCTCCTGGACCACCAGGTCGGCGCGCCCGGCGGCGTCGCCGGCGGAGTCCAGGCCCGCGTAGACCCGGATCGGCTCGACCGCGGCCTGCCCGGTGACGTCGCCGATCTCGGCGGTGGTCGGCCCGCCCGCGACGAACGTCCGCCCCTGCCGGCCGAGCGAGTCCCAGGACACGGCGGACGCCGGGGACCCGGAGCGGAGATCGGAGGTCACCGGCTCGACGCCCTCGTCCGTCCCGGCGTTCGTGCCCGCGTAGACGGAGTCGGCGACATCGACGACCACCCGGAACAGCACGCCGGCCGCGAGCCAGTACACGAGCAGCGCGACGAGCACCACGCCGAGCAGCGACGCGGCCGGCGCCGGTACCCACCGGCCGAGCAGCCGGGCGATCCGTCGCGACAGCCTGCGCAGCGCGCGGCCGAGCGCGATGAGCCCCAGCCCGACGAGGAACGCGATCACGCCCACGAGGAACCACGAGGACGGGCGCCGCTGCTCACCGACCAGCTCGCGCACGTCGTTCTGCCACCCGGCCCCGACGACGACCACGACGACCGCGAGCACCGGCCCGACCCAGGCCAGCACCCGCCACGCCGCGCGCCGCACCCGCACGGGCGGCAGCGGCAGCCCGGTCCGGCGCACGATCCACGCGACCAGGACGCCGAGGCCGTAGCCCGCCGCGGTGCCGACGCCGGCGATCAGGCCGAGGTACAGCGTCGGGCGGGGGAGCAGCGAGGGCGTCATCGCCGCGGCGAGGCCGAGCAGGGCGCCGAGCATCCCCGACCAGGACAGCCGCCGCCGGGCGAACCACCGGGCGACCGGGCCGCCGGCGCGGCGCAGGGCCGGGGCGAACCCGCTCGCGGCGGCGGGGCGGTTGGCCGCGGGGGTAGCGGGCTGCGGCGGCGCGGCGGCCGGCTGGTCGGTGTCCACGGGCGTCCTCCGTCCAGCCGCCCGACGTGCGCCGGCGGCTCCCGCGATTCCTACCACAGCGCCTCCGACCCGCGACCGGCCCCTACCCTGGGCGTGTGAGCGAGACGAGCGACCTGACCCCCGTCGCCCAGGACTACCTCAAGGTCATCTGGACCGCGCGGGAGTGGTCGACGGCACCGGTGACGACCAAGATGCTCGCCGAGCGGCTCGGCGTCGGCGCGTCCACGGTGTCCGAGACGGTGCGCCGGCTGGCGGACCAGGGCCTGGTCGTGCACGCCCCGTACGCCGCGATCGCGCTGACCGACGAGGGCGTCCGGCACGCCGTCCAGGTCGTGCGCCGGCACCGGCTGATCGAGACGTTCCTGGTCAGCGAGCTCGGGTACGCCTGGGACGAGGTGCACGACGAGGCCGAGGTGCTGGAGCACGCCGTCTCCGACCTCATGGTCGAGCGGATCGACGCCCGCCTGGGCCACCCGACGCGCGACCCGCACGGCGACCCGATCCCGGCGCCCGACGGCACGGTCCCGACGCCCGCGGCCAGCATGCTGTGGGAGCTCGCCGGGGGCACCGGCCGGGTCGCGCGCATCTCCGACGCCGACCCGGGGCTGCTGCGGTACCTCGCGACCGTCGGGGTGGTGCTGGACGCGCGGGTCGAGGTCGTCGAGCGGCGGGACTTCGCGGGGATGACGGCGGTGCGGGTGCTGCCGCCGGAGGGGGCGGCCGACGCCGAGCCGCGGGCCGTCGAGCTCGGGGAGCTGGCGGCGCGGGCGATCTGGATCCTGCTCGACGCCTGATCGCCCGGGCCCGCTCATCCGGCGTGCGCGCTCGGCGCGCGCCCGGTGACCGCTCGCTGACCGCCCGGTAAGGTGGCCCGCACCGGTCCGCCCCGCCGCCGCGGCCACCGGGACGGGCCGCCGCACCCGTCGGGCGCGCCCCCGCGCGACCGGCGCGCTGCGTGCTGCCGCACCGACCCACGACGCGGGAGCACCATGCCGACCACCACGACGGGCACCCCCGCCGACGCGCTCGACCCGGGTCTCGTCCGCCGCCGCGCGCGGCTGCCGCTGCTGGCGCTCGCGCTCGGCGGGTTCAGCATCGGCACCACCGAGTTCACGACGATGGGCCTGCTGCCGCAGATCGCGGACGACCTGCAGGTCTCGATCCCGACCGCCGGGCACGTCATCACGGCGTACGCGCTCGGCGTCGTCGTGGGCGCCCCGCTGCTGACCACGGTCGCCGCCCGGATGGA
The DNA here is from genome assembly GCF_014201095.1 of Cellulomonas hominis. Taxonomy (NCBI): domain Bacteria; kingdom Bacillati; phylum Actinomycetota; class Actinomycetes; order Micrococcales; family Cellulomonadaceae; genus Cellulomonas; species Cellulomonas hominis. Next base: position 298,284 of record NZ_JACHDN010000001.1, on the reverse strand, counting down.
CCGGCGGACCCTGCTGCTCGTGCTGATGGCGGCGTTCACGGTCGGCAACGTGCTGTCCGCGCTCGCACCGACCGCCGGCTGGCTGGTCGCCGCGCGGTTCGCCGCCGGCCTGCCGCACGGGGCGTTCTTCGGCGTCGGCGCCGCGATGGGCGCGCACGTCGCCGGCCCCGGGCGCCGCGGGCAGGCCGTCGCGACGATGATGGCCGGGCTGACGATCGCGAACGTCGTCGGGGTGCCGCTGTCCACGGTGCTCGGCCAGGCGTTCGGCTGGCGGGCGGCGTTCGTCGCGGTGGGGGCGCTCGGGCTGGCGACGCTCGCGGCGCTGTGGCGGTTCGTCCCCGGGCTGGCCGTGGCCGACGGCGTGAGCGTGCGGACCGAGGTGCGCGCGCTGCGGAACGCCCGGCTGTGGGTGGTCTGCGCCGCGGGGGCCATCGGGTTCGGCGGCATGTTCGCCGTGTACTCGTACGTCGCCCCGCTGCTCACGGACGTCACCGGCGTGGCCGAGGCGACCGTCCCGCTCGTGCTCGCGCTGTTCGGCGTCGGGATGACCGTGGGCACGCTGCTCGGCGGCCGGCTCGCGGACCGGTCCGTGCCCCGGACCGTGCTCCTCGGGTTCGCGACGACGATCGTGGCCCTCGTGCTCATCGCCGTCGTCGCGCAGTGGGTGGTGCCCGGGGTGCTGGCGGTCGTGGCGCTCGGCGTGACGTCGCAGGTGCTCGGGATCGCGCTGCAGTCGTGGCTGATGGACCTGTCGCCGCAGGCGCCCTCGCTCGGGGCGGCGCTGTGCCACTCCGCGCTGAACGTCGGGAACGCGGCGGGGGCATGGGCCGGCGGCGTGGTGATCGCGGCCGGGCTGGGGTACCTGGCGCCCGCGTGGGTGGGGGCCGGGCTGACCGCAGCGGGCCTGGTGATCGCCGTGTTCGTGCTGCCGCGGCGGCGCGCGGTCTGACGCGCGCGGCGCCGCAGCTGGCGCCGGGACGCGGTCGGGAGGGGGCCGCGGTCCTCGCTAGACTCGCCCGGTGACGTCGCCCGCCTCCACCCAGCCCGACCCCGCCGCTCCCGTCCCGGCCACCGGCCAGGACGTGCCGTTCCGGTACACCGCCGACCTCGCCCGCGAGATCGAGCTCCGGTGGCAGGACGAGTGGGTCGAGCGCGGCACGTTCTTCGCGGCCAACCCCGCGGGCGACCTCACCGACGGCGACGGCGCGCACGCCCGCCCGGGCGCCCGGCCGTTCTTCGTCATGGACATGTTCCCGTACCCCTCGGGCGCGGGCCTGCACGTCGGTCACCCCCTGGGCTACATCGCCACCGACGTCGTCGCGCGGTTCCGCCGGATGCAGGGCGACAACGTGCTGCACGCCCTGGGCTACGACGCGTTCGGCCTGCCCGCCGAGCAGTACGCCGTGCAGACGGGCCAGCACCCGCGCACGACCACCGAGGCGAACATCGAGATCATGGCGCGCCAGCTCAAGCGCCTGGGCGTCGCGCACGACCCGCGCCGCACGTTCGCGACCATCGACTCCGACTACGTCCGCTGGACGCAGTGGATCTTCCTGCAGATCTTCGGGTCCTGGTACGACGAGGACGCGGTGCGCCCCGACGGCGGCACGGGCGCGGCCCGGCCGGTGTCGACGCTGGTCGCGGCGTACGAGTCGGGGGAGCGCGAGGTGCCGGACGGCATCGACGGGGTGCCCGCGGGCGCCGCGTGGGCCGACCTGGACGACGTGCAGCGCCGCCGCGTGGTCGACGCCCAGCGCCTGGCGTACGTCTCCGAGACCCCGGTGAACTGGTGCCCGGGGCTGGGCACCGTGCTGGCCAACGAGGAGGTCACCTCCGAGGGCCGCTCCGAGCGCGGCAACTTCCCGGTCTTCCAGCGCACGCTGCGGCAGTGGAACATGCGGATCACCGCGTACGCGGACCGCCTGGCCGACGACCTGTCGCTCATCGACTGGCCCGAGAAGGTCACCGCGATGCAGCGGAACTGGATCGGCCGCTCCGAGGGCGCGCACGTCGACTTCGAGGTCACCGACGCCGACGAGCCGCTGACCGTCTTCACGACCCGCCCCGACACGCTGTTCGGCGCCACCTACGTCGTGCTGGCGCCCGAGCACCCGCTGGTCGACGCGATCGTCGCCGACTCCGAGGCGGGGTCGGTCTGGGACGAGGACGTGCCCGAGGCGTGGCGCGGTGGCGCCACGTCGCCCGCCGAGGCCGTCGCCGCGTACCGCCGCGAGGCCGCCGCCAAGTCCGCCGTCGAGCGGCAGGCCGACGCGGGCCGCAAGACCGGCGTGTTCACCGGCGGCTACGCCCTGAACCCGGTGAACGGCGCGCAGCTGCCCGTGTTCATCGCCGACTACGTCCTCATGGGCTACGGCACCGGCGCGATCATGGCCGTCCCCGGCGGCGACACCCGCGACTTCGCGTTCGCCGAGGCGTTCGGGCTGCCGGTCGTGCACACCGTGCAGCCGCCGGAGGGCCACGAGGGCGCCTGGACCGGCGACGGCGAGATCATCAACTCGGCGAACGAGGAGATCTCCCTGGACGGCCTGTCCGTGGCGGACGCCAAGGCGCGGATCGTCGACTGGCTGGAGGAGCGTGGCGCCGGGTCGCGCACCGTCACGTACCGGCTGCGCGACTGGCTGTTCAGCCGGCAGCGGTACTGGGGCGAGCCGTTCCCGGTCGTCTACGACGAGCACGACCTGCCGATCGCCGTGCCCGAGTCGGCACTGCCGGTCGACCTGCCCGACGTGCCGGACTACGCGCCGCGGACCTTCGACCCCGACGACGCCGACTCCTCGCCCGAGGCGCCGCTGAGCCGCAACGACGACTGGGTCGCCGTCACGCTCGACCTGGGCGACGGGCCGAAGACGTACCGCCGCGACACGAACACCATGCCGAACTGGGCCGGGTCGTGCTGGTACTACCTGCACTACCTCGACCCGGCGCACCGCACCGGCCAGGTCGTCGACCCCGCGCTCGAGCAGTACTGGATGGGGCCCGGCCACAACCCGGGCGACACCCACGGCGCCGGCGGCGTCGACCTGTACGTGGGCGGCGTCGAGCACGCCGTCCTGCACCTGCTGTACGCGCGGTTCTGGCACAAGGTGCTCTACGACCTGGGGCACGTCACCAGCCGGGAGCCCTTCTACAAGCTGTTCAACCAGGGCTACATCCAGGCGTACGCCTACACCGACGCGCGCGGCGTGTACGTGCCCGCCGCCGAGGTGGTCGAGGACGGCTCCGTCGAGTCCGGGTTCACCTGGAACGGCGAGGAGGTGTTCCGCGAGTACGGCAAGATCGGCAAGTCGCTGAAGAACGCCGTGTCGCCCGACGAGATGTACGCCGAGTACGGCGCGGACACCCTGCGCGTCTACGAGATGTCGATGGGCCCGCTGGACCTGTCCCGCCCGTGGGAGACCCGGGCCGTCGTCGGGGCGCAGCGGTTCCTGCAGCGCGTGTGGCGCAACGTCGTCTCCGAGGAGACCGGCGAGGTCACCGTCGCGGACGTCGAGCCCTCGGTCGAGACGCTGCGCGTGCTGCACCGGACGATCGCCGAGGTCGGCGAGGACATGGCGGGCATGCGGATCAACACCGCGATCGCCAAGCTCATCGTCCTCAACAACCACCTGACGTCGCTGGACGCCGTGCCGCGGTCCGTCGCCGAGCAGCTGGTGCTCATGACCGCCCCCGTCGCCCCGCACCTGGCCGAGGAGCTGTGGTCGCGCCTGGGTCACGAGCGGTCGCTGGCGCACGAGCCGTTCCCGGCCGTCGACCCGCAGTACCTGGTCGAGGACACCGTGACCTGCGTGTTCCAGGTGCAGGGCAAGGTCCGCGGGCGTGCCGAGGTCAGCCCCGACGCCGGCGAGGACGCCCTGCGGGAGCTCGCCCTGGCGGACGCCGGCGTGCAGCGTGCGCTGGCCGGACGGGACGTGCGGACCGTGGTCGTCCGGGCGCCGAAGCTCGTCAACGTGGTGCCGGCCTGACGGTGCCGGCGAGCGGGGCTCCCGCCGCGGGGGCCGGCGGGGCCGGGTCCGGCGGGGCGGCCGAGCCGCGCCGCCGCCGGGTCGCGCTGCCCGCGTGGGCGGCCGGGGCGGTCGAGCGGTGGCGTGCGCGGGGCGAGGTGCCCGTCGCGGCGGCGCCCGTCCCCCGGGTGGCCGTCGTGACCGACTCGACGTCCTGCCTCGACGCCGCGGATGCCGCGGCGTGGGGCGTCGACGTGGTGCCGCTCGACGTGGCGGCCGACGGTGCCCGGTACCGGGACGGCGTGGACCTGACCGGCGACGGGCTCGCGGCGCTCCTCGCGTCCGGGCGCCGGATCACGACCTCCCAGCCGCCACCCGCCGCGTTCGCCGCCGCCTACGAGGCCGCCGCCGCGCACGGGGCCGCCGAGGTGGTGTCCGTGCACCTGTCGGGTGAGCTCTCCGGGACCGTGCGGGCCGCCGGGCTCGCCGCGCAGCTCGCGCCGCTGCCCGTGCACGTCGTGGACTCGCGCAGCGCCGGGCTCGGGCTCGGGTTCGCCGCGCTCGCCGCCGCCGAGGCCGCGCGCGGGGACGCCTGGGGCGGGCTGCCCGAGGGGTCGGCCGTCGCCGAGGTGGCGGAGCAGGTCGGGCGCTCGACGGCCGCCTGGTTCGTCGTCGACTCGCTCGACCACCTGCGCCGCGGGGGCCGGCTGTCCGCCGCGGCCGCCGCGTTCGGGACGGTGCTCGGGCTGCGGCCCGTGCTCGCGCTGCGCGACGGGCGGATCGAGGTCGCCGAGCGGGTGCGCACCCGGAGGGCCGCGCGCGACCGGCTGCACGACCTCGCGGTCGCCGAGGCCGGCCGGCGCGGGCCGGGGGTGCGGCTCGCGGTGCAGCACCTCGGCCGGCCGGACGTCGCCGCGGAGCTCGCAGAGCGGCTGCGGGCGGCCACCGGGGCGGACGAGGTGCTCGTGCGGGAGGTCGGCGCCGTGCTCGGCGGCCACCTCGGGGTCGGGGCGCTCGCGGTGATGCTGACGGACCGCTGAGGTCCCGGGCCCGGCGATCACGGGGCGCCGAGTCCTCCACAGGCGGCCACGCGGTGCGTGGTCCCCAGGCCGGGCGTGCGCGGGCGGCGCCGGACGCCGGGCGGTGCCTAGCGTCGCGGCATGTCCTGGTACGACGGCGGACCGCCACCCGACCCGACCGCGCCGCGGCGGGTGTCCGCTGCGGCGGGCCCCGAGCCGGCCCGGCCGGGATCTGCGCCGACCTGGCCGGGCCCCGTGCCGGTCGAGCCGGGTCCCGTGCCGGTCACGCCCGCTCCGCGCCGTCCGGGCCGGCACGCGGCCGAGCCCTCCGGGGCCGCGCGGCTCCGCGAGGCGGCCGGGTCGGCCGGCGGGGCGTCGTGGGCGGACGACCCGGTGGAGGCCGACGCGCTGCCGGACGGCGACGGAGGGCGTCGCTGGGCCGGCCTCGCGGAGCTGCGCTGGCGGGTGCCGCCGCGGGTGGCGGTCGTCGCCGTGCTGGCGCTCGCGCTGCTGGGCGGGGCGGTCGCGCTGCGGGCCGCCGCGCAGCCGAGCGCGCCGGCCGTCGACGTGCCGGAGCCGGCGGTGTCGGACACCGGTCCGGGGGAGCCGACGGCGGCGGCCGCGGACGCCGCGGCGCTGTGGGTGCACGTCGTCGGTCGGGTCGCGTCGCCGGGCCTCGTGCAGCTGCCCGCCGGATCGCGCGTCGCGGAGGCGATCGCGGCGGCGGGCGGCGCGCTGCCGGACGCCGACCTCGCCGCGGTCAACCTCGCGGCCGTCGTGCAGGACGGCACGCAGGTGCACGTGCCGGCGCCCGGGGAGGCACCGGGGGAGGCTTCCGTCGCTGCTGCTGACCCCGGCGGGTCCGGGCCGGCCACGGTCGACGTCAACGCGGCGTCCGCCGCCGACCTCGAGGCGCTGCCCGGCATCGGTCCCGTGCTCGCCGAGCGGGTCGTCGCGTGGCGCACGGAGCACGGGCCGTTCCGGGACGTCGACGGGCTGCTCGACGTGCCCGGGATCGGGCCGTCGGTGCTCGCGCAGATCCGGGACCTGGTGCGGGTGTGACCGCGCGGGACGAGGCGGTGGACGTGCGGCTGGTGCCCGCAGCGGCGGCGGTGTGGGTCGCGGCGGGGGCGGCGGTGCGGCTGCCGGCGGTGGCGCTCGCGGCGACGGGGGTCGTGGCCGCGGCGCTCGCGGCGGGCTGCCTCGTCCGGGTCCGCCGGCGCCCGAGCCCCCGGTCCCGTGCGGGGACGGCGGGGCAGGCGGTGCTCGCCCTCGGCGCCGTCGCGGTGCTGCTGCTCACGACCGCCGGGCAGGTGCGCGGGCGCGAGTCCGGCGGGCTGCGGGAGCTCGCCGCGGACGGGGCCGCCGTCCGGCTCGTCGGCGTGGTGCGGTCGACGCCGCAGGCGCTCGGGGGCGGCGACGACGGGGCCGGCGGGACCGTGCGGTTCCTCCTCGCTGCCCGGGAGGTGCGGGAGGACCGCCGCGAGCCGGGGCACCCGTCGCCGTCGACGGTCCGCACGCGCGCCGCCGTCGACGTGCTGGCCCCGGCCTCCGCGGCGGGCCTGGCGTACGGCACGGAGGTGGAGGTGCGCGTCCGGCTCGCCCCGGTCCCCGACCGCGGTGCGCGCGCGGTGGCGCGGGCGCGCACGACCGGCGACGTCACGGTCCGCTCCCGCCCGCCGCCCCTGCTCCGCGCGACGGAGGCGCTGCGCGCGGGGCTGGTCACCACGGCGGCGGGCGTGCCGGGTGACGCCGGGCGGCTGCTGCCCGGGGTCGCGGTGGGGGACGTGCGCGGCGTGGGGGACCTCGACGCGGCGATGCGGGTGTCCGGGCTCGCGCACCTCACGGCCGTGTCCGGGGCGCACTTCTCGCTGCTCGGCGGCGTCGTCCTCGCGCTCGCGGTGCGGTGCCGGGTGCCGCGCCGGGCCCGGTGGCTGCCGGTGGCCGTTGTGATGGGCGGGTTCGTCGCGGTGGTGCACCCGGGGGCGAGCGTGGTGCGCGCCGCCGTCATGGGGGCGGTCGGGGTCCTCGGGCTCGTCGCGGGGCGCCCGGCCCGGACCGTGCCCGCGCTGGCCGCGGCGGTCGTCGTGCTGCTGGTCGTCGACCCGTGGCTCGCGGGGGACATCGGCTTCGTGCTGTCCGTCGTCGCGACCGCCGGGATCGCGCTGCTGGCCGGGCCGCTCGCGCGAGGGTGGACGGCGCGCGTCGACCACGTCGGCGGTGCCGCGGCGAGGACGGGTCCGCGTGCGCGGGAGGGCGCGGGTGGGCGTTCGGGCACGGGCCCGGGCGCGGGCGCGGGCGCGGGCCGACCGGGTCCGGGGCCGCCGGGCACCGCCTCGGCGCTCGCCGCGGCGCTCGCCGTCCCGGTCGCGGCCCAGGCCGTCTGCGCCCCCGTCGTGCTGCTGCTGTCCCCGGCGGTCCCGCTGTACGCGGTGCCGGCGAACGTCCTCGTCGCCCCGGCCGTCGCCCCCGCGACGGTGGGCGGCCTGCTGGCCGCGCTCCTGGGCGGCTGGTGGCCGGCGGCGGCCACCTGGTGCGCGCAGGTCGCCGGGGCGGGCTGCTGGTGGATCGCCGCCGTCGCCCGCGCCGCGGCGGGGCTGCCGGGGGCGCAGGTCGCCTGGGTGGGCGGCCCGGTCGGCCCGCTGCTGCTGGCCGGCGCGTCCGCGGCGGCGCTGGTCCTGGTCCTGCGGTGTCGGCAGGGCGTGGCACCCTAGGGGCGTGCCACCCGCCTCCAGCTCCGCCTCGCGCCGACCCGCACGGGGCGGTGCCCGCTCGTCGGCCCCGGTCGGGGTCGCGTGGGACGAGGTCGAGCTGGCGCCGGTCGTCCTGGTCAGCGGCGCCGAGGACCTGCTGGCCGACCGCGCCGTGGAGCGGCTCGTCGGCCTCGCGCGCGAGCGCGACCCGGAGATCGAGCTGACCCGGATCGACGGCGCGGCGTATGGGTCGGGCGAGCTCGTGCTCGCGACCAGCCCGTCCTTGTTCGCGGAGGACAAGGTCGTCGTGGTCGAGGGCGTCGAGAAGGCGACCGACGACCTCATCCTCGAGGTGACGGCGTACGTCGCGGCGCCCCAGCCGGACGTGGTGCTCGTCCTGCGGCACGGCGGCGGGCAGCGGGGCAAGCGGCTCCTCGACGCCGTGAAGGCGGCCGGCCACCCGGTCGCCGCCTGCGAGCCGGTCAAGCGGGACGCGGACAAGGTCGCGTTCGTGAACCAGGAGCTGCGGCGCGCCCGCCGGCGGATGGAGCCGCGCGCCGTGCGGTCCCTGGTCGACGCGGTCGGCAGCGACCTGCGCGAGCTCGCGGCGGCGTGCAGCCAGCTCGTCGCCGACACCACGGGCGTCATCGGCGTCGAGGTGGTGGAGCGGTACTACGGCGGCCGGATCGAGGCGACCGGGTTCCGGGTCGCCGACGCGGCGGTCGGGGGGGCCGCCGGGGAGGCGGTCGCGCTGCTGCGGCACGCCTTCGCGACCGGCGTCGACCCGGTGCCGCTGGTCGCGGCGCTGGCCGCGCGGCTGCGGGTGCTGGCGAAGGTCTCGGCGGTCCGGGGCCGCGGCTCGGGCGCGGAGCGGGACCTCGGGCTCGCCCCCTGGCAGATCGACCGGTCGCGCAAGGAGCTCGCGAGCTGGACGCCCGAGGGGCTGGCCCAGGCGATCACGGCCGTCGCGCAGGCGGACGCCGAGGTGAAGGGCGCGAGCCGCGACCCGCACTTCGCCGTCGAGCGCGCCGTCCTGCGCATCGCGGCCTCCGTCCGCCGCTGACCCGTCGCGCACCGACCGCCCGTCGCACGTTCCCCCTCGCACGCTCTCCGTCGCGCGCCCCCGGCGCGCCCCGCGGTAGCGTGCCGGGCGTGCACGAGGACGCAGTCGTGGCCTGGCTGCTCGACGGCGACCCCGCCGTCCGGTGGCAGGCGATGCGGGACGTCCAGGGGCTGCCCGAGCGGACCTGGTCCCCGGAGCGCGCGCGCGTCGAGACGGAGGGCTGGGGCGCCCGCCTGCTCGCGCTCGAGGACCCGGACGGCCAGTGGGCGGGCGGCTCCTACGTCCCGCGAGGGTTCACGCGCGAGGAGTGGGACGCGTCCGGCCAGCCGTGGACGGCGACGTCGTTCGTGCTGTCCCAGCTGCGCGAGCTCGGGCTCGACCCCCGGTGCGCGCCGGCGGTTCGGGCGGTGCGGCTCGTGGGCGAGCACAGTCGGTGGGACGAGGGCGGTCAGCCGTACTGGGCCGGCGAGACCGAGGAGTGCATCAACGGCCGGACGGTGGCGGACGGGGCGTACTTCGGCGTCGACGTCGCCGCACTGGTGGCGCGGCTGGTGGGGGAGCGGCAACCGGACGGCGGCTGGAACTGCGAGCGGCCGCTCGGCTCGGTGCGGTCCTCGTTCGACACGACGATCAACGTGCTGGAGGGACTGCTGGAGCACGAGCGCGCGACCGGGGGCAGCCCGGGGTCGCGCGCGGCCCGGCGGTCGGGCACGGAGTTCCTGCTGGACCGGCACCTGTTCCGGCGGCTGAGCACCGGCGAGCCCGCCGACCCGGACTACCTCGCGTTCCAGCACCCGAACCGGTGGCGCTACGACGTGCTGCGCGCGCTCGACCACCTCCGGGCGGCGTCGCTCCACGACGGCGCGGCCCCGGACCCGCGGGCGGCGGAGGCGGTCGAGCACGTGCGGGCGCGCCGGCAGCCGGACGGCCGCTGGCTCCTGGACCGGACGCCGCGCGGGCGCACGTGGTTCGCGCTCGACGCGGGCGTGGGCAGGCCCTCGCGGTGGGTGACGCTGCGCGCCCTGCGGGTGCTGCGCTGGTGGGACGGCACGACCCGCTAGAGCGAGCGGCCGATCGAGTCGTGGTCGGGGCCGAGCAGCGGCGCCGACGAGCGGTCCAGCAGCAGGCTCCGCTCCAGCAGGTACCCCTGGTACAGGTCGAAGCCCAGGCGGCGGCCGGCGCGCAGCTCGGCGGACGACTCGACGAACTCGGCGACCAGCAGCGCGCCGTGGGACCGCGCCAGGTCGACGACGGGCTCGCCCTCGACGTCGAGGTCCCGGGCGTCGATCTTGACGAAGTCGGCCTGCGGGAGCAGCGCGCGCTGGTCGGCGCGCGAGACGAACCCGGCCAGGGCGATCCGGAAGCCCTGCTCGCGGAGCCGCCGGACGCCGCGCAGCACGTCGCCGTCGATGCGGGTGCCGCCGGCGATCTCGATGACGAGGCGGTCCGGGCGGGCGGGCAGGTGCAGGTCCCCGACCAGGTACGACCGCGGGCACCGCACGAACAGCCAGCGGCCGTGCCCGACCTCGTCGACGTCCGCGCGGCCGAACGTCGCGCGCAGGACCGCGCTGGTGGCGCGCTCGTGCTGCAGCTCCGTCCAGCCGGCCGCGTCGACCCCCGTCGACCCGGGCGCCCGGAAGCCGAGCTCGTAGCCGAAGGGGTGCAGGCGCGGGGAGAAGATCCCCTGGCGTGCGACGACCGCCTGCTCGCGGGCGACGTGCCGGTCCCACTCGCGGCGCAGCACGTCCGGGATCGACGAGTCGATCTCGGCGGCGAGCCGCCGCTCCGCGTCGCGCTGTCCCCTGGTCATGACATCTATGACACCACAGACCTCGGCGCATGACATCCCTGGACTTCTCTCACCGGGGGTGATACTGCGACACGGCGCGTGACCAGCGCAGACAATTCACCCGAACGGGCGGAACTGCTGCGAAACCCCTCAGGAGGTGGTGCGGGCGCCGCCTGATGAGTCATGATCGACGTGACAGAGAGTCAACCCTTTGTGACAGGAGACATCCATGCGCACCTCCCTGAAGGCCCTCGCGACCGCCGCCCTCGCCCTCACCCTCACGCTCGGTGCCTCCGGTGCTGCCAACGCCGCCGGCGGCATCACGATCGACAGCGGCGCCACCGGCTGCTGCCGGATCGCGGTCTGAACCCCTTCGGCGTCTCCCGGCTCGCCCCGCTGGCTCTCGGTGTGCGGGGCGAGTCGGAGCTGTGCCTGCGGGGTGCTGGCGGACGGGTGACCCGCTCGCCGCGGCAGGTCGTCATAGGTACAGTGACACCCATGACGACCATTGCTGACCGCGTCCGCCAGGCGCGGTTGGCCGCTGGGCTCTCCCAGACGGCCCTCGCCGGTGACGCGCTCTCGCCCAGCTACATCTCGCTCATCGAGTCCGGCCGGCGCGAGCCGACCGACGCCGCGCTCGGCATCATCGCCGAGCGCCTGGGCTCCACGGTCGAGTATCTCAAGCACGGCGACGAGGGGCCCGCCGAGGCCCGCGCCAAGCTCGCGCTCGACTACGCCCGCCTGGACCTGGTGTCCGGCGAGGCGACGTCGGCCCGCGACCGCATCCTCGCCCTCGACCTCGAGTCGGTGACCCGCCAGGTCCGCGTCGACTCCCGGCTCGCCCTCGCGCAGGCGTACGAGATGCTCGGCGACCTCGAGTCCGCCGTCGGCGTCCTCGAGCCGCTCCTGTCCCAGGCGCGCGCCGAGGGGCACCACCTCGACGCCGCCGCGGCGGCCACCGCGCTCGTCGCGTCCTACGTGGAGTCCGGCGACCTCGGCCGTGCGATCGAGGTGGGCGACCGCCAGCTCGTGGAGCTGGAGGACGCCGGCCTGACCGGCACGGACGAGCACCTGCGCCTGGGCTCGACGACGCTGTGGGCGTACGTCGAGCGTGGCGACCTGCTCTACGCGACGCACCGCGCCGCGGACCTCATCCGGCAGGCCGAGTCGCTCGGCACGCCGCGCGGCCGCGGGTCGGTGTACTGGAACGCGGCGCTCGTCGCGGAGCAGCGGCACGACTACGGCCTGGCCAAGCGCTACACCGAGCGCGCGCTGGCGCTGCTCGGCGAGGGCGAGGTCAGCCGCGACATCCCGCGCCTGCGGCTGAACTACGCGTGGCTGCTGCTGCGCTCCGACCCGGCCGAGCCGGCGATGGCGCTCGAGCAGCTCGAGCGCGCGGCGCCGGAGCTCGCGGTGTCCGGCTCCGAGGTGGAGCTCGCGCGCGTCGACGTCGAGCGGTCCCGGGCGCACCTCATGCAGGGGGACCCAGCCGCGGCCGAGAGCTTCGCGCGCGCCGCGCTCGAGCGGCTCGGCGACCAGCCCCGGCTCGAGAGCAGCGCCGCGCAGCTCGCGCTCGGCGACGCGCTCCACGCGCACGGCGACGTCCCGGCGGCCTCGCGGGCGTACCGCTGGGCCGCGGACATGCTCGGCATGATGTCGGCGTCCCGGCAGTCGGCGGCGGTCTGGCGCGAGCTCGGCGACCGGTTCCTCGGGCACGGCGACGTCACCGGGGCCGCGCAGGCGTTCGACAGGGCGCTGCGCGAGGCAGGCTTCCGGCCCGCGGTCCCCGCGGTGCTGTGGGAGGCGTGGAGCGCGGTGGCGCAGGACTGACCACCGCGTTCCCCACGGGGCGGCTTCGGCGGCCGTCCCCGCGCAGAGGGCGTCACCCCGCAGGGGGGGTGACGCCCTCGGGCGTTCCCGGGCAACGGCGTCCCCTCGTGGCGCCGGTGGATCCCCGCGACGCGGCGCGCGCCGGCGTGCCCGCGCGGGGTGGATCCGCCGCGGGGTCGAGCGGGGGGGGACGACGGAGGGCGCCACCCCCGCGGGGTGGCGCCCTCCGATCAGGACCGCTGACGCGTCAGAGCGCGTTGACCGCCTTGGCCAGGGCCGACTTCTTGTTGGCCGCCTGGTTGGCGTGGATGACACCCTTCGAGACGGCCTTGTCGAGCTTCTTCGACGCGGTGACGAGCGCGACGCCCGCGGCGTCCTTGTCGCCGCCGGCGACGGCCTCGCGCACGCGGCGCACGTAGGTCTTCAGCTCGGACTTGACGGCCTTGTTGCGCAGGCGCGCCTTCTCGTTGGTGCGGATCCGCTTGATCTGGGACTTGATGTTGGCCACGGTGTGGACTCTCTCGTGTGTTCGCCGGAGCGAAGAGGAACAGGTCTAGAGGGCGCGTCCGGTGCCGGGACTGGGGCGTGGGGACACCCGCGGAGAGGCACTGGACGTGTGCCCGCCGACCCGGGCGGACACGCGACTGACAAGACTACCAGGCGGCGGCCTCGCGGACGACGCGGTCGAACAGCGCGCGGTCCAGGACGGCGCCCTCGCGGCGCACCTGCGCGGGGTCGATCCGCAGCACCCGGTCCAGGCGGACCTCGCTCGGCCGGCGCTGCGCGTCCCAGGCGCCCGCCCCGACGTCGAGCCACCGGCGGCCGTGCCGGGCCTCGTCCGCGGCGTCGCGGTCGTGGTCCTTGCTGGTCAGCATGAGGGCGAGCAGCCAGGGGTCGTCGCGCCCGACCACGAGCACCGGCCGGTCCTTGCCGCGCGCGGGGTCGTCCTCGTAGGGGACCCAGGTCCACACGACCTCGCCGGGGTCCGGGCGGCCGTCGCGGGCGGGGGAGTAGGACGCGGTCCACGGTCCGGTGTGGTCGCCGGGAGCGGGGGTGCGCCGGGGGACCGGGTCGCTCGGCGCCCCCGCGGCCGGGCGTCCGCTCAGTGCGCGCGCCACCGCCCGCAGCCCGCGCCGCACCGCTCCCGCCATGCGGGCACGCTACCGCGACGCCGGGCGTCCACGACCGGCGGGGCGCTCCGGGCGAGCCGCCCGGCTTCGTGGACCCTCGGCGGCAGGACGCGGCCCGCGGGCCCGGGCCGCGCGGTCCGCACCCCCGAAAGTCCTCGTGCCGGGCGCGCACGCGGCGCTAGCGTCGCGCGGGTGACCGACGCCGCCCTCGCCGTGAACCAGCGCAACTGGGACGCCGCCGTCCCCGGTCACCTCGTCGCGTACGGGGTGGACGACTTCGTGGCCGACCCCGGGCGCGTGTCCTCCGTGGTGCGGGAGGACCTCCCGCTCCTGGCGCCGCACCTGCCGGGCGGGTCGCCCGCGGGGCTGGACCTCGTGCACCTGCAGTGCCACATCGGGCTGGACACCCTGTCCTGGGCGCGGCTCGGCGCGCGGGTCACGGGGGTGGACTTCTCCCCGGCGGCCACGGCGGCGGGCCGGGAGATCGCGTCGCGCGCGGGGCTGGCGGCCACGTTCGTGGACAGCGACGTCGACCACGCCCTCGACGCCTGCCCGGGGCCGTTCGACGTCGTGTACACGGGCATCGGCGCGCTGTGCTGGCTGCCGGACCTCACGCGGTGGGCGCGGGTGGTCGCGGGGCTGCTCCGGCCGGGCGGGACCTTCTACGTCCGGGACGCGCACCCGGCGCTGCAGGCCGTGGACGCGGAGCGGACCGACGGGCTGCTCGTGCTCGCCGACCCCTACTTCGGCAGCGGGACGCCACGGCACTACGCGCACACCACCACGTACGCCGGCACCGAGGTCCCCGAGGACAGCGCCGACAGCTACGAGTGGCAGCACGACCTCGGCGAGATCGTCCAGGCGCTGCTCGACGCCGGGCTGCGGCTCACCTCCCTGGCGGAGCACCGGTCCCTGCCGTGGCGGGCGCTGCCGCAGATGGTCCGCGAGGGCGCGAGCTGGGTGCTCCCCGAGGGCGCCGACCGGCTGCCGCTCGCGTTCTCCCTGACCGCCACCCGCTGACGCGCGTCCCCAGGCCCGCGCCGGCCGGCTCGGGCTTCCGTCGCGGGCATGGGACCATGGGGTCAGACGAGACCCTGCGAAACCGAGGGAGCACGTGTCCCCGATCCCGAGCGCCGACCTGACCCGGCGCATCAACCCCGCGGCGACCCCGCCCGAGCTGCTGCGCAACTTCTGCATCATCGCGCACATCGACCACGGCAAGTCGACGCTCGCCGACCGGATGCTCCAGCTCACCGGCGTGGTCGAGGCGCGCGCCATGCGCGCCCAGTACCTCGACCGGATGGACATCGAGCGCGAGCGCGGGATCACCATCAAGTCGCAGGCCGTCCGGATGCCCTGGCAGCTGGGCGACACACCGTACGCGCTGAACATGATCGACACCCCCGGGCACGTCGACTTCACGTACGAGGTGTCCCGGTCGCTCGCCGCGTGCGAGGGCGCGGTGCTGCTGGTGGACGCGGCGCAGGGCATCGAGGCCCAGACGCTGGCCAACCTGTACCTGGCGCTCGAGAACGACCTGCAGATCATCCCGGTCCTCAACAAGATCGACCTGCCCGCCGCGCAGCCGGAGAAGTACGCCGAGGAGCTCGCGGGCCTGATCGGCGGCGACCCCGCGGACTGCCTCAAGGTGTCGGGGAAGACGGGCGAGGGCGTCGAGGCGCTGCTGGACCGCATCGTCGAGCTGATCCCGCCGCCCACGGGCGACCCGGACGCCCCGGCGCGCGCCATGATCTTCGACTCGGTCTACGACACCTACCGCGGCGTCGTGACCTACGTGCGGGTCAAGGACGGCAAGCTCAACCCGCGCGAGCGGATCGCGATGATGTCGACCCGCGCGACGCACGAGCTGCTGGAGATCGGGGTCATCTCCCCGGAGCCCGTGCCGACGAAGGGCCTCGGCGTCGGCGAGGTCGGCTACCTCATCACCGGCGTGAAGGACGTGCGCCAGTCGAAGGTCGGCGACACCGTCACGAACGCCGGCAAGCCCGCGGACGAGGCCCTCGGCGGGTACTCCGACCCGAAGCCGATGGTGTTCTCCGGCCTGTACCCGATCGACGGCTCGGACTACCCGGCGCTGCGCGACGCGCTCGACAAGCTCAAGCTCAACGACGCCGCCCTGAACTACGAGCCGGAGACCTCGGTGGCCCTCGGCTTCGGGTTCCGCGTCGGGTTCCTCGGCCTGCTGCACCTCGAGATCATCCGGGAGCGGCTGGAGCGCGAGTTCGGCCTCGACCTCATCTCGACCGCCCCGAACGTGGTCTACGAGGTGACGATGGAGGACCGCACGGTCGTCACGGTCACCAACCCGAGCGAGTTCCCCGGCGGCAAGATCCGCGAGGTGCGGGAGCCGGTCGTGAAGTCGACGATCCTCGCCCCGAGCGAGTTCATCGGCGCGATCATGGAGCTCTGCCAGGCGAAGCGCGGCGACCTGCAGGGCATGGACTACCTGTCCGAGGACCGCGTCGAGATGCGGTACACGCTGCCGCTCGCCGAGATCGTGTTCGACTTCTTCGACCAGCTGAAGTCGCGCACCCGCGGCTACGCGAGCCTCGACTACGAGCCCCTGGGCGAGCAGGTGGCCGACCTGGTGAAGGTCGACATCCTGCTCCAGGGCGAGCAGGTCGACGCGTTCAGCTCGATCGTGCACAAGGACAAGGCGTACGCGTACGGCGTGATGATGGCGTCCAAGCTCAAGGACCTCATCCCGCGCCAGCAGTTCGAGGTGCCGATCCAGGCCGCCGTCGGCTCCCGCGTGATCGCCCGCGAGACCATCCGCGCGATCCGCAAGGACGTCCTCGCCAAGTGCTACGGCGGCGACATCACCCGCAAGCGCAAGCTGCTGGAGAAGCAGAAGGAGGGCAAGAAGCGCATGAAGACCATCGGCCGGGTCGACGTGCCGCAGGAGGCCTTCATCGCCGCGCTGTCGTCCGACGCGGGCGGCGGCAAGGACGCCAAGGACGCGAAGAAGAAGTGAGCCCCGCCCTCCCGGACGGCGACGCCGCACCCGCGGACGGCGCCCTCCCGGGCTCGGTGCGCGACGGCGCGGGTGACCGCGCCTTCGGCGTGTACCTGCACGTCCCGTTCTGCACGGTGCGCTGCGGGTACTGCGACTTCAACACGTACACCGCGACCGAGCTCGGCGGCGGCGCCTCCCAGGTGGCGTACGCGGACACCGCGCTGGCGGAGGTCGCGCTCGGCGCCCGGGTGCTGCGCGACGCCGGGCTGCCGGGGCGTCCCGTGTCGACCGTGTTCGTCGGCGGCGGCACGCCGACGGTGCTGCCGCCCGGCGACCTGGTAAGGATGCTCGACGGCGTCCGCGACGCGTGGGGTCTCGCGGACGGCGCGGAGGTCACGACCGAGGCGAACCCCGACTCGGTGACGCCGGAGTCGCTGGCGGCCCTCGCGCGCGGCGGGTTCACCCGGGTGTCGTTCGGCATGCAGTCCGCCGTCCCGCACGTGCTCGCGACGCTGGACCGCACGCACGACCCGCGCCGGATCCCCGACGTGGTGCGCTGGGCCCGGGACGCGGGGCTCGTGGTGTCGCTGGACCTCATCTACGGCACGCCGGGGGAGTCCCTGGACGACTGGCGGGCGTCCCTCGAGGCCGCGCTCGCGACCGGCGTGGACCACGTGTCGGCGTACGCGCTGGTGGTCGAGCCCGGCACCCGGATGGCGGTGCAGGTGCGCCGAGGCGAGCTGGCGCTGCCCGAGGAGGACGACCAGGCGGCCAAGTACGAGCTCGCCGACGACCTGCTCACCGAGGCCGGGCTGCACTGGTACGAGGTCAGCAACTGGGCGCGCACCCCCGCGGACGCCTGCCGGCACAACCTCGCCTACTGGCGGAACGACGACTGGTGGGGGGTCGGCCCCGGGGCCCACAGCCACGTGGGCGGCGTCCGCTGGTGGAACGTCAAGCATCCGCGCGCCTACGCCGCCCGGCTCGCCGAGGGCGTCAGCCCGGCCGCGGGGCGCGAGACGATCGAGCACGAGTCGGCGCAGCTGGAGCGGGTCATGCTCGGCGTGCGGCTCAGCGAGGGGCTGCCGCTCGACTCGCTCAGCGCCCGCGCGCGGTCCGCGGTGGGCTCGCTCGTCGCGGACGGGCTGGTCGACGGCCGCGCCGCGCTCGGCCGGGGGGACGTCCCGGGCGCCCGCGTCCTGCTCACC
Source organism: Cellulomonas hominis (assembly GCF_014201095.1). Taxonomy (NCBI): domain Bacteria; kingdom Bacillati; phylum Actinomycetota; class Actinomycetes; order Micrococcales; family Cellulomonadaceae; genus Cellulomonas; species Cellulomonas hominis. The sequence goes on along the minus strand of NZ_JACHDN010000001.1, from coordinate 280,613 downwards.
CGGCGGGGGCGGCTGCTCGCGGACGCCGTCGTGCGGACCCTCGCGGACTGACGATCAGCTGACGAAGCGGATGGTCACCGGGTAGCGGTACCACTCGTACCGGCCCGCGGCGACGGCCGCGAGGATCTGGAACACCAGCTGGCAGACGCCGACCACGGCCAGGACGGGCGAGCCGATGCCGAACGTGACGAGGGCGAGGATCCCGGCCGCCACGTAGGCGATGACCACCGTGATCTGGAAGTTCAGCGCCTCCTTGGCCTGGTCCTCCAGGTAGGGACCGCGGCCCCGGAACACCAGCCAGACGACGAGCGGCGCGACGAAGCTGAAGAACAGCCCGCCGAGGTGCGCGAGCACCGCCCAGGTGCGCTCCTCGTCGGGGCGCAGCGGCGGCGGCCCGTAGGCGGGGTGGGGCGGGGGGTAGGTCACGACGTGCTCCCGGGTCGACGGCGGTGCGGCCGTCCCGAGCGTACCCAGCCGAGGGCCCGGGGAGGCCGGCGGGCGGGGTCCGCGGACAGGGGTGTCCGGTTCGTCCGGATCGTGGCACGCCCGGCGGGTTCCTTGACACGCGACCTGCGGCTTCGGTTCGCTGACGCGACGGACGAGCGACGTCCGGACCAGGAGGACTCTGATGCGCGAGAACCCCGGCACGAACCCGCCGCGCGACGACGACCCGTCGACGCCCGCGCCGCCGCCCCCGCCGAGCACCCCGGAGCAGCCGGGCACGCCGGCCCCCGAGCCGCAGTCCCCGCCCGCCGCGCCGCCGGTCCCGCCGGCCGAGCCCCCCGCAGCGCCGCCCGTGCCGCCCGCGCCGGAGACCGCCCCGGGCGGGGCGTACCCGCCGCCCCCGGCGCCCGGATACGGCCCGCCCGCCGGCGGGTACCCGCCGCCGCCCTCGGGTGCCGGCTACGGCCAGCCGCAGGACCCGTACGGCCAGCAGCCGTACGGCGCCCCGCAGCAGCCCTACGCGCAGCAGCAGCCCTACGGCCAGCCCGCGGGCTACGGCGCCCCGGCCCCCGCGGGCGTCGGCGAGGCGTTCAACTGGGGCTGGACCAAGTTCACCCAGAACGTCGGCCCGATCGTCCTGGCGGTGCTCGCGTACCTCGCGGTCATCTTCGTCGTGTCGATCATCGCGTTCTCGCTCTTCGCGGGCGGCGCGGCGGCCAGCACCGACGCGTACGGCAACCTCCGCCCGGGCGGCGGGTTCGTGCTCGGGTTCGGCACGCTCGTCGTGCTGGCGATCTACGTGCTGCTCACGGCGTTCATGCAGGCGGGCGTCACGCGTGCCTCCCTGGACGTGGCGAACGGCCGGCGCCTGGAGTTCGCGAGCTTCTTCCGGTTCGAGAACCTCGGCGCCGTGGTCGTGGCGGTGCTGCTGGTCGGTGCCGGCACCGCGGTCGGCACGCTGCTGTTCGTGCTCCCGGGCCTGGTGTTCGCGTTCTTCGCCCAGTTCACGCTGTTCTTCGTGCTGGACAAGGGCCTGGGCGCGGTCGACGCGCTGAAGGCCAGCTTCACGCTGGTGAACCGCAACCTCGGCACCGTGGTGCTGCTGTTCCTCGCGGTCTACGCGGCGAACCTGGTGGGCGCCGCGGTCTGCGGCATCGGCCAGCTCGTCACGTACCCGCTGGGCCTGCTGGCGACGACGTACATCTACCGCCGCCTGCAGAACGAGCCGGTCGCGGCCTGACCCCGCGCCCTCGGCGCCGTCCCCGTCCACCGGGGGCGGCGCCGTCGTCGTCTCAGGGCGCGGTGACGAAGTCGATGAGCTCCTCGACCCGCCCGAGCAACGACGGCTCCAGGTCGGCGTACGTCCGCACGCTGCGCAGGATGCGCTGCCAGGCGCGCGACGTCGGCCTGCTCGTCGGCGGGCCAGCCCAGCTCGCGCAGGATGCCGCGCTTCCACTCGGTGCCGCGCTCGATCGTCGGCCACGCGGTCAGCCCGATCCGCTCGGGGCGCACGGCCTGCCACACGTCGACGTAGGGGTGCCCGAGCACCAGCACCGTGCCGGCCGGGGCGGCCCGCACGGCCTCGTCGGCGATCCGGCGCTCCTTGGACCCGGCGACCAGGTGGTCGACCAGCACCCCGACGCGCCGCCCCGGCCCGGGGCCGAACTCGCGCAGCGCGTCGACGAGGTTGTCCACGCCGTCCAGCAGCTCGACGACGACGCCCTCCGCGCGCAGGTCGTCGCCCCACACCTTCTCGACGAGCTCGGCGTCGTGCTTGCCCTCGACCCAGATCCGGCTGCCGATCGCGACCCGCGCGCGCTGGTCCGGCGCCGCCAGCGACCCCGACGCGGTGCGCCGCGGCCCGGTCGGCGCGGCGGGGCGCGGCGGGACGAGCTCGACCGGCCTGCCGTCGACCCAGAACCCCGGCCCGAGCCGGAACGTCCGCGTCTTCCCGCGCCGGTCCTCCAGGACCACGACGTGCTCACCGCCGGACTTCTCCACCCGGACGACGGCGCCGACCCAGCCCGTCGTGACCTCCTCCACCACCAGCCCCGGCTCGGCCGGGGTGGGGACGGAGGTGGGGCGGCGGTGGCTGCTCGGGGAGGAGCCGGACAGCACGTCGGGTCCGTAGCGGTCGGTCACCCGCGGCAGCCTAGGTGCCGACCCGGCGCGGCCGTGATACGACACGACGGTGACGTCGCCGCAGCAGGCCCCCGCCCCGGACGCCTCGGACCCGGACGCCCCCGACCCGGACCGGTGGCGCGCACTCGCCGTCTGCCTGGCGATCGGGTTCATCACGATGCTCGACGTCTCGATCGTCAACGTGGCGCTGCCGTCGATCGAGCGCAGCCTGGACGCGGGGGCCAGCCAGCTCCAGCTCGTGGTCGCCGGGTACACGCTCGCGTTCGGCCTGGTGCTGGTCCCGGCGGGGCGCCTCGGCGACGCGCGCGGCCGGCGGGCGCTGTTCCTCGTCGGGCTGTCCGGGTTCGCCCTGACCAGCCTGGGCGCCGGCCTGGCGCCGTCCGACGAGGTGCTGGCGGGGATGCGGCTGCTGCAGGGCGTCAGCGCGGGCCTGCTGAACCCGCAGGTCGTGGGGACGATCCAGCAGCTGTTCCGCGGGTACGAGCGCGGGCGCGCGTTCGGGTTCTTCGGCGCGACCATCGGGGTGTCGACCGCGATCGGGCCGCTGCTCGGCGGGCTCATCATCCAGGCGGCGGGCCCGGAGGACGGCTGGCGCTGGGTGTTCTTCGTCAACGTCCCCGTGATCGCCGTGGTGCTGCCGCTCGCCGTGCGGTTCCTGCCGCGGGGCCGGGTCGGCGTCCCGGCGGGCGTGGCGGGCCCGGGCGGCCGGCCGCGGCTCGACGTCCCGGGGCTGGCGCTGGTCGCGCTGACCACGACGGCCGTGATGGTCCCGTTCGTGGTGACGTCGGGGTCGGGCGGCGACGACCCGGCGCGCTGGTGGTGGCTCGCGGCGGCCGCCGCGCTCGCGGTCGTGACGGTGGTGTGGGAGCGGGGGTACCAGCGGCGCACGGGCGCGGCGGTGCTCGACCCGCGGGTGCTGGGCGAGCCCTCGTTCCGCAACGGCGCCCTGCTCGGCATGGCGTACTTCGCGGGGTTCACCGCCGTGTTCCTCGTCACCACGCTGTACCTGCAGCAGGACGCCGGGTTCACGCCGCTGCAGGCGGGGCTCGTCGGCATGCCGTTCGCGGTGGCGTCGGCGGTCGCCGCGCAGCAGTCCGGCCGCCTGGTCGCGACCCGGGGCCGGGCGCTCGTCGTCGTCGGCCTGGTGCTGGTGCTGCTCGGCCTGCTGGGCACCGACCTCGCGATCCGGCTGGTCGACCCGCCCGCGGTCGGGTTCGTCGTCGCCGCGACGCAGATGGTGGCCGGTGCCGGCAGCGGCCTGGTGATCGCACCGAACCAGACGCTCACGCTCGCGCACGTGCCGCTCGACCGCGCGGGTGTGGCGGGCAGCATGCTCCAGGTCGGGCAGCGCATCGGCTCGGCGCTCGGCGTGGCGGTCGCGCTGTCGACGTACTACGCGGCGCTGGCGTCCGGGCTGGCCGGGAACCAGGCGGCCGGCCGCGCGCTGCTCATCACCGTGGTGCTGGTGGCGGTGGCGCTGGTGATCGGCGTCGCGGACCTCGTCGCCCGCCGCCGGGACGCGGCCCGCGAGCCCGTCACGACGACCGCTCGCGGAGCCGAGTAGAATTGGCACTCGGACCGGGGGAGTGCTACCAGCGCTGGCCCCGGTGGGGCGCGCGAGGTGTCGGGAGGTGGCGATGAGCGAGGACCGCAGGCTGGACGTGCTGCGGGCGATCGTCGAGGACTACGTCGCGACCCGCGAGCCGGTCGGCTCCCGCGCCCTCGTCGAGCGGCACTCCCTGGGCGTCTCCCCGGCGACGATCCGGAACGACATGGCCGCCCTCGAGGACGCCGGCTACATCGTGCAGCCGCACACCTCGGCCGGGCGGGTGCCGACCGACACGGGCTACCGGCTGTTCGTGGACCGGCTGGCGACGGTGAAGCCGCTGTCCGCCCCGGAGCGGCGGGCCATCGAGTCCTTCATGGAGGACGCCGCCGACCTGGACGACGTCGTGGACCGCGCGGTCCGGCTGCTCGCGCAGCTCACGCACCAGGTGGCCGTCGTGCAGTACCCGTCGCTGCGCCGGACCGCGGTGCGGCACGTGGAGCTCGTCCCCGTGGGGGAGCGGCACCTGCTCGTGGTCATCATCACCGACCACGGCCGGGTCGAGCAGCGCACCCTGGAGCTCGCGGACCCGCTGGACGCCACCGTCGTGGCCCGGCTGCGCACGCGGCTCAACGTCGCGGCGGCGGGCCGGCGGCTCGCCGAGCTGGACGGCGTGCTCGCGGACCTGGCCGACGCGTTCGCCGACGCCGACGCCCCGCTGGTGCGCGCCGTGGTCGGCGTGGTCGAGGACACGCTGGCCCGCGAGAGCGAGGAGCGCGTCGTGATGGCCGGCACCGCGAACCTCGTCCGGGGCGGCGGCCACGACTTCGCGCACACGATCAGCCCGGTGCTCGAGGCGCTCGAGGAGCAGGTGGTGCTGCTGCGGCTGCTCACCGAGATGGCCGAGGACGAGGCCGCCGTGTCCGTCCGGATCGGCCGCGAGACGCAGCACGAGGGGCTCGTCGAGACGTCCTTCGTGACCACCGGCTACGGCGGCCCGGGCGACGGCGGGGGCGCGGCCGTGGCCCGCATCGGCTCCGTGGGCCCGCTCCGCATGGACTACCCCGGCACGATCGCGACGGTGCGTGCCGTCGCGCGGTACCTCTCCCGGATCCTCGCGGGATGAGCGCCGCCGGTCCCCGACCCGCGCCGGCGCGCGCGACCGACACAGGAAGTGACGAGTGAGCGACTACTACGAGGTGCTCGGCGTGCCGCGCGAGGCGACGCCCGAGCAGATCAAGAAGGCCTACCGCCGCCTGGCCCGCGAGCTGCACCCGGACGTGGCCGGGGCGGACGCCGCGTCGGAGGAGCGGTTCAAGGACGTCTCCCGCGCGTACGACGTGCTGTCGAACCCGGAGAAGCGCCGGATGTACGACATGGGCGCCGACCCGGCGTCCCCCGGCGGCGGGATGGGCGGGGGCTTCGGCTTCCAGGACATCTTCGAGACGTTCTTCGGCGCCGCGGCGGCCGGCGGGCCGCAGCGGGGGCCGATCCCTCGGGCGCGGCGCGGCCAGGACGCGCTCGTCCGGCTGGACATCGACCTCGCCGAGGCGACGTTCGGCACGCACCGGGAGGTCCCCGTCGAGACGGCCGTGCTGTGCCCGACATGCGGCGGCACCTGCTGCCGCCCCGGCACGTCGCCGCGCACCTGCGACGTCTGCGGCGGCCGCGGCAGCGTGCAGCGCGTCGCCCGGTCGTTCCTCGGCCAGGTGATGACCTCGCAGCCGTGCGCCGCGTGCCACGGCTTCGGCACGGTGATCCCCGAGCCCTGCACCGAGTGCGCCGGCGAGGGCCGCGTGCGCTCGCGCCGGACGCTCGAGGTCGACGTCCCGGCGGGCGTGGACACCGGCACCCGCATCAAGCTGACCGCGCAGGGCGAGGTCGGCCCGGCCGGCGGCCCGGCGGGCGACGTGTACCTCGAGGTCCGGGAGCGCCGGCACGACACGTTCGTCCGCGAGGGCGACGACCTGCACTGCACGCTCCAGGTCCCGATGACGGCCGCCGCGCTCGGCACCGTGCTGACCCTGGAGACGCTGGACGGCCCGAAGGACGTCGACCTGCGCCCGGGCACGCAGCCGGCCCAGGTCGTCACGCTGCGGGGCCTCGGCGTCGGCCACCTCCACGCCGGCGGCCGCGGCGACCTGCACGTGCACGTCGACGTCCAGGTGCCGACCGCGATGGACGACGAGCAGTCCGAGCTGCTGCGCCGCCTCGCGGCCCTGCGCGGCGAGGAGCGCCCCGAGGCGCGCCTGTCGGCGTCCAGCCCCGGCGTGTTCGCCAAGCTGCGCGACAAGCTCTCCGGGCGCTGAGCCGGTGACCGCACCCGTCTTCCTGGCCGAGCCGGGCACGCTCTCCGCGCTCGCGGCCGGGGACGCGTACCTGCTCGACGGCACCGAGGGCCGGCACGCGGGCGTCGTGCAGCGCCGCGCCGCCGGGGAGCGGGTCGACGTCGTGGACGGCGCGGGTACCCGCGTGGTCGGCGAGGTCGAGTCGGTCGGCCCCGAGGGCGTGCACCTGCGGGTGCGCGAGGTCGTCGTCGAGCCGGTGCCCGCACCGCGGCTGCTGCTGGTCCAGGCGCTCGCCAAGGGCGACCGGGACGAGCTGGCGATCGAGGCGGCGACCGAGGTCGGGGCCGACGGCGTCGTGCCGTGGCAGGCGGAGCGCTCGATCGTGGTCTGGCGCGGCGACCGGGCGGCGAAGAGCCGCGCCAGGTGGCTCGGCACGGTGCGCACGGCCGCGAAGCAGTCCCGCCGCGCGCACGTGCCCGCGGTGGACCTGGCGCTCGACACGGCGGCCCTCGCCCGGCGGGCCCGCGAGGTCGTCGAGGCCGGCGGCGCGGTGCTGGTGCTGCACGAGGAGGCGACGGTCCCGCTGGCCGCGGTCGCGCTCCCCGCCCCGGGGACCGTCGCGGACGTGCTGGTCGTCGTCGGCCCGGAGGGAGGCATCGCGGAGCGCGAGGTCGCGGCCCTGGTGGACGCCGGGGCGGTGCCGGTCCGCCTGGGCCCGCACGTGCTGCGCACGTCCACGGCGGGCCCGGTCGCCCTCTCCCTCCTGGCGGAGCGCCTGGGCCGCTGGTCCTGACCGGCCCGCGCGCGCGAGCGCACACCGGGGCGCCTCCCCGCGCACCCGGGACGTCGGTCCTGGGCCGTACGTCTCATCCGTGACGCGCGTCACGGTCCTAGCGTCGAAGGTGGCAGCGAAGGCGCTCTCACCAGGGAACCGACCGTGAACACTGAAGTCCGGACCGGCAACGACGAGCACGGGGCGAGGGCTGCGGCCTCCTCGCCCGCACCGAGCGGGGCGCGCCGGCGGCGCGCCCTCACCGGCGGGACCGCCGCGATCCTCACGCTCCTGCTGGCGGGCTGCGCGTCCTCCGGCGAGGCGGGCGAGGGCGGGGTGCACGGCGGCGAGGCGAGCCTCGTCCTGCCCGACCTGGGCGCGGTCACCGTGCTGGGCGGCGTGTCCGGGCGGCTGCTGCTGGGCCTCGGCCTGGTGGTGTGCGTGCTCGGCCTCGCGTTCGGCGTCGCGACGTACGTGCAGCTGCGCAAGCTGCCGGTGCACGCGGCGATGCGGGAGATCTCCGAGCTCATCTACTCCACGTGCCGCGCGTACCTCACGCAGCAGGGCAAGTTCCTCATGCTGCTGTGGGTGTTCATCGCCGCGGTGATCGTCGTCTACTACAAGGCGCTCGTCGGGTTCGAGTGGGGCCGGGTCGCGATGATCATCGCGTTCAGCCTGCTGGGCATCGCCGGGTCCTACGCGGTCGCGTGGTTCGGCATCCGCGTGAACACCTTCGCGAACTCCCGCACGGCGTTCGCGTCCCTGCGCGGCCGGCCGCTGCCGGTGCACCGGATCCCCATGCAGTCGGGCATGTCGATCGGCATGGTCCTCATCAGCCTCGAGCTGGCGATGATGCTGGTCATCCTGCTGTTCCTGCCGGCGGACGTGGCGGGCGCGTGCTTCATCGGGTTCGCGGTCGGCGAGTCGCTCGGCGCCTCGGCGCTGCGCATCGCGGGCGGAATCTTCACGAAGATCGCCGACATCGGCTCGGACCTCATGAAGATCGTGTTCAAGATCAAGGAGGACGACGCCCGCAACCCCGGCGTGATCGCCGACTGCACCGGCGACAACGCGGGCGACTCGGTCGGCCCCAGCGCGGACGGCTTCGAGACCTACGGCGTCACCGGCGTCGCGCTCGTGACGTTCGTCCTCCTGGCGGTCGACAGCCCCGCCGTCCAGGCGACCCTCCTGGTCTGGCTGTTCGTGGTCCGCGCGGTCATGGTCATCGCGTCCGCGGTGTCCTACCTGGCGAACGACGCCTGGACCCGCCGCCGGTACGCCGGGGTCGACCGGATGGACTTCGAGAAGCCGCTCACCTCGCTGGTGTGGCTCACCTCGGCGGTGTCGATCGCGTTCACCTACCTGACCACGTGGGCGGTGCTCGGGCACATGGACGGCGCCGGCGCCGGGCTGTGGTGGAAGGTCGCGACGATCATCTCCTGCGGCACCCTGGCGGGGGCACTCATCCCGGAGCTGGTCAAGGTCTTCACGTCGACGAACAGCCGGCACGTCCGCGAGGTCGTCACGTCGTCCCGCGAGGGCGGGCCGTCGCTCAACATCCTGTCCGGCCTGGTCGCCGGCAACTTCTCGGGCTACTGGCTCGGCATCACCGTCGTCGGACTCATGGGCGGAGCCTTCCTCATCAGCGAGCAGGGCCTCGACCAGCTCATGGTCGCCCCGGCGGTGTTCGCGTTCGGGCTCGTGGCGTTCGGCTTCCTCGGCATGGGCCCGGTGACCATCGCGGTCGACTCCTACGGCCCGGTCACCGACAACGCGCAGAGCGTCTACGAGCTGTCCCTCGTGGAGGAGGAGCCCGGCGCGGCCGAGAAGATCGACGCCGAGCACGGCTTCCTCCCGCAGTGGGAGAAGGCGAAGCGGATGCTGGAGGAGAACGACGGCGCCGGCAACACCTTCAAGGCCACCGCGAAGCCGGTGCTGATCGGCACCGCCGTTGTCGGCGCCACGACGATGATCTTCTCGATCATCGTCGCGCTCACCCAGGGCCTCACCACCGGCCTGGAGAACCTCTCCCTGCTGCACCCGCCGTTCCTGCTCGGGCTCATCACGGGTGGCGCGATCATCTACTGGTTCACCGGCGCCTCCATCCAGGCCGTCACGACGGGCGCCTACCGCGCGGTGGAGTTCATCAAGGGGAACATCAAGCTCGACGGCAGCACCCGCGCGAGCGAGGAGGACTCCCGCAAGGTCGTGGAGATCTGCACCCAGTACGCCCAGAAGGGCATGCTGACGATGTTCCTCGCGATCTTCTTCGCGACGCTGGCGTTCGCGTTCGTCGAGCCGTTCTTCTTCATCGGCTACCTGGTGTCGATCGCGGTGTTCGGCCTGTACCAGGCGATCTTCATGGCGAACGCCGGCGGCGCCTGGGACAACGCGAAGAAGATCGTCGAGGTCGACCTGCACGCCAAGGGCACCGCGCTGCACGACGCGACCATCGTCGGCGACACCGTCGGGGACCCGTACAAGGACACCTCGTCCGTCGCGCTGAACCCGGTCATCAAGTTCACGACCCTGTTCGGCCTGCTGGCCGTCGAGCTCGCGGTCAGCCTGGCCGACGAGGGCCGGGGCACCCTGGTCCACGTGCTCGCCGCGGTGTTCTTCGTGGCGTCCGCGTTCTTCGTGTACCGCTCGTTCTACGGCATGCGGATCGGCAGCACCCCGGCGGGCGACGACGAGCCCGCCGAGCCGGTGGACGGCGGCACGCACGACGCCGACGAGGCGCCCGTCCCGGTGTCCGCCCGCGCCGGCGGCGCCGGCCTGCCCCGGCAGACCGCCAGCGAGGACGACGCCCTGCCCGACAACGTCGTGGACGACGCCGACACGCTGGTCGAGGGGCGGTGACCCGCCGTGGTCCGCGTCGCGGTCAAGCACGACGCCGCCGGGGTCGACGCTGAGGGCCGGGTCGCCGGCCACGACGCGGGCGCCACGCTGGTCCGGCGGCTGCTGCGGGTGTTCCCGGGGTCGGTGCTCGTCGGCCCCGGGCCCCGGCGGTGCGCGGGGTTCGACATGCTGCCGCTCGAGTTCGTCGACGGGGACCGCACGGTCGTCGTGACGATGGACGTGCTCGACTCGGTGCACGTCTGGCAGACCCTGCGCGCCGGCGGGTGCGAGCAGCCGCGGATCATGAACTTCGTGTGGTGGGACGCCACCCGGTACACGCACGACGTCGAGCGGGCGGCGCTCGCGCTGTCCTGCGCGCTGTTCCCGACCTTCGCGAACTCGTCGCGCACGGCCTCGGAGATCCGGGAGCTCGTCGCCCGGGACACCGTGCCCGCGCTGGGGGAGCGGGCCCGGATCGCCTGGGTGAACCTCGGGTTCCGGGTGGAGCACGTGCAGCCCCGGCGCGAGCCGGACGTCCCCGTGGTGCTGTACCCCGCGATCTACGTCTCCGAGCGCAAGCAGCCGCGGCTGTTCCTCGAGGTCGTGGACCGGGTGCACCGGCGCATCCCGATCCGGGTGGAGGCGCGGCTGCACGAGTCGCACCTCGTGTCGGAGACCGCGATGCGGATGTCCGAGCGCGACTGGTGCTGGGTCGGCCCGCTCACCGCGAACCGCGACTCCTACTGGCAGGCGCTCGCCCGGACCACCGCGTTCCTGGCGACTGCGACCGAGGAGTCCTACGGCCTGGAGTACGTCGAGGCGCTCGCGGCCGGCGCGGTCGGGGTGTTCCCGGACCTGCCGTGGGCGCGGGCGCTGCTGCCGGCGGGCTACCCGTTCCTCTACCGGACGCCGGACGAGGCGGTGGAGGCGCTGCACCGGGCGGTCACCGACACGGCCACCTGCCGCAAGGAGCTCGACGAGGTCGCCGGTGGGTCGTTCGTGGCGTGGCTGATGGCGCACCACGACGACGACACGTTCGACCGGGCGGTCGCCGACCGGGTGCGGGAGTGGTTCGGCACGGACTGAGGCACAGACGCGCGCGGGCCCGGACGACAGCGTGGTCGTCCGGGCCCGCGGCGTGCCGGCTCAGCCCTGGCGCAGCTCCAGGTACCGGGCGATCAGCGCGCGGGTGGACGGGTCCTGCGCGTCCAGCGCGGTGGCGTCGCCCTCGACCGCCGGGGCGATCTCCAGCGCGAGCTTCTTGCCGAGCTCGACGCCCCACTGGTCGAACGAGTCGATGCCCCAGACGACGCCCTGCACGAACGTGATGTGCTCGTACAGCGCGATCAGCTGGCCGAGCACGGACGGGGTCAGCGACGGCGCGAGGATCGACGTCGTCGGCCGGTTCCCGGAGAAGACGCGGGCCGGGACGATGTCCTCCGAGGTGCCCTCGGCGCGCACCTCGTCCGCGGTCTTGCCGAACGCCAGCGCCTTGGTCTGCGCGAAGTAGTTCGCCAGGAACAGCGCGTGCACGTCGGTGCCGCCGTCCTTCAGCGGGTGCGCGGGGTTCGCGACCGCGATGAAGTCCGCCGGGATCAGCCGGGTGCCCTGGTGGATGAGCTGGTAGAACGCGTGCTGGCCGTTGGTGCCGGGCTCGCCCCAGAACACCTCGCCGGTCTCGGTGGTGACGGGGGTGCCGTCCCAGCGGACCGACTTGCCGTTCGACTCCATCGTCAGCTGCTGCAGGTACGCCGGGAACCGGTGCAGGTACTGGGCGTAGGGCAGCACCGCGTGGGTGTGCGCGTCGAGGAAGTTGACGTACCAGACGTTGAGCAGGCCCATGAGGACCGGCACGTTCTGCGCGAACGGGGTGCTGCGGACGTGCTCGTCGACCGCGTGGAAGCCCTCGAGGAGCTCGCCGAACGCGTCCGGGCCGATCGCGATGGCCAGGGAGGTGCCGATCGCGGAGTCCATCGAGTAGCGGCCGCCGACCCAGTCCCAGAAGCCGAACGCGTTCTCCGGGTCGATGCCGAACGCGGCGACCTTGTCCAGCGCGGTCGACACGGCGACGAAGTGCTTCGCGACCGCGGCCGTGCGGGCCTCCTCGGTGTCCTCGATCGCACCGGCGGCGACGAGCCCGCGCCACAGCCAGTCGCGGGCGAGGCGCGCGTTGGTCAGCGTCTCCAGCGTGCCGAAGGTCTTGGACGCGACGATGAACAGCGTCGTCGTCGGGTCGAGGTCCTTGGTCTTCTCGGCGATGTCGGTCGGGTCGATGTTCGACACGAACCGCACCTCCAGGCCGTCCTGCACGTACGGCTTGAGCGCCTCGTACGCCATGACCGGGCCGAGGTCCGAGCCGCCGATGCCGATGTTCACGACAGTCGCGACGCGCTCGCCGGTGACGCCGGTCCACTCGCCGGAGCGCACCTTGTCCGCGAACGCGGCGACCTTCGCGAGCACCGCCTGCACGTCGGCGTCCACGTCCTGGCCGTCGACGACCAGCGGCGGCTCGGCGTCCGCGGGCCGGCGCAGCGCGGTGTGCAGCACGGCGCGGTCCTCGGTGACGTTGATGTGCTCGCCGGCGAACATCGCGTCGAGGCGGGTCTTGAGGTCGACCTGCTCGGCCAGCGCGACCAGCAGGGCCAGCGTCTCGTCGGTGACGAGGTTCTTCGACAGGTCGACGGTCAGGTCCGCGAGCTGGTGGGTGAGGCGGGTCGCCCGGTCCGCGTCGGCGTCGAACCAGCCGCGCAGGTCGGGGGTCAGCGCGTCGCGGTGCGCGGTCAGGGCGGTCCAGGCGCCGGTGGTGGTGGCGTCGACGGGTGCAGTCACGGGGAGTCCCTCTCGGAAGCAGATCCAACGGGACCAACCGTACTTGCGCGCGCCCGCGGCCGAGCAGGACCCGCGGGCCGGCGACCCGCGGGTCAGCCGCCCAGCGCCTCGCGCACCAGCGGGGCGACGCGGGTGCCGAGCAGCTCGATCGCGCGCAGCGACTCCCGCTGGGGGACGCCGGACAGGTCCATCTGGAAGATCTGCCGGTCGTGGCCCAGCACGCCGTGCAGCGCGACGATCCGCTCGGCGACCTCCTCGGGCGATCCCACGAAGTACGCCCCGCCCCTGGCCGCCTGGGACTCGAACGCGATGCGGTTCGGGATGGCGAACCCGCGCTCCGCGGCGATCCGGCGCATCGAGTCCAGCCAGTAGGGGAAGAAGAACTCCCGCGCGGCCTTCGCGTCGTCCGCCACGTAGCCGATCCCGGCCACCTCGACCCGTCGCGTCGCCGGGTCGTGGCCCGCCTCCTCGTGGGCGCGCCGGTAGAGCTGCACCAGCCCGGCGAAGTCCGCGGGGCGCCCGCCGATGATCGCGTAGGACACGGGCAGGCCCAGGCGGCCGGCGCGCTCGGACGACGCGGGGTTGCCGCCGGTGGCGATCGCGATCCGCAGGTGCTCGCCGAGGCCGGGCTTGTCGAGCGGCCGGGGCAGCACCTCGGCGGCGTGCAGCGGCGGGCGGAACCGGCCGGACCAGGTGACGGGGTTGCCGCGGTCGATCCGCAGCAGCAGGCGGATCTTCTCCTCGAACAGCTCGTCGTAGTCGTCGAGGGAGGCCCCGAACAGCGGGTAGGACTCGATGAACGACCCGCGCCCGGCCAGGAGCTCGACCCGGCCGCCGGACAGCAGGTCCATCGTCGCGAACTGCTGGTGGACGCGGACCGGGTCCTCGGTGGACAGCACGGTCACGGCGCTGCCGACGCTGATCCGCTCGGTCTGCGCCAGGGCGGCGGCGATCACGGTCGCGGGGGAGGAGATCGCGTAGTCGGGGCGGTGGTGCTCGCCGACGCCGACGTGGTCGAGGCCGACCTGCTCCGCGAGCCGGACCCGCTCCAGGACGTCCCGCAGCCGCTGCGCGGGGGAGGTGCGCGCGCCGGTGACCGGGTCGGGGTGGATGTCGCCGAAGGTGTACAGACCGAGCTCCATGCCGGTGCAAGGCGGGGGCGGACCGGGGCATTCCCGGCGGGACCTGGGTCCCGGGCGTCGCGGTGTGTCGAGGCGGTGAACCCCCGGTCACGATGTGGTCACGGTCACGGGAACTCCTTGACGCGGATTAGTAAGGAAGGTCTACTAACAAACATGACCACGACGACGCGGTCCGCCGGCCCCGCACCGAGGGGTGTGGGACGGACGCTCCGGCCCACGGCGAAGGTGCTGCCCGAGCACGCCCGGGCGCACAACCGCGCGATGGTCCTCCAGCACCTGTTCCACCAGGGCCCGTCGTCCCGCGCCGACCTCGCGCGCAGCACCGGCCTGACCCGGGTCACCGTCTCCGACCTGGTCTCCGTGCTCATCGCCGAGGGCCTGGTCGCGGAGCTCGGCATCCGGCCCGAGGGGCGCGTCGGCAAGCCCGCGACCCTGGTCGGGATGCGCACCGAGGACCACCAGGTCGTGGCCGTCGACCTGGCCGACGACGCCAGCCTGCGCGGGGCCGTCATGACGCTCACGGGGACCGTCGTCGCCCGGCGCGCCGTCTCGCTCGACGGGCGCACCGGGGACGACGCCGTCGGCGTGCTCGAGGACCTGTGCCGCGAGCTGCTGGCCGCCGCGGACCGCCCCGTGGTGGGCGTCGGCGTCGGCTCGCCCGGCGTCATCGACTCGTCCGGGTTCGTCGTCGCCGCCCCCAACCGGGGCTGGTACGACCTGCCGCTCGCCGCCCTGCTCACCGAGCGGCTCGGCCTGCCGGTGCAGGTCGCGAACGACGCGAACACGCACGCGCTGGGGGAGTACACCTACGGCGGCGCCACCGGCACCGGCCTCATGGTCGTCACCGTCGGCCAGGGCGTCGGCGCCGGCATCGTGCTGGACGGCGCGCTCGTGCGCGGCCGGGCGCACGCGGCCGGCGAGATCGGGCACGTCACCGTCGTCGACGACCGCGACGTGCGGGCCGGCGACCCGCTGCCCCTGCCGTGCGCGTGCGGGCGCGCCGGCTGCCTGGAGACCCTGCTCTCCCTGCCCGCGCTGCGCCGCGCCACCGCCGGTCGCAGCCCCCAGGAGTCCGACGCGGTGCTCGCGTCGGTCGGACGGAAGCTGGGCATCGCCCTCGCTCCCGTCGTCAGTGCGCTCAACCTCGCCGAGGTGCTGCTCTCGGGTCCCCCGGAGCTGCTGGACGGGGCCCTGAGGGTGGAGGCGCTCGCCACCGTCCGGGCCCGGACCATGCCCCTGCTGGGGCAGGACCTCGTGCTGCGGATGGGCTCGTTGGACGAGGACGGGGCGCTCTCCGGCGCCGCGGCGCTCGTGCTGTCCGGTCAGCTCGGGGTCACGTGACGACCCCGAGCCGACCGCTTGCAGTGCCGGTATCACCACCCCGGCGACGCCCGGACGGGCCTCGCCTCGCATCAGGGAGGAACACCAACGTGAAGATCGTACGGATGGCAGCCGTCGGTGTGGCGGCGGCGCTCGTGCTGACCGCCTGCTCGTCGGGCGGCGACGACCCGTCGACCACCTCGGACGGCACGCCCGAGGCCGCCGACATCACCCTCTGGCTCGCGGGCGCGGACACGCCCGACGAGCTCCGCGACTACCTCAAGACGACCTTCGAGGAGGAGAACCCCGGCTCGACGCTCACGATCGAGGAGCAGGACTGGGGCGACCTGGTCACGAAGCTCACCACCGCGCTGCCGGACGCCGAGAACTCCCCCGACGTCGTGGAGATCGGCAACACGCAGTCGCCGACGTTCACCACGGTCGGCGCGTTCCGCGACCTGACCCCGCTGTACGACGAGCTGGGCGGCGACAACCTGCTCCAGTCCTTCGTCGAGGTCGGCAAGGCGGACGGCAAGAACTTCGCGCTGCCGTACTACTTCGGCTCGCGCTACATGTTCTACCGCAAGGACATCTGGTCGGCGGCGGGCATGGAGCCCCCGACGACCCTCGCGGAGTTCGCCGAGGACGTGACGAAGCTCCGCACCGACAGCCAGTCGGGCTTCGCGATCGGCGGCCAGGACTGGCGCAACGGCATCTCGTGGGTCTTCGCCAACGGCGGCGAGCTCGCCACCGAGGACGGCGGCGAGTGGACCTCCACGCTGTCCGACCCGAAGACCATCGCGGGCCTCGAGCAGTGGCAGGCCGTGTACCAGGGCTCGTCGAACGTGCCGGCCACCGAGCGCGACGTGGCGTACTGGGACTTCCTGAACGACGGGACGGACGGCGCCGCGCCGGCCGCCGCGACGATCATGGCCCCGGGCTGGGCGCGCTGGTCGATCGGCGACCTCACCACGAACGACGACGGTGAGGAGGTCCGCGACGGGATGGCCGACACGAACAAGTTCGGCATCTTCGCCCTGCCGGGCGCGGACGGCGGCCTCGCGCCGGTGTTCGCGGGCGGCTCGAACATCGCGATCTCGGCGAAGTCCCAGCACCCGGAGCTCTCCGAGAACCTGCTGCGGATCATCTTCTCGCCCGAGTACCAGCAGATGCTCGGCGAGAACGGCCTGGGTCCGGCGAACAAGGAGTACGTCGACGCGCTCGGCGACGACGAGTTCGCCTCCACGATGATCGAGACGGCTGCCGCGTCCAAGCTCACCCCGGCGGCGCCGGGCTGGGCCGCGGTCGAGGCGGCGTTCGTCTACGAGGAGCTGTTCCAGAAGATCGCCGAGGGCGGTGACGTGACCGAGCTCGCCGCGCAGTACGACGAGCAGATCACGCCGATGCTGAACGGCAAGTGACCCTCCGCCGGCCGCGGGGCCCTCACGCCCCGCGGCCGGCGCGGTCCGGCTCGTCGCCCGTCAGGAGAGGTCCCATGTCCACGACCGAGGCGCGCCCCGCGCCGCCCGCCGCCCCCGCGCCCGCCGCCCGCCGGCGCCGCGGCCCCCGCACCACCCCCTACGTCCTGCTCGTGCCGGCCGTCGCCGTGCTGGCCCTCGGGATGGGCTACCCGCTGTTCTGGCAGGTGGTCACGTCGCTGCAGGAGTTCGGCCTGGCCCAGCAGTTCGGGCAGCCGCCCACGTTCGTCGGGCTCGACAACTACGCCCGCATCTTCACCGACGACGCGCTCTGGGCCGTCGTCGTCCGCTCGATCGTGTTCTGCCTGGTCAACGCCTTCGTCACCGTCGGGATCGGCATCCTGTTCGCGCTGCTGATGAAGGCCGTGCACCCCGTCGTCCGGGTCGTGCTCCAGGTGTCCCTGCTGCTCGCATGGGCCATGCCGCTGGTCGCCGCGGTGACCGTCTGGAAGTGGCTGTTCGACTGGCGCACCGGCGTCATCAACTGGCTGCTCGTCCAGATGGGCTTCGACTCGTTCGACGGGCACTCGTGGCTCGCGCAGCCGCTGTCGTTCTTCTTCGTCGCGACCGTCGTCATCGTCTGGATGTCGGTGCCGTTCGTCGCGCTGTCGGTGTACGCCGCGCTGACCCAGGTGTCCGACGAGGTGCTCGAGGCCGCCCGCATCGACGGCGCCCGGCCCGCGCAGATCTTCTGGCACGTCACCATGCCGCTGGTCCGCCCCGTGCTGTCCATCGTGCTGCTGCTGCAGATCATCTGGGACCTGCGGGTGTTCGCGCAGATCCGGCTGCTGCAGGACAGCGGCGCGCCCGTCAGCGAGACGAACCTGCTGGGCAACTTCATCTACGAGCTGGGCATCGGCCGGCAGGACTTCGCCGGCGCCGCGGCCGTCTCCATCTTCGTGCTCGCGCTCACCGTCCTGCTGAGCTGGCCGTACGTCCGCAGCCTGCTGAAGGAGGACCGATGAGCGCCACCACCTCGACGCCCGGCCCCGTCGCCGCCGGCCCCGCCCGGGCCGGCACCCCCGCCGCCCCGGCCGGCACCCCCGGCCGGCGCGCCACCGGGCCGCGCCTCACCCGCCGCCTCGGCCGCGTCGCGCTCGGCGCCGTCGCCGTCCTGGTCGCCCTGCTCTGGGCGTTCCCGGTCTACTGGATGGTGCTGTCCGCGCTGACGCCGAACGCCCGGCTGCGGTCCGCGACGCCCTCCTTCCTGCCGACCAGCCCGACGCTCGGCAACTTCCGCTCGGTGCTCGACGGCGACTCGTTCGCCTCCGCGCTGCGGATGAGCCTGGCGATCACCGGCACCACGGTCGTGGCGGTCCTCGTGTTCGCGTTCCTCGCGGCGCTGGCCATCAGCCGGTTCCGGTTCCGCGGGCGCCTGACGTTCGTCATCGCCGTCCTGTTCGTGCAGATGCTGCCCGCCGAGGGCCTGTTCATCGCGCAGTACAAGATGCTCTCGTCCGCGAACCTGCTGAACAGCGTCATCGGCGTCTCGGTGCTCTACACCGCGGCCGTCGTGCCGTTCACGATCTGGATGCTCCGGGGCTTCGTCGCCGGCGTGCCCATCGAGCTGGAGGAGGCCGCCATGGTGGACGGCCTGTCCCGCACGAAGGCGTTCATCCGGATCACGTTCCCGCTGCTGGCCCCCGGGCTGGTCGCCTCCGGCGTGTACGCGTTCCTGCAGGCCTGGAACGAGTTCACCGTCGCGCTGGTCGCCCTGCCCGCGGAGTCCGCGCGCACGCTGCCCCTGTGGCTGCGGTCGTTCCTGGCCGCCAGCGCGAACCGGGGCGTCGACTGGGGCGAGGTCATGGCCGCGTCCACGCTGATCGCGGTCCCGGTGATCATCTTCTTCCTCATCGTGCAGGGCAGGATGACCTCGGGGCTCGTGTCCGGAGCGGTGAAGGGCTGACGTGGACGAGGTGATGACGGTCCCGGCGGCGGGCGCCCCCGCCACCGGGCCGGGTACCGGCTGGTCCGTCGGGCTCGACGTCGGCGGGACCAAGACGCTCGGGGTGCTCGTCGCCCCCGACGGCACGAGCGGTCCCGGGCTGCGGCTGGAGTCGCAGCGCGGGTCCCTCGCGGTCGCCGCCACCGCGGCGCAGGCCGTGCGCCGGCTGCTCGACGAGGCCGGGCTCGCGCCGGACGACCTGGACGGCGTCGGCATCGGGCTGCCCGGGATCGTCGATCCCTCGACCGGGCGCGTCGAGCACGCCGTGAACCTCGGCATCCAGGGCGCGTTCCCGCTCGCCGACCGGGTCTCCGCCGCGCTCGGCGGGGTGCCGGTCCGGCTGGAGAACGACCTCAACGTCGCGGCGCTGGGGGCGGCGCACCTGCTGCCCGACACGGCGCCGGACCTCGCGTTCCTCGCGCTCGGGACGGGGCTCGCCGCGGGGCTGGTGCTCGACGGCCGGCTGCGCCGGGGTGCCAGCGGCGTCGCGGGGGAGATCGGGCACCTCGTGCACGTGCCCGGCGGGCTGCCCTGCCCCTGCGGCCAGCGCGGCTGCCTCGAGCAGTACGCTTCCGGGAGTGCGCTGGGCGCCGCCTGGCCGTCGCCGGACGACCGCCCCGCACCCGTCGCGCTGTTCGCGGCGGCCGCCGCGGGCGACCACGGCGCGCTGGCCGTGCGCAGCCGGTTCGCGGAGGCCGTCGCCGCGGCCGTGCGGGTGCTGCTGCTGACCACCGACGTGGCGCACGTGGTCATCGGCGGCGGGGTGAGCGAGCTCGGCGACCCGCTGCTCGAGGTCGTCCGCGCCGAGCTGGACCGGCAGGCCCGGGACTCGGCGTTCCTGGCCGCGATGCAGATGGCGGAGCGGGTCACCCTCGCCCCGCGCGGAGTGCCGGTGGGCGCCGTGGGTGCCGCACTGGTCGGACGGAAGGAGTCCTGATGGAGGTCGTCATCGCACCCGGGCCCGAGCTGGCCCGGCTCGCGGCGGACGCGATCGAGCGGGTGCTGCGCGCCCGCGCGGCGGAGGGGGGCCGCGCCGTGCTCGGCGTGGCCACCGGCTCCAGCCCGCTGGCGGTGTACGACGAGCTCGCGCGCCGGCACACCGAGGAGGGCCTGTCCTTCGCCGGCGTGCGCGCCTTCATGCTGGACGAGTACGTCGGCCTGCCCGCCGACCACCCCGAGCGCTACCGCAACGTCATCGAGACCGAGTTCGCGTCCCGCGTCGACATCGACCCGGCCGACGTGCACGGCCCCGACGGCCTCGCCGAGGACCTGCCCGCCGCGTGCGCCGCGTACGAGGCGGCCATCGCGGCCTCCGGCGGCGTCGACGTGCAGCTGCTCGGCGTCGGCACCGACGGGCACATCGCGTTCAACGAGCCCGGCTCGTCCCTCGCGTCCCGCACCCGGATCAAGACGCTCACCCGGCAGACCCGCGAGGACAACGCCCGGTTCTTCGACGGCGACGTGTCCCGCGTCCCGACGCACTGCCTCACGCAGGGGCTCGCGACGATCATGTCCGCCCGGCACCTCCTGCTGCTCGCCACCGGCAAGCACAAGGCCGAGGCCGTGCACCAGATCGTCGAGGGCTCCGTCAGCGCCATGTGGCCGGGCACCGTGCTGCAGCACCACCCGCACACCACCGTCCTCGTCGACGAGGCCGCCGCGAGCCGCCTGCAGCTCGCCTCCTACTACCGCGAGACGTTCGCGGCGAAGCCGGACTGGCAGGGCATCTGATGGCCGGGCACCGGATCTTCGGCACGCCGTTCGGGTCGATCTACCCGCTCTACGTGCAGAAGGCCGAGCGCAAGGGCCGCACCCGCGAGGAGGTCGACACCGTCCTCACGTGGCTGACCGGGTACGACGAGGCCGGCCTCGCGGAGGCGGTGGGCGACGAGCGGGACCTGGAGACGTTCTTCGCGCAGGCCCCCGGCCTGAACCCGGACGCGGCGCTCATCACGGGCGTGGTGTGCGGCGTGCGGGTCGAGCAGATCGAGGACCCGCTGATGCAGAAGATCCGGTACATGGACAAGCTCGTGGACGAGCTGGCCCGCGGAAAGCGCCTGTCGAGCATCCTCCGCACCTGAGCGCGCGGGGGTCGCCCCGGAAGCACGAGGTCGTCGGTTCCGCCCGAGGTCGTCGGTTGCGCACCCCCTCTGAGCGGCGCAACCGACGACCTGGGCGTGCGTCATCCACAGATCGAGGCGGGGCGGCCCGTTCGGGGCTACGGGCGGGCATGGTCGGGGGATGACCTCCGAGAAACCGAACCCGGTGCTGCTGGTCCGTGACGCCCCGCCCGGCGGGGGGCGGCTGCGGACGCGTGCGGGGCTGGAACGGGTGCGTCGAGGGGCGTACGTGGCGCGGCTGCCCTCGCAGGGGCCGGCGCGCGACCGGCGCGCGCTGGCTCTGGCCCGCATCCGGGCGGTGCACGCGCAGCTGCAGGTGGCGAAGTGGTTCAGCCACGAGTCCGCCGCGCTGCTCTGGGGCTGCGACACCGTCGGCCTCAGCGGGCTCGTCCACGTCACCCAGGCGACCCGGCCGCGCTCGCGCGGTGACGACCCCGTGGTGCGGCACCACACCGACCT
This sequence comes from Cellulomonas hominis, assembly GCF_014201095.1. Classification (NCBI taxonomy): domain Bacteria; kingdom Bacillati; phylum Actinomycetota; class Actinomycetes; order Micrococcales; family Cellulomonadaceae; genus Cellulomonas; species Cellulomonas hominis. The sequence continues at coordinate 259,290 of NZ_JACHDN010000001.1, read as the reverse complement.
GCCGGCGCACGAGCGGGCGGAGGTCGGCGGGCTGCCCGTGACGAGCCTCGCGCGGACCGTCGTCGACTGCGCGTGCTCGCTCCCGGCCGACCGGGCGCTCGTGATCGCGGACTCCGCGCTGCGTCTCGGTCTGGACCCCGGCGAGTCCGCCACCGTGCTCGCCTCACGGTCCGGCGGGCGCGGGGTGGCGCGGGCGCGGGAGATCCTCGCGTCGGCCGACGGACGCGCGCAGTCGCCGGGGGAGACGCTCACGCGGCTGGCGCTGCTGTCCGGCGGTGTGCCCGCACCCGACCTGCAGGTGGAGGTCGCAACCCGGCGCGGGCGGTTCTTCGTCGACCTCGCCTGGCCCGCTCGACGGGTCGCGCTCGAGTTCGACGGGCTCGTGAAGTACTCCGGCGCCTTCGGCGGGACGGCGCCGGAGGTGGTGTTCGCCGAGAAGCAGCGCCAGGACGCGATCGAGGACGAGGGCTGGCGTGTGCTCCGCGCGACATGGCCGGACCTCCGCGACCCGGCAGGGCTGTCGGCGCGCGTGGCCCGCGCCCTGGCGAGCCGGCCCCGCTGACCGCCCCGACCGGTGGTTCCGGCGAGGTCGACGGTTCCGCCCGAGGTCGTCGGTTGCGCACCCCGTCCGGCAGGCGCAACCGACGACCTCGGGCCCGGGCCCACGCCCGGGCCCGGGGGGTGTCCGAGGGGGGACGTACGATGGGCGGCATGAGTGAGCCCCTGCCTCCGAACGCCGAACCGGACCGACTCTCGGACCCCGGCACGGGCGGCGGGGCGACCGGCCTGCTCGAGCGGGTCGAGGAGACCCAGGCCGTCGAGCCGGGCGACCACGAGCGCTTCGCGCACTACGTGCGCAAGGAGAAGATCATGGAGTCGGCGATGTCCGGCAAGCCCGTGGTCGCGCTCTGCGGGAAGGTGTGGGTCCCGGGCCGGGACCCGAACAAGTTCCCCGTCTGCCCGGTGTGCAAGGAGATCTACGAGGGCCTCCGCGAGCCGCAGGACGGCGACGACGGGCCCGGGGCGGGCGGCGGCGGGGGACGCCGCTGGGGCTTCGGCCGCGGCAAGGGTTCGGGCGACTCCTCCGGCGGACAGTGACCGCCGCGGACCGCCCGTCGTCCGCATCCGCCTCGCACGCCTCCACGTCGGCTGCCTCGCACCTGCCGCCGGCGTTCCCGGGGCGTGCGCCGTGGGGGACGGCGGGGAAGCTGCGTGCCTGGCAGGCCGAGGCGCTGGAGCAGTACCTGACGACCGCGCCGCGGGACTTCCTCGCCGTCGCGACGCCGGGCGCGGGCAAGACGACGTTCGCGCTGCGGATCGCCACCGAGCTGCTGCAGGCCGGGATCGTGCGCCGGGTGACCGTCGTCGCGCCGACGGAGCACCTCAAGCACCAGTGGGCCGACGCCGCCGCGCGGGTGGGCATCAAGCTGGACCCCAACTTCAAGAACGCCCAGGGCCGGCACGGGCACGGGTTCGACGGCGTCGCGCTGACCTACGCGGGCGTCGCGGCGAAGCCGGCCCTGCACGCCGCCCGCACGACGGCCGCGCCGACGCTCGTGATCCTCGACGAGGTGCACCACGGCGGTGACGCGCTGTCGTGGGGCGACGCGGTCCGCGAGGCCTTCGAGGGCGCGACCCGGCGGCTGTCGCTGACCGGGACGCCGTTCCGGTCGGACACCGCGGCGATCCCGTTCGTCGAGTACGAGCGCGGGGCGGACGGCATCCGGCGCAGCAAGGCCGACTACACCTACGGGTACTCCGAGGCGCTGCGGGACCACGTGGTCCGGCCGGTGCTGTTCCTCACGTACTCGGGGTCGATGCGCTGGCGGACGAAGGCCGGCGACGAGATCAGCGCCCGGCTCGGGGAGCCGCTGACCAAGGACATGACCGCCCAGGCGTGGCGCACGGCCCTCAACCCCGAGGGCGAGTGGATCCCGTCGGTGCTGGCGGCCGCCGACCGGCGCCTGACCGAGGTCCGCCGCTCGGTGCCGGACGCCGGCGCCATGGTGATCGCCACGGACCAGACGGACGCGCGCGCCTACGCCGGGCACCTCGCGCGGCTCACCGGGAAGTCGCCGACGGTCGTGCTGTCCGACGACGACGGCGCGAGCGCCCGGATCGACGAGTTCTCGGCGTCCGACGACCGGTGGCTCGTCGCGGTCCGCATGGTGTCCGAGGGCGTCGACGTGCCGCGGCTCGCGGTGGGCGTGTACGCGACGAGCGCCGCGACGCCGCTGTTCTTCGCGCAGGCCATCGGCCGGTTCGTGCGCGCCCGCAAGCGCGGCGAGACGGCGTCGGTGTTCCTGCCGAGCGTCGCGCCGCTGCTGGCCCTGGCGAACGCGCTGGAGGTCGAGCGCGACCACGCCCTCGACCGGCCGCTGACCGCGGAGGAGCAGGGCGAGGGCTACAACCCCGAGGACGCGCTGGTCGCGGACGCCAACCGGTCCGAGAAGGCGTCGGACGCGCTGCAGGGCACGTTCGAGGCGCTGGAGGCGCAGGCGTCGTTCGACCGCGTGCTGTTCGACGGCGGCGAGTTCGGTACCGGCGCCGACGTCGGCTCGGAGGAGGAGCTCGACTTCCTCGGCCTGCCCGGGCTGCTGGACGCGGACCAGGTGACGACGCTGCTGCGGCAGCGCCAGGCGAGCCAGCTCAACGCGAAGAAGGGCAAGGGCCAGCCCGGTCCCGACCGCGCCGAGATGGACCACCGGCGGCAGGCGGAGCTCCGCAAGGAGCTGTCGCAGCTGGTCGGGGCGTGGTCGCGGCGCAGCGGGCAGCCGCACGGCGCCGTGCACGCCGAGCTCCGGCGCCGGTGCGGCGGGCCCGAGGTGCCGCTCGCGGACCCCGCCCAGCTCGAGGCCCGCGTGGCGATGGTGCGCGGCTGGTTCGTCGGCAAGCGCTGACCGACGCGTTCCCGCAGGTGAGCGCACCGGATTAGCACCGCTGATGCGTGCCCGCAACCGGAGCGTTCGACGTGCCGACCTGGCGTTTCGGTGAGAGCGTCGTCCTCATGAACAGGGAGTTCGCCGGTTCCGGCCGGCGGACCACGGAGCAGGGGGACGAAGGGAGCGACACATGCCCGCGTGGCTGATCCTCATCATCATCGGTGTGGTCCTGCTGATCCTGGGTGTGGCCGTGGAGGCCGCGAAGTTCCTGCTGTGGATCGGTATCGCCGTCCTGGTCGTGAGCCTGATCCTGGGCCTGGTCGGCCGGGGCCGCTCGCGCGTGTAGCCGCGCGGCTGCCGCAGACACGGAGCCCGCACCCCCCTTCGAGAGGGTGCGGGCTCCGTCGTGTCCGGGGCGGCCATTCGGCCTCCACTCGGCCGCCGGTCGGCCGCCGACCGGCGCGGTCAGAGCGTCAGCGTCACCGTGGGCAGGGCCGCCTCGTCGGCGGACAGCCGCCGCGCCCCGCGGGGCAGCTCGTCCCGGGAGGCCGCGTGCCGGGCGGTGGCCGCGGCGACGCCCTCGGGGCCGGTCCACCCCGGGCGCACCTCCCCGTCCGTCACCAGCGGCACCACGAGCCCTCGCAGGTCGGCCTCGGCGGGCGCCCACGCGCGCACCGCCTCGTCCTCGCCGCTGACCACGACCTCCGCGACGGCGCGCCCGGACTCGTCCAGGCGCCTGGCCGCCGACTTCCGCCCGCCGACCGACCCCTTCGCGACCGAGGCCTTCGCGACCGGCTCCAGCGTCCCGTCGCGGCCCTCGCGGGCGACGAGCTTGTAGACCATGCCGCACGTCGGGGCCCCCGAGCCGGTGACGAGCGAGGTCCCGACGCCGTAGGAGTCGACGGGCGCGACCGCCAGCGCGGCGATGGCGTACTCGTCGAGGTCGGACGTGACGACGATCCGGGTGTCGCGGGCGCCGAGCCCGTCGAGCTGCGCCCGGACCTCCTGCGCGAGCACCCCCAGGTCGCCGGAGTCCAGCCGGACCGCGCCCAGGCCGGTGCCCGCGGCGGCGATCGCCCGCTCCACCCCGCGCCGCACGTCGTAGGTGTCCACCAGCAGCGTCGTGCCGGGGCCCGAGGACGCGACCTGCGCGGCGAACGCGGCCTCCTCGTCGTCGTGCAGCAGGGTGAAGGCGTGCGCGGCGGTGCCGATGGTCGGCAGCCCGTACCGGCGGCCCGCCTCGAGGTTCGAGGTGCCGGCGAACCCGGCGACCGCGGCGGCCCGCGCGGCCGCGACGGCCGCCTGCTCGTGCGCGCGGCGCGCGCCCATCTCCAGGCAGGGCCGGCCGATCGCGGCGCTCGTCATCCGGGACGCCGCGGACGCGACGGCGGAGTCGTAGTTGAGGACGGACAGCACGACGGTCTCGAGCAGCACCGCCTCGGCGAACGTGCCCTCGACGGTCAGGACGGGGGAGTGCGGGAAGAACATCTCGCCCTCGGCGTACCCGCTGACCGAGCCGGTGAACCGGTAGCCCGCGAGGTAGTCGAGCGTCGCGTCGTCCACCACGCGCTCGCGGGCCAGCCAGTCGAGCTCCTCGGGGCCGAACCGGAAGTCCGCCAGCGCCTCGAGCACCCGGCCGGTCCCGGCGAGCACCCCGTACCGGCGTCCGTGCGGCAGCCTCCGGGTGAACACCTCGAACACGCACCGGCGCCCGGCCGTCCCGTCGGCGAGGGCGGCCTGCAGCATGGTGAGCTCGTAGCGGTCGGTCAGCAGCGCGGTGCTCGACGACGTCATGACCACACGGTATGCGGGCGGGCGGCCGTGCGCCGCACCCGGGGGCACCTACAGTGGACGGGTGTCGATCGCACCCGAGCAGATTGCCCACGCGGAGAGCGCCCTCGGCGACCCGTGGGTGACGATCGTGTGGAACGACCCGGTCAACCTCATGTCCTACGTCACCTACGTGTTCCGGTCGTACTTCGGCTACTCGCAGACCAAGGCGGAGCGGCTCATGCTCGAGGTGCACGAGCAGGGCCGGTCCGTGGTGTCCTCGGGGAACCGGGAGCAGATGGAGGTGCACGTGCAGGCCATGCACGGCTTCGGGCTGTGGGCGACCCTGCAGCGCAGCGGGGCGTCGGCGTAGTGCGGGCGTTCCGGCGGGAGGGCGACCGGTTCGTCGCCGAGATGGAGGCCGGCGAGCGGGACGTGCTGGCCACGGTGGTGTCGGACGTCGCGGAGCTGCTCGGCATCGGCGAGCGGCTGGAGACCTGGGAGCCGGTGCACCCCGACGGGGAGGACCACGACGTCGACGGGCCGGGCCGGCCGGACTGGGCCCGGATGGCGCACCTGCCGTACCGCACCCCCGAGGACCCGGCGGTGCGCCGGCTGCTGCCCGACGCGTCGAGGGACGACCGGGAGGTCGCGCGGGAGTTCCGCCGCCTCACCGAGGACGACCTGCGCCGGGAGAAGGCCCTGCGGCTGGTCGAGGTGTACCGGGCGCTGATCGCGGACGACGTGGACCCCGCCACCGGCGAGCGGTACCGGGCCCGGCAGTCCGACACCGCCGTGGTCCGGGTGCGCGCGCACCGGGCGCCGGCGTTCGCCGCCGCGCTGACGGACATCCGGCTCGTGCTCGGGGAGCGGCTCGGCGTGACCGACGAGGAGGCGAGCGCGGCGCTCGAGGACGAGGTCGTGCACGCCGACCCCGCGGCCGACGACCACGCGGCCCAGGCCCGGCACTACCTCGGGTCGGTGTTCCTTGCGCTGGGCTGGTGGCAGGAGACGCTGATGGCCTGCCTGCTGGCGGACCTGCCGGACGGGCCGGGCCGCGACGAGCCGGGCCGGGACGACCCGCGGACGGGGCTAGGCTCGGGGTCGTGAACGACGCACCCATCGGGATCTTCGACTCGGGGGTGGGCGGGCTCACCAACGCGCGGGCGATCATCGACCAGCTCCCGCACGAGGCCGTGCTGTACATCGGCGACACCCTGAACACCCCGTACGGGCCGAAGCCGCTCGCGGCGGTGCGCGCCCACGCGCTCGAGGTGATGGACGACCTCGTCGACGCCGGGGTGAAGATGCTGGTCATCGCCTGCAACACCGCGTCCTCGGCAGTCCTGCGGGACGCGCGCGAGCGGTACACCCTCCGCAAGGGGCTCCCCGTGGTCGAGGTGATCCTGCCCGCCGCGCGCCGCGCCGTCGCCGCCACCCGCAGCGGGCACATCGGCGTGATCGGCACCCGCGCGACCATCGAGTCGCGGGCGTACGACGACGCGTTCGCCGTCGCGCCCGGCGTGCAGCTCACGACGCAGGCGTGCCCGCGGTTCGTGGAGTTCGTCGAGGCGGGCATCACGTCCGGCCCCGAGCTGCTCGGCGTCGCGGCGGAGTACCTGCAGCCGGTGAAGGACGCGGGCGTCGACACGCTCGTCCTCGGCTGCACGCACTACCCGCTGCTGACCGGCGTCATCTCCTACGTGATGGGCGAGGACGTCACGCTGGTGTCCAGCGCCGAGGAGACCGCGAAGGACGTGTACCGCACGCTCGTCGCGCACGACCTCGAGCGCGACCCGGCCGCCGGGCCGCCCGAGCACCGGTTCCTCGCGACCGGCGACCCCGAGCCGTTCGCGGCCCTGGCCCGCCGGTTCCTCGGGCCCGAGGTGCGGCACGTGGAGGAGCGCGCCGCGCTGCGCTGAGGGCCGGAGCCGCCCGTGCCGGCCCGCGCCGCCCCCGCTGCGGCCGTGACGAGCGCCACGTCCCCGGCAGGACCCTCGTCCGCACACGGCCGGGGCCCGCACGGCATCATGGCTCCGGGGCCGTCGCAGGACGGGGTCGTCCCGGCCCCCTGTCGCGCAGGGGAGAGGTGCCGATGAGGCTCGTGGTCGTGGGCAGTGCCGGGTCGTTCCCGGGCCCGGACGCGGCGGCGTCCTGCTACCTGGTCCAGGCCGAGGGGCCGGACGGGTCGGGCGGGACGCGCACGTGGAGCGTGCTGCTCGACCTCGGCAACGGCGCGCTCGGCCCGCTGCAGCGGTACCTGGAGCCCGCGACGCTGGACGCGGTCGCGATCAGCCACCTGCACGCGGACCACGTCGCTGACGTCGTGGTGCTCGGCGTCATGCTCCGCTACGACCCGCGCGGGGCCCGGCCGGGGCCCCTGCCGCTGTGGGGGCCCGACGGGACGCGCGAGCGGCTGGCGCAGCTGTCCGGCCACGACCCGGCGACCGACACCGCCGACCACCTCGCGCTCGGCACCTGGCGCGCCGGCGAGCCGGTGCGGGTGGGGCCGCTCACGCTCGAGCCCGTGCCGGTGGAGCACCCGGTCCCGGCGTTCGGGCTCCGCGTGACCGGACCGTCGTCCGCCGACCCGGGCCGGACCGTCACGCTCGCGTACACCGGCGACACCGACGCGTGCCCCGGGCTGGACGACCTGGCCCGGGACGCGGACCTGCTGCTCGCCGAGGCGGCCTACCTGGAGACGACCGCCGGGGCACCGCGGGGCGTGCACCTCACGGGCCGCCGCGCGGGCGAGGCGGCGGCGCGCGGCGGCTCCCGCCGGCTGCTGCTCACGCACCTCGTGGCGTGGAACGACCCGGCCGCGAGCCTGGCGGAGGCCGCGGCGGCGTACGCCGGCCCGGTGGACCTGGCCCGCCCGGGCCTGACCGTCGACCTCTGACCCGTGGTCCGCCGGGACCCGGGCCCGGGCCCCTCTGTCGGCGGACTGCGGGGTCGGCGGGCCGCGGGGTGGCGGGCGGCGGGCCGGGGGGTGTCCCCGGGCCGGGCTACCCTCGGGGGCATGACCACCGACTCCCCGACCTCGTCCGCCGCGCCCGCGACCGCCCCGCGCGCCGACGGCCGCGCCCCGGACGCGCTGCGCCCGATCTCGATCACCCGCCGGTACCTCGACGCGGGCGAGGGCAGCGTCCTGGTGGAGTTCGGCGGCACGAAGGTGCTGTGCGTCGCGTCCTTCACGGCCGGCGTGCCGCGCTGGCGCAAGGGCTCCGGCGAGGGCTGGGTGACCGCGGAGTACGCGATGCTGCCGCGCTCGACGAGCACCCGCTCGGACCGCGAGTCGGTGCGCGGGAAGATCGGCGGCCGCACGCACGAGATCTCCCGGCTGATCGGCCGGTCGCTGCGCGCCGTCGTGGACGTCGCCGCGCTGGGCGAGAACACGATCGTGCTGGACTGCGACGTGCTCCAGGCGGACGGCGGCACCCGCACCGCGGCCGTGACGGGCGCGTACGTGGCGCTCGCGGACGCGGTGGCGTGGGGCGTCGCGCAGAAGCAGGTCGACCGGAAGCGCACCGTGCTGCGCGACTCGGTGGCGGCGGTCAGCGTCGGCATCGTGGACGGCCGGCCGGTGCTGGACCTGCCGTACGTCGAGGACGTGCGCGCCGAGACCGACATGAACGTCGTCGTCACCGGGTCCGGGCACTTCGTCGAGGTGCAGGGCACCGCGGAGCACGCGCCGTTCGACCGCGCCGAGCTCGACGCGCTGCTGGACCTCGCGCTGGTCGGCACGTCGGAGCTGGCGCGCGTGCAGGCCGAGGTGCTGGCCCTGCCGGGCGACGCCCCGGTGACGGTGCGCGGCGGCTCGGCGGTGCGCGCGTGACCGGCCCGGCCCGCCTGGTCCTCGCCACCCACAACGCCCACAAGGTCGGCGAGCTGCGGGCGATCCTCGTCCCGGCGCTGCCGGACCTGGACCCGGACTCCGTGGTCGGCGCGCGCGACGTCGGCGCGCCCGAGCCGGTCGAGGACGGGGTGACCTTCGCCGAGAACGCCCTGATCAAGGCGCGCGCGCTGGCCCGGCACACCGGCCTGCCCGCGGTCGCGGACGACTCCGGCCTGTCGGTCGACGTGCTCGGCGGGGCGCCGGGCATCTTCTCGGCGCGCTGGTCCGGCCGGCACGGCGACGACCGCGCGAACCTCGACCTGCTGCTCGCGCAGCTGTCGGACATCTCCCCGGAGCACCGCGCCGCGCGGTTCACGTGCGCGGCGGCCCTGGTCACCCCGGACGGGGTCGAGCACGTCGAGCTCGGGCACCTGCCCGGCACGCTCGCGACCGCCCCGCGGGGCAGCCACGGCTTCGGCTACGACCCGGTGCTGGTGCCCGAGGGCGACACCCGGACGTGCGCGGAGCTGGAGCCGGCCGAGAAGAACCGCATCTCGCACCGCGGCCAGGCGTTCCGCGCGCTGGTGCCCGCGATCGTCGCCGCGCTCGGCGGCCCGCGGGACGGCTGAGGCGCCCGTGGCCGACGTCCACCTGGTCGCGGACGCCCTGACGTTCGGCTACCCGGGCCGCCCGGTGCTGAACGCGGTCGGCATGTCCGCGTCCGCCGGCGACCGCGTCGGCGTGGTGGGGGAGAACGGCGCGGGCAAGACGACGCTGCTCCGGCTGCTGGCCGGGGACCTGCTGCCGACGTCCGGCGAGGTGCGCCGGGCGGGGTCCGTGTCCGTGGTGCAGCAGGAGCTCGACGTGGCCCCCGGCGCGACGGTCGGCGACCTGGTGCGCCGCACGCAGCGGCACGTCCGGGAGGCCGCTGAGCGCCTGGACGCGGCCGTCGCGGCGTTCGACCACGAGCGGGGCGACCTCGCGGCGCTCACCGAGGCGCTGGCCGCGGCGGAGCGGCTCGCGGCCTGGGACGTCGACCGCCGGGTGGACGAGGCGCTGACCCGGTTCGGCGCGCCGCGCGACCCGGCGCGCCGCCTGGACACGCTCAGCGTCGGCGAGGCGTACCGGGCGCGGCTGGCGTGCCACGTCGCCGAGCGGGCGGACGTGCTGCTGCTGGACGAGCCGACGAACCACCTCGACGTCGGTGGCATCGAGTACCTGACCGCCCAGCTGCAGCAGTGGCCCGGCGTGGTGGTCATCGTCACGCACGACCGGCGGCTGCTGGACGACGTGATGACGGCGATCCTCGACCTCGACCCGTCGATGGACGGGCGGCCGGTGCTGTACGGCGCGACCCGGTACGCGACCTACCGGTTCCAGAAGGACCAGGCGCTGCGGCGCTGGCGCGCCCGGTACGCCCAGGAGCGCAAGCGGGCGGCTCGCCTGGCCGAGCGGCTGGACGCGTCCTACGAGGGCCTGTCCGACGAGTGGCGCCCCGCGAAGGGCTCCCAGAAGCACCGCCGCGCCACCCGCGCCCGGATCCACGTCAAGGCCGCCGACCGGCTGGTGCAGAAGCTCGAGGCCGAGGCCGTCGAGGTGCCCGTGCCGCCGCCCGCGCTGACGTTCCCGGACCTGCCGAGCCTGCCCGCGGACTACCGCGGCGGACCACTGCTGGAGCTGCGCGCGCCGCGCGTCACGGGGCGGCTGGACCTGCCCGGTGTCCGGGTCGACCTCCCGCCCGCCGGCCGGCTGCTGGTCACCGGCCCCAACGGGTCGGGCAAGTCCACCCTGCTGGGCGCCCTGACCGGGCAGGTCGCGCTCGACCGGGGGCACCGGTCGGTGGCGGACGGGGTGCGGCTCGGCGTGCTGGTGCAGGACGACGACAGCCCGGCGCGCCTGGCCATGACCGGGTTCGAGGCCGCCGCCCGCCGCGCGCTGGACCTGCTCGGCTCCGGCGCGCTCGACCCGGCGCACGTGCTCCCGGTGGCCGCACTCGGGCTGCTCGAGGAGGAGGACCTGGACCGGCCGCTGCGCGAGCTGTCGGTCGGGCAGCGCCGGCGGTTCGAGCTCGCGGCCGCGCTGGTGGCCGCGCCGCACGTGCTCGTGCTGGACGAGCCGACCAACCACCTGTCGATCGCGCTCGTCGACGAGCTGACCGAGGCGCTGCGGCTGACCTCGGCGGCCGTGGTGGTGGCGACGCACGACCGGGCGATGCGGGTGGACCTCGCGGACTGGCCGGCGATCGAGCTCTGAGGTGCCGCGCCGGCCGGGCCCGCCGTCAGACGGCGGGCGCCTCGGGCCCCGGCGCGGCGCTCGGCACCCGCGGCGTCCCCGGCAGCACCCGCTCCAGCAGCCGCACGAGCGCCGCGAGCACGAGGAAGCCGGCCGCGACGACCGCCGTGTTCAACGCCGCCGCGCCGTACCCGATCGCTCCGACGTCGAGGAACGGGTACGGGTACCAGCCGCTCGCCGCCCCGTGCAGGAACGTGTACGCGATCCAGGTCAGCGGGAACACGACGGCCCACCCGACGGTCGCGCCGCCGAACCGCGGCCGCGGACCGACCAGCAGCCACGCCAGCCAGGCGCCGACGGGCGCGACGGTGTGCAGCAGCAGGTTCGCCACCGCGCCGCTCGGCGTGAGGGGCAGCCCGGCGCCGGCGAGCACCGCGTGGTAGACGACGCCCGTGACCGCGATGCACAGCAGCGCGTCCAGGTGCAGCACGGCCACGACCCGGCCGGCGCGCGCGGGCCGGCCGGCCAGCAGCGCGGACGCGACCAGCACGAGCACGTTCGACTGGATCGTGAAGTAGGACAGCAGCCGGACCACGCGCTCGCCCGTCGTGCCGGCGTCCCCCGGGTCCTCGACCAGCGCGCGCACCAGCTCGGTCGCGACGCCCGCTCCCGCCGCGAGCGCGACCAGCGGGCGGGCCGGCGCGGCGGCACTCACCGGGGCCGGCCTCAGGGCATCCGGCCGACGTGCGCCATGGCCTGCCGCAGCAGGAGGCCCTGGCCGCCGTTCATCTCGACCTGCACCTGCTCGCTGCACGCCTCCTCGGGCGTCAGCCAGGCCAGGTCGAGCGCGTCCTGCTGCGGCCGGCAGTCGCCGGTCACCGGCACGACGTAGGCCAGCGACACGGCGTGCTGCCGGGGGTCGTGGTACGGCGTCACGCCCGGGGTGGGGAAGTACTCGGCGACGGTGAACGGCTGCGGCGTCGGCGGGACCTGCGGCAGCGCGACCGGGCCCAGGTCCTTCTCGATGTGCCGGAGCAGCGCGTCCCGCACCCGCTCGTGGTACATGACGCGCCCGGAGACCAGCGCCCGGGACATCACGCCCTCCGGGGTGACGCGCAGCAGCAGCCCCACGGCGACGACGTCGCCCGAGTCGTCGACGCGCACCGGGATGGCGTCCACGTACAGCAGGGGCAGCGAGCGGCGGGCCGCGGCGATCCCCTCGGGGCTCAGCCAGCCGGAGGGGCGCTCGGGCTCGCGGGGCAGGTCGGCGGTGTCGGTCACGTGGCAGTTCTACCCCGCGACCGGCCTGGGAGCCCACCCCGACGCGCCCGGGCGCGCGGACGGTGGTGCGGCCGGGAATACTGGAACGGTTCCGGGCGCTCTACTGGCGTCAACCCGACAACAGGAGGCGTTATGGCCACGACCGAGCTGACGGCCGAGAGCATCCAGAAGACGATCAGCGAGAACGACATCGTCCTGGTGGACTTCTGGGCCGACTGGTGCGGCCCGTGCAAGCGCTTCGGACCGATCTTCGAGCAGTCGTCGGAGCAGCACCCCGACGTCGTGCACGCCAAGGTCGACACCGAGGCCGAGCAGCAGCTGGCTGCCGAGCTGCAGATCACGTCGATCCCGACCCTGATGGCGTTCCGCGAGGGCATCCTCGTGTTCAACCAGGCGGGTGCCCTGCCGGCGCCGGCGCTGGAGCAGGTCGTCGACGCGGTCAAGGCGCTGGACATGGACGACGTCCGCGCGCAGATCGCGGCCGCCGGGGCCGCGCAGAACTGAGCCCCCGCGCACCGAGCGCGCCGCGGCCCCGCACCCCCGAGGGTGCGGGGCCGCGGTCGTGTCAGTGCCGGAACTGCGCCACGCGGGTCGTGAGCTCCTCGGCCATGCGAGCGAGGTCGGCGATCGACTCGCCCATCCGGCCGAGCTCCTCGGTGCTGCCCGCGGCCGCGTCGGCCACCCCGGTGATCGTCGCGGCGATCTCACCGGACCCGGTCGCGGCGTCCCCGACGGACCGGGTCATCTCCGACGTCGTCGCGGTCTGCTCCTCGACGGCGGACGCGATCGTCGTCTGGTAGTCGTCGATCCGGGCGATGATCTGCCCGATCTCCCCGATCGCGGCGACGGCCCCGTCGGTGTCGGCCTGGATGGCCTCGACGCGGCGCGCGATGTCCTCGGTCGCCTTCGCGGTCTCCTGGGCCAGCTCCTTGACCTCGCCGGCCACGACGGCGAAGCCCTTGCCCGCCTCGCCGGCCCGGGCTGCCTCGATCGTCGCGTTGAGGGCGAGCAGGTTGGTCTGCTCGGCGATGCTCGTGATGACCTTGACCACGTTGCCGATCTCGGCCGAGGACGTGCCGAGCCGGGTGACCTGCTCGTTGGTCCGGGCGGCCACCGCGGTCGCCTGCCCGGCCACGCCGGCTGCCTCGGAGGCGTTGCGGGCGATCTCCCGGATGCTCGCGCCCATCTGCTCGGCGCCGGCGGCCACGGTGTGCACGTCGCGGTTCACCTGCTCGGCGGCTCCGGCGACGACGCCCGCCTGCTCGGAGGTCCGGTCGGCCGTGGACACCACCTGGTGCGCGGACCGGTCCAGCCGGCCGGCGGCCTGGGCGACCGTCTGCGCGGTCCCGACGATGCCGGACACCGTCTCGCGCAGCGCCGCGGTGGCGTGGTCGAGCGCGGCGGCGGTGCGGCCGATCTCGTCGGCGCCGGTGACGCCGCTGGTCACCGTGAGATCGCCGCCTGCCAGGGCCTGAGCGGCGTCGGCCACCCGGTTCAGCCGCCGGCTGAGGCGCCGCGCCACCACCACGCCGGTCACGGCCGGCAGGACCGCGGCGATCGCGAGCGCCGCGAACTCGAGCTGCACGCTGCGGTCGCCGGCCGCGGTCGCCGCCCGGGCGGCCTCCTCGGCGGTGCTCGCCTGGGCGTCGATGAGCTCGTCCACCCGGTTCGCCGCCTCCCGTGCGGCGGTGTCCGCGCCCTGGCTGGAGCCGGCGAGGTCGCGGTACATGCCGAGCGCCTCGCGGACGTCCGCGGCGATCGAGGTGAGCTCGTCGGTGAGGTCGGGCATCGCCGTGTACTCGTCGAGCGCGGCGAGGGCTCGCCGATCGCGGCGCCCCGGTCGTCGGCCAGCGCGGACGCGCGGAACGGGTCCCCGTCCTCCTGCGCGGCGCGCATGTCGCTGCCGATGGCCTGGGCGCCGCTGAGGTGCGACGCCACCTGGCTGGCGAGCACCAGCCCGGCGACGTGGTCGGCGTACATCTGCTCGGTCCGGGCGGTGCTCTGCCACAGCGTGAGGATCGAGATCCAGCCCAGGAGGCCGGTCATGGCGACCGCGGTCGACACGGTCAGCAGGATCTTCCCCGTGAAGCCCATCCCGCGCCGCCGCGGGGCCGGCTGCGGCTCCACCGCCGCCGTCGCCTCGTCCGGTTCCGTCGCGATCGTCGCCGTCATCGTCGGCCTCTCGTCGTGCCACCGCGGCCGTCCTCGCCCGCGTCGGACGTCGTCGGACGTCCCGCCTCCCTGTCGAGCGGGTGACGCGCGGTCTGAGCGGACGGGCGACGGGTCACCCGGACGGGCCCGTGTCGACCGGCGCATCCGGGTGGTGAGCGGTTCGGGCGGGTGAACCGCCTCCCGCGGACGGGGGAGTGCGGGAGACGGGAGTCGAACCCGCACGCCCTTCCGGGCACCAGGACCTAAACCTGGCGTGGCTGCCGTTACACCACTCCCGCGCGCTGGCTACTGTGCCAGACGCCGGCGCTCAGTCGATGCCGAGGTCGCGCCGCAGCTTGGCGACGTGGCCGGTGGCCTTGACGTTGTACTGCGCGAGCTCGACGGTGCCCTCGGGGTCGACGACGACGGTCGAGCGGATCACGCCCGTGACGGTCTTCCCGTACAGGGACTTCTCGCCCCACGCGCCCCAGGCCTCGAGCACGGCCTTGTCGGGGTCGGACGCGAGCGGGAAGGTCAGGTCCTCGGCCTCGGCGAACCGGGCGAGCGCGGGCACGGCGTCCGGGGAGACGCCCACGACGCGGTAGCCGTGCGCCTGCAGCGACGCCAGCGAGTCCCGGAAGTCGCAGGCCTGCTTGGTGCAGCCCGGCGTGCCGGCGGCCGGGTAGAAGTACACGACCACGTGCTGCCCCCGGAGGTCCGACAGGGTGACGGAGCCGCCGTCGGCCGTCGGGAGGGTGAAGTCGGGGGCGGTGTCGCCGGCGGCGAGGCGGGGCATGGCGTCTCCTGCGTCTGCGGGTGGGGTGGGCGCCGCCAGCGTACGTCGCACCGCCGACGCAGTACCGTCGGGCGGGTGAGTGCACAGCGCCCCGAGACCCCCGCCGCCCGCCCCGAGCTGCCCATCCGGATGCTCAACGACCGCCTGCTGGTGCAGCTCGACCAGGACGCGTCCGAGCGCCGGTCCACGGCGGGCATCGTCATCCCGGCGACGGCCGCGGTCGGCAAGCGGCTGACCTGGGGCGCCGTCGTCGCGGTCGGCCAGCACGTCCGCCAGGTGACCGTCGGGGACCGGGTGCTGTTCGACCCGGACGAGCGCGCCGAGGTCGAGCTGGAGGCCCGGACCTACCTGCTGCTCCGCGAGAAGGACGTGCACGCGGTGGCCGAGCCGCGCGGCGACGGGCAGGGCACCGGGCTGTACCTCTGAGCAGGCACGACCCGCCGTCCCGGCACTGTTGCGCGCCCGCGGGACGGGTGTTCCCATGGTCGCCAGGAACGAGCTCGGGGGAGTGGACGTGAGGGACGACGAGGCGCGGCCGGACCGGGGCGAGGGTGCCGGCGAGCCTGCGGCGCAGGAGGACGCGGCGGCGGTCGTGATGGACCTGCTGGCGGAGCACGTGCCGCTGACCCTGCTGGCGGACCTGGCCGTGGCCGAGCCGCGGTCGGACGCCATCCTCGAGTCCGAGGGGCTGCCGGAGGACGCCTGGTGGGAGGACGACGCCGCCCCCGCGCGCCCCGAGCCCCGCGCGGAGGACGACGTCCCCGCCGACCCCGACGCCGCCGTGGACCCGCACCCGGCGTGACGTGCGCCACTGCGGGGCCGTGGAGGGCGGATCGGATTCGCGTTCCGGGCGGGGGCGGTGCTAGCGTTCTCAATCGCGCGCCATTAGCTCAATTGGCAGAGCAGCTGACTCTTAATCAGCGGGTTCGGGGTTCGAGTCCCTGATGGCGCACAGCGGGAGGCCCCGGCCGGTGGAGACACCAGCCGGGGCCTTCGTCGTTTTCGCCCCCGCCGCCGCATCCCCTGCCGCTACGCTGGGGCGCACTCGTGTGCGGGAGCGCTCCCACACCCGCTGACCTCGAAGGAGAGCGTCCGGTGTCGTCCCTGTCCCGTCCCCCCGTCCCCGCCGGCGCGCGCTTCGCCGGCCCCGTCCTCGACCGCCGGACCGCCCTGGGTCTCGGCGCGGCCGCCGCCGGCGCGGTGCTGCTCGGCGGCTGCTCGTCCACCCCCGCCCCCGACCCGGCACCGAGCGCCTGGGCGCCCCCGTCGGCGCCCCTGACCTTTCCCGCGGGATACACCTGGGGCGCGGCGACGTCGGCCTTCCAGGTGGAGGGCTCCACCACCGCGGACGGCCGCGGCCCGTCCGTGTGGGACACCTTCTGCGCCACCCCCGGCAAGATCCGCTCGGGCGCCACCGGCGACCCCGGCGCCGACGTCTACCGGCGGTGGGCCGACGACATCCGGCTCATGACGGAGCTCGGGATCGGGTCCTACCGGTTCTCGGTGTCCTGGCCGCGCGTGCAGCCGACGGGCTCCGGCGACGTGAACCAGGTCGGGCTCGACTGGTACCGCCGGTTCGTCGACGGGCTCGTCGACGCGGGCATCCGGCCGGCCATCACGCTGTTCCACTGGGACCTGCCGCAGGCGCTGCAGGACGCCGGGGGCTGGGCGGTCCGGGACACGGCGCAGCGGTTCGCCGACTACGCCGGGATCATGGTTGACGCCCTCGGCGACACCGGGGCGGACTGGTTCACCATCAACGAGCCGAAGACCCACGCCTACGTCGGCCACTGGTACGGCGCGCACGCGCCCGGCCTGAAGAACCCGCAGACCGCCGTCACGGCGGTGCACCACCAGCTGCTGGCGCACGGGCTCGCGGTGCAGCGGTTCCGCGACGCCGGGGCGGACGGGCGGATCGGGATCGCGCTGAACCTGCTGCCGGTGTACCCGCTGGAGGGCGCCGAGGAGGCCGCCACCCGGGTGGACGCCGCGGAGAACCGGCTGTTCCTCGACCCCGTGCTGACGGGCTCGTACCCCGACGACGCGATCGGGATCCTCGCGGGCCAGGTCCCCGCCGAGCCCAGCCGGTTCGAGGCGCTGATCGAGGACGGGGACATGGAGACCATCAGCACCCCGTCGGACCTGCTCGCGATCCAGTACTACGGCGTCACCGGCGTGGCGACCACCGGCGCGCAGGTGACCATCCACCCGACGTCGGCGGCGTCCTGGCAGCAGATCTGGCCCGAGGGCCTCTACGACCTGCTGACCCGGCTGCGCGACGAGTACCCCGCGATCCCGCTGCTGCTCACGGAGAACGGCATCCCGGACGAGTCCGCGGCGCTCACCACCGACGACCCCTACCGGACCGAGTACCTGCGCACGCACTTCCAGCAGGCCGCGCGGGCCGTCGCCGACGGGGTGCCGCTCGAGGCGCACTACGTGTGGTCGTTCCTCGACAACTTCGAGTGGGGCGAGGGGTACGAGCAGCGCTGGGGCATCGTCGGCGTCGACTTCGACACCCAGGAGCGCACGCCCAAGGACAGCTTCCGCTTCTACCAGCAGGTCATCGCGGACAACGCCGTCCCGCCGGCCTCCTGACGCCGGGACGCCAGGATCCGTCGGCGCACGGGCGCCCCGAGCCGGCGGATCCTGCGGTCTCGGTGAGCCGGGGTTCGTCAGTCCGCGTCGGGGGTGCGGGCGCGGCCGGCGCGGGCGCGGACGTCGTCCGCGAGCTGCTGGGCCTGGGCGTGGACGAGCAGGCGCAGCACCTCGTACCGCCGCGCCACCTCGGCGTCGGTCGCGTCTCCGTCACGGGCCGCGACCCACTCGCGCTTGGCGGCGCGGATGTCTGCGTCCGTGACGTCGATCCGCCACTCGTCCGGTTCCATGGGACAAAGGTCCCACCGGCAGGAGGGTCGGCACAGGGGAACGGGGCAGTTTCACCCGGGTGTGGTCCGGCGACGGCTCAGTTCACCTGATCGCCGTCCGACGCGCGCTGGTCGTCCTGCCCGTCGACATGCCGTCCCGCCGACCTGCCGTCCCGCCGCCGGCAGGCCACGATGGAGCGACCGCGCACCCCAAGAACGGAGCGAGCACATGAGCGAGGACAGCCAGCAGCCCGGGTCTGGCGACCCGGGGGCCGTCACGTACGACGTCGTGGTGGTCGGCGCCGGGGCCGTGGGCGAGAACGCCGCCGACCGGGCGGGGCGGCTCGGCCTCTCGGTCGCCGTCGTCGAGCACGAGCTCGTCGGCGGCGAGTGCTCCTACTGGGCCTGCATGCCCTCCAAGGCGCTGCTGCGCCCCGGCGCGGTCCTCGCGGCCGCGCGTGCGGTCCCGGGCGCCGCCGAGCTGGTGTCCGGGACGCCGGACCCGCAGCAGGTGCTCGCCCGGCGCGACGAGTTCACGTCGCACTGGGACGACCACGGCCAGGTCGAGTGGCTCGACTCCACCGGCATCGCGCTGCTCCGCGGCACGGCGCGGTTCACCGGCGCGCGGACGCTGCTGGTCGAGACCGAGGACGGAGACGTCCGGGTGACCGCGCGGCACGCGGTCGTCCTCGCGACCGGGAGCGAGCCGGTGATCCCGCCGGTCCCCGGCCTCGCGGAGGCGCAGCCGTGGACCTCCCGGGAGGCCACGGCCGTGAAGGACGTGCCCGCGCGGCTCGCGATCCTCGGCGGCGGCGTGGTCGGTGTCGAGATGGCCGTCGCCTACCGCGACCTCGGCGCCGAGGTGACGCTGCTGGTGCGCGGCGACCGCGTGCTCACGGGCTCCGAGCCGTTCGCGGCCGACGAGGTGGCGACCGGCCTGCGCGACCTCGGCGTCGACCTCCGGTTCGGCACCTCCGCGACGTCGGTGCGCCGCGACGAGGCCGGCGTGCACCTGAGCGTGACGGGGCCGCAGGGGGACGACGAGGTGCACGCCGACGAGGTGCTGGTCGCGACCGGACGGCGTCCGCGGACGACCGACCTCGGGCTGGAGGTGCTGGGGCTGGAGCCCGGCGCGGCGCTCGCTGTCGACGACGCGCTGCAGGTGCCCGGCGTCGACGGGGGCTGGTTGTTCGCCGTCGGGGACGTCACGGGACGCACCGCGACCACCCACCAGGGGAAGTACGACGCCCGGGTGGCCGGCGACGTGGTGGCGGCGCGGTACTCGGGCGACGACGCGGCTGCCGGGTCCGAGACCGGTGCGCGGCCGTGGACCCGGTACCGGGCCAGCGCCGACGCGGCCGCCGTGCCGCAGGTCGTGTTCACCCGGCCCGAGGTCGCCTGGGTGGGCCGGACCGAGCGGGAGGCGCGGGACGCGGGGATCGGCGTGCGCACGGTGCAGTACGCGATCGGGTCCGTGGCGGGGGCGTCGGTCGCGGCCGACGGGTACGCCGGGACGGCGCAGCTCGTGCTGGACGACGCGCGGGGCGTGATCGTCGGGGCGACGTTCACCGGGCCGGACGCCGCGGAGCTGATGCACGCCGCGACCGTCGCCGTCGTGGGGGAGGTGCCGCTGGACCGCCTGTGGCACGCGGTGCCGGCGTACCCGACGGTGAGCGAGGTCTGGCTGCGGCTGCTGGAGTCGGCGGGGCTGTAGGGCCGCGCCCGGGCCTCGGACGCGAGGACGGGGCGGGCCGGGCGCGGAGTGGTCCCCGTCCGGCCCGCCCCGTCGTCGTGGTGCGGGAGCCGCGCTCGGCGTCAGCTCGCGAGCGAGCCGTCGCTCGACAGCACCAGCCCGATCGAGGCCTCGCCCTGCCGCACCGCGTCGCCGATCAGGCCGAAGTCGTACGACCGGAACTCGGTGAACGTCAGCCCGTAGGTCTCCTCGAGGCCCGGCTGGCAGAACGGCCGCTCCGGGCACTCCGCCGGCCCGGCCAGCACCAGGCCGCCGCCGCACGCCGTCGCGAGGTCGGACAGCGTGGCGACGTCGTGCTCCTCGGCGAACGCCGACGTGACGGCGAACGCGTTCTGGTCCTGCGCCGCGGAGACCGCGCCGAACGTCAGGCCCGCGTCCGTGCCGAGCGTCGTCAGGGCCTCGACGGTCGCGTCGGGGTCGGAGCTGGCAACCGGCTCGGCGTCCGGCCCGTTGGCGCTCGTGTTGAGGAACTCCGCCAGCGTCGCCGCGTACTCGGGCGTGAGCGTGATCTGGCCGCTCTGCAGGGCCGGCAGGTAGGTCTCGCGGTTGCCGATGGTCTGCACCTCGGCGGTGTACCCGGCGGAGCGCAGCACGGCGGCGTAGATCTCGCCGAGCGTCGCGCTCTCGGAGAAGTTCGCGGCGCCGACGACGACGCTCTTCCCGGTCCCCGCCGACGTGTCGGCCGCGGCCAGGCCCTCGTCCTCGACGAACTGGGCGGCGGCCTCGGAGGAGGTCTGCCGGTCGATGTCGACGGCCTTGTTCAGCGCGATGAGCTTGTCCGTGTCCAGGGCCTCGGAGACCGTGTCCAGGAGCGGGATCAGGCCCGGGTCGGCCTGGGCGGCCGCCGCGTTGACGGCCGGGATGACGTTGTCGGCGTTCTGCAGGCCCTGGTCGTCCTCGAGGACGACGAGCTGGTCGCCCGCCACCGGCTCGCAGACCGCGCCGGAGGCGTCGCCGCCCGAGGTCGGGTCCGCGGTGCCGCCGCCCGAGCCGGGGTCGCCGCACGCCGCGACGAGGAGCAGGATCCCGGCCGCCGCGGCGGGGAGGGTGGTTCGACGGAGGTTCATGTGCGTTCCTCTGTTCTCGGGGTGTCGGGCACACGGACGGGATCGCGCCGCTCATGGAACCGGCGATCCGGGGGGTCGGCAACCGCTGCGGCCGACGACGGGCGCCGGCGCCGGGCGGCCGCGCGCATCGGCGCGGGGGTCAGGGCGCGCTGCACGAGCGCGAGCACGGCCTCGACGACCAGGCAGAGCCCGGCGACCAGCACGGCCCCGGCGACCACCTGGCCGTACCGCTGCAGGGCCATGCCCTGCACGATGATCGAGCCCAGGCTGGTGCCACCGACCAGGGCGGCCAGGGGGACCGTCGCCAGCACCTGCGTGGTGGCGGTCCGCAGCCCGGCGCCGACCAGCGGCAGCGCGAGCGGCAGCTCGACGAGCGCGAGTGACCGCGCGCCGGACATGCCCACGCCGCGGGCGGCGTCGCGCACGTCGCCGTCGACCTCCATCAGCCCGGTGAACGTGTTGCTGAGGATGGGCGGCACGGCGAACACCGCCACCGCGAGCACGGTCGCCGTGGCGCCGAACAGCCCGGTCGACGCGAAGATCGTCAGCAGCGCGAACGTCGGCAGGGCGCGCGAGGTGTTCGAGAGCACGACCGTGAGCGCGCCGCCGCGCCGCCGGTGGCCGAGCCAGATGCCGGTCGGCAGGCCCACCAGCGCGGCGAGCAGCACGGCCAGCCCGCTGATCCGCAGGTGCTCCGCGGTGAGCGCGAGCACGCCGTCCCGGCCGGTCCAGTTCAGCGGGTCGTTGAGCCACGCGACCGCGTCCTGCAGCACGTCCACCGCTCAGGCCTCCCGTCCGCGCGCCCAGGGCGTCACCGCGCGCCCGATCAGCCAGAGCACGAGGTCGAGCACCAGCGCGAGCGCGAGGCACAGCAGCGTCGCCGTGAGGATCTCCGCGTGGTACTTGTTGTTGCGGAAGCCGCGGAACATGAGGTTGCCCAGCCCGCCGTACCCGACGACGACGCCGACGGTGACGAGGGCGACCGTGGTCACCGTGGCGAGCCTGATGCCCGTGATGATCGCCGGCAGCGCGTTCGGCAGCTCGACGGTCAGCAGCAGCCGCAGCCGGCCGTACCCGAGGCCCCGGGCCGCGTCCCGCACGCTCTCGTCGACGCCGCCGAGCCCGACCAGCACGTTCCGGACGAGCACGAGCAGCGCGTAGACGACCAGCCCGACGAGGACCGGCGTCCGGCCGATCCCGGTCCAGGGCACGAGCACCGTGAACAGCGCGAGCGACGGGATCGTGTACAGCACGCCGGTGGTGCCGACGATCGGCGCGGCCAGCCGGGGCCGCAGGTGCGCGAGCATGCCGAGCGGCAGCGCCACGGCGCAGGCGATGAGCACCGCCTGGACGGTCAGGCTCGCGTGCTGCTCCAGCGCCCGGCTGATGTCGCCCCAGTTCCGCTGCACGTAGTCCCAGGACAGCCACGGGTTCGCGGCCGGGTCGCCCGCCACGGTGGCGAGCGCGCCGGTGGCGGCCGAGGTCAGGGGTCCTGTCACCCGCTCGACGCTACCGGCCACCACCGACACGCGCGGCCCGGCGTGTGTCGGTGGCCGCGGGTAGCGTCGTCGCCATGGCGACGGCGATCGGGTTCGAGCACGTGCGCAAGGAGTACCCGGACGGGACGGTGGCCGTCGGCGACCTCTCGCTCGAGGTGCAGGAGCACGAGCTGCTCGCGCTCGTCGGGCCCTCGGGGTGCGGCAAGTCGACGACGCTGCGGCTGGCGAACCGCCTGGTCGAGCCGTCGTCGGGCCGCATCCTGCTCGACGGCGAGGACGTCACCGACGTCGACGCCGTCGCGCTGCGCCGGCGGATCGGCTACGTCATCCAGAACGTCGGCCTGTTCCCGCACCGCACCGTCGAGCAGAACGTCGGCACCGTCCCGCGGCTGCTCGGCTGGGACCGTGCCCGCACCCGCGCGCGGACCGGGGAGCTGCTCGAGCTCGTCGGGCTGGAGCCCGGCCGGTACGCCCGCCGCTACCCGCACGAGCTGTCGGGCGGCGAGCGGCAGCGCGTCGGCGTGGCCCGGGCGCTGGCGACCGACCCGCCCGTGCTGCTCATGGACGAGCCGTTCGGCGCGGTCGACCCCGTCGGCCGGCGGCGGCTGCAGGGGGAGTTCCGCCGGATCCAGCAGGAGCTCGGCACGACGGTGATGCTCGTCACGCACGACGTGGACGAGGCCGTGCGGCTCGCCGACCGCGTCGCGGTGCTGAGCCGGGGCGGCCGGCTCGAGCAGCTCTCCGACCCGGTCCGGCTGCTGGCCGCGCCCGCGAGCGCCGCCGTCGCCGACCTCGTCGGCACCGGGGCCGGGGTCCGGCTGCTCGCGCTCGGCGCCGTCGAGCGCCGCGACCTGCGGCCGGCCGGGGGAGCGCCCGCCCCCGACGCGTCGACGCTGCGCGTCGGCGACCCCCTGGATGCCGCGTTCGCCGCCCTGGCCGCCGAGCCGTCGGGGCGCGTGCCCGTCCGGGACGGCGGCGCGGTGGTGGGGGAGCTCGACGCCGCGGGCCTGCTCGCCGCGCTGCACCGCCTCGTGGACGACGCGCAGGAGCGGGGGCCGGCCGTCGCCGAACCGGAGCCGTCCGCCGGGGCGCGTGGGTAGTCTGCCCAGGGTGAGCACACGGATCGCCCTGGCCACCTGCGCCGCCCTGCCGGACCTCGACCCCGACGACGCGCCGCTCGTGGCGGCGCTCCGCGACCGGGGACTCGAGGTGGAGTCGCCCGTGTGGAACGCGGGCGACGTCGACTGGTCCTCGTACGACGCGGTCGTCGTCCGCTCCACCTGGGACTACACCGAGCACGCCCGCGACTTCCGCTGGTGGACCCAGCGGGTCGGCCAGGCGACGCGGCTGATCAACCCCGCCCAGGTGCTCACCTGGAACATCGACAAGATCTACCAGCGCGCCATGGAGGCGGCCGGGCTGCCGATCGTCCCGACCATCTGGATGGACCCGGCGCGCAACTTCAACGCCCGCGCGATCCACACCCGGTTCCCGGCGTTCGGCGACTTCGTCATCAAGCCGACGATCAGCGCCGGCTCGCGCGACACCGGGCGGTACGACGCCAGCCAGACCCCGTCCCGCGCGCTGGCCATCCAGCACGTGAAGCGCCTGCTCGACCAGGGCCGGCACGTCATGGTGCAGCGGTACCTGCGCGAGGTCGACACGGTGGGCGAGACGGCGCTGGTCTACTTCGACGGCGAGCTCAGCCACGCGGTCCGCAAGGCGCCGCTGCTCGAGGGCCCGTACCGCGAGGGCACGATGGACGGCGTGCTCTACAAGGAGGAGGTCATGACGGCCCGCGAGCCCTCCGCGGCGGAGCTGGCCGTCGGGCAGCGCGTGGTCGACGCGATCGGCTCGCTCATCACCGGCGTCGAGCAGCCCCTCGCGTACACGCGCGTGGACCTCATCCCGGACGACGAGGGCAACCCGGTCGTCCTCGAGCTCGAGCTGATCGAGCCCAGCTTCTTCTTCGCGCAGGCCCCGGGCGCGGTCGACCGCTTCGCGGACGCGATCCTCAAGCGCCTCTGACGACCCCGGGCGGGCGCGAGGTCGGCGGTTGCGCCCGAGGTCGTCGGTTTCGCACCCCGTCGCGCGGGCGCAACCGACGACCTCGGCGGGGCTCCGCCCGGCCGGGGGGCCGGGACGACGAACGGGCGCCGTACCCGAGGGGTACGACGCCCGTCCGTGCTGGGGTGCCTGAGTAGGAGGTTCGGCAACTCCGCCCCCAAGACAAAGACCCTGGTCAACCGCCTAGACCGTGGGGTCTACGAGGTCTCTCGACGTCCCCAGGATACCGCTCCGAAGGACGATCGTGGCCCTGTTGTGAGGACTGTCGAGACGGCTCAGACTTTTCTCACCGCCTCCGAGGTGGACGCCCTCGTCGGCGACTACCTGGCCGGGATGAGCGTCAAGGCGCTCGCTGAGAGGTACGGCATCCACCGCGCAACGGTGTTCTCCCACCTGCGCCGCCGCAACGTGCCGAGCCGCCGCCCGGGGCTGGGGATCGACGAGAAAGCAGAGGCAGTGCGCCTCGCCCGAGCAGGTGTCTCGATGCGCGCCATCGGCCGTCGGATGGGAGCGGACCGTAAGGCCGTACGCGCAGCACTGGTCGAGGCGGGACTCATCGTGGACGAGGCGCGATGACTCGTAGCTGCGGTTCCGAATTGCTGATCCGTCGGTAGCGCTCGGCGCACCTCGTCGGTAACGAGCGCCGAGAGGAACCGATGATGACCAGCTTGGGTGATGTCGCGAGCGACGAGCGCACCGCGAGGATGGTGCTGTCCATGCTGGTCGAGCCCAATGACCCTGTGACAGGTCGCATCCTGTCCAGGCTGGGAGCAGTCGAGACGCTTTGGCTCGCTGAGCGTGACGGTGCGGTGGTGGGGCTGAGCCCCGTGGACGCGGAAGTCTGGCGCGACCACCTCAGCGTGCCAGGTGCGAATGAACTGGCCGCGCGTGTCGACCAGGTGCAGCAATCAGGCGTTCGAGCGCTCATCCCAGGCGATAGAGAGTGGCCCACCGCAGTCGACGATCTTGGTGAAGTCGCCCCCCACGTGCTGTGGACCCGCGGTGCGTCATCCTTCCTCTCGCGTCCGGTGAGCGATCTCGTCACGATCACCGGCGCTCGGGCATGCACCTCCTACGGAGAGTATGTTGCCCGGGAGCTCGCCAGTTCCGTTGCCGCCGACGAACGGGTTGTCGTCGCGGGAGGTGCCTACGGGATCGAAGGCGCGTCTCACCAGGCCGCGCTCGCCGCAGGTGGCGACACGATCGCCATCCTCGCCAACGGAGTTGATCGCCCGTACCCTGTCGGCCATCGCGACCTGCTCGATTGCGTCGCCGATGTCGGCCTTCTCGTTAGCGAGGTTCCGCCCGGTGCCGTTCCAACCCGACACCGGGTCATCGCCCGCGCCCGACTGATGGCTGCGCTGTCCTCCGCGTCGGTCATCGTCGAGGCGGGCGCTCGATCTGGCTCGCTGCTGGTTGCCCAGCGAGCCGGCGAGCTCGGCCGACGTGTCGGTGCCGTCCCCGGTCCAGTCACGAGCGCTGTGAGTGTGGGACCGCATCGTCTGCTGCGCAATGGCATCAAATCCTTGGTGGCGGACACTTCGGATCTTGCCAGGTTGGTGGAACGAGACCAGACGCCGCGAGTAGGGCTCGACATGGAGCTCGTCCGCCCTTCTTCGCCCGCTCGGACGCGCACGCTGTAGCGCGCCGGTCAGCGGTGGACGCCGGAGCCTGAACTCAGCGAGAGCTTCGAGTGAGCTCACCCAGTGGCACATCCTCGGAGAGCTCCTGCCGCTGCGCGCGGTACTCACGGGCGCGAGCCCTTACGAGGAGAACGACGCTCACTGGGCCGATGGCCATCATCTTGAGAGCGTTCCAGAGGCAGACCAGCACGACGAGGTGGAGCCATCCTGGGCCGCCGTTCTCGATGAGTGTGGTGCACCAGAAGGCGATGGCCAGGTAGGGACCGGCCAGGAGCATCGCGGGGACGCCCCACTTCAGTCCCTTCCTCGTGCGGATCAGATCGAGCAGGATGTTGCTCGGCATGTAGCAACGCAGGAAGTAGCGAACCTCGGCGCTGGCTGTCGGGCCCGTCGGCGTAGGAGGCGCATGGCGTTGATGATGACGATGAGGACGGATGCTTCGTGGACGAGCATGCCGATAGCCATTGTGACGCCGCCGAAGAGGACGCCGACGAGCAGCAGGGTGACGGTGATCATGGCGATGGTGATGTTCTGGCGCATGTTGTTGACGGTGCGTTTGGCCAGCGATATCGCTTCGGGGAGTTTGAGCAGGTCGTCGCCCATGAGGGCGATGTCGGCGGTCTCGACGGCGACGGCTGATCCGGCGGCGCCCATGGCTACACCGATGTTGGCGGTGGCCAGGGCGGGGGCATCGTTGACGCCGTCGCCGACCATAGCCACGGTGTGTCCGCGGCGTTGCAGCGCGGCGACGGCGTCGAGTTTGTCCTCGGGCAGCAGACCGGCGTGGACCTCGTCGATGCCGGTCGCGGTGGCCACGGCGTGGGCGACCTGGGGGGCGTCGCCGGTGAGCATGACGACGGTGCGCACGCCAGAGTGGTGCAGGCGGTCGACCATCGCTGCGGCATCGGTCCGCAGAGCGTCGGCGACGGCAATGACGCCTGCGACGGTGTCGTCGATGGCGACGATCATCGGTGTCTGCCCGGCGGCGGCGAGTTCTTCGGCGACGCGGGTTGCTTGGAGGGTGTCAGGCAGGTCGTAGTGCTCCAGCAGCGCGGCGTTGCCGATCAGGACCCGGTGCTGGCCGGCGGTGGCGGCGATGCCCTTGCCGGGCACGGGCTCGGTGTGGTCGGCGAGCCCGACCGGGGCGACGCCGGCGTCGGCCGCGGCGTCCAGGATCGGGCGGGCGAGGGGGTGTTCGGAGCCGGCCTCGGCGAGCGCGGCCCATCGCAGGACGCCGGTGCGGTCGAGGGCTGGATTGAGCACGATGACGTCGGTGAGCTGGGGTCGGCCTTCGGTGAGGGTCCCGGTCTTATCGACCGCGACGGTGTCGATCTTGGCTGAGGTCTCCAGGAACTCCCCGCCCTTGATGAGGATGCCGTCCCGGGCGGCGCGGCCGATCCCGGCGACGATCGAGACCGGGATGGAGATCACCAGGGCGCCGGGGCAGCCGATGACCAGCAGGGTCAGCGCCAGCACGACGTCGGAGGTGATCAGGCCGACGGCGAGTGCGCCGACCATGATGGCGGGGGTGTACCAGGCTGAGAAGCGGTCCATGAATTGGGCGGTGCGGGCCTTGGCGTCCTGGGCCTCCTCGACCCGGTGGATGATCCTGGCCAGGGTGGTGTCGGCCCCGACGCCGGTGGCAAGCACCTGCAAGAAGCCGCTACGGGAGACGGTGCCGGCGAAGACGTGATCGGCCTCGGACTTCTCCACCGGGATCGATTCGCCGGTGATCGAGGCCTCGTCGATGCTCCCGGTGCCGGCCACGACCTCGCCGTCGACGGGGACCTTGGCGCCGTTCTTGACCAGCACGATCTCGCCCATCGCGACCTCATTGGCAGGGACTTCGACCTGATGGCCGTCCCGCAGCACGACCGCCGCATCGGGAGCAACGGCCACCAGCTCGGCCAATGCTGAACGTGTCTTGTTCAGCGTGGCCGCTTCTAGTGCGTGGCCGACGGCGAACAGGAAGGTGACGGCCGCAGCCTCCCAGTACTCGCCGATGATGATCGCTCCGATCGCGGCCACGCTGACCAGCAGGTCGATCCCGATCGCGCGAGTGAGCAGGGCGCGGGTGGCCTTGATGACGATGGGGGTGCCTGCAACGGCTGCCGCAGCCACCATCAGCGCATTCACGAGGAGCTGCTGGTCGAACAGCCGCTCGGCCAGGATGAAGACGACGATCAGCAGTCCCGAGACGCCGGGGATCGCCCAGCGGCGGTGCAGGAGTGCGGTCAGTGTTCTCATGGTGGTTTCCTTCGCGTTCTTGGGTGGCGGTTCACTTCGGATCGATGGGTGTCGGCGCCCAGGGGTATCCGTAGGCGCCGACTTCGGGATCAGGGCTGGGCTAGAAGGTGGCCGGTCGTGCCACGTAGCCGGCCTTGGCCACCGCAGCCACCAAGTCCTCGACGCTCGCCAGCGCCGGATCGTGGTCGACCTCAATGCGAGCCGAGGCGAAGTGCACCTTCACCGCCGACACGCCGTCCAAGCGCCCCACCTGCTTCTCGATCTTGGCCACGCACGAGGGGCAGGAGAAGCCCTCGGCCCGCAGGACGGTGCGTGTGGAAGAAGCGTTCGTCGTCATGATCATCATCCCTTTCGATGACGGTTCCGCCCGGAGTTGGGCTGGTACTCATGACGCTACGAACGGTCCGGCAGGGTCACCATGACGCAGATCAAGTAACCGCAGATTCCTCCCAGGATCGGGTTCATCGTGCTCCGGGTGAACTCGGCGAGTCGTCTGAGACCGCTCGGTTGGCGGAGGGTTCTGCATCCACACGCACCCACGCGTGCAGCCGCACTGACCTCAGTTGTGCATGAGAAGGGTCGGGTGTCCGACCGGAGATGGTCAGGCGTCGCGCAGCGAGTGGAGGGCCTTGGGGTCGCGAACGGCGATCCATCGTCGGCCCGAGTCGATCAGGCCCTCTCGTCGCCACCCGCTCAACAGCCGGCTGACCGACTCAGGCGCAGCGCCGGTCATCGAGGCCAAATCCTCACGTGTCAGCGGCACATCGAGCAGGGTGCCGCCGTCCCAGGGGCGGCCCATCTTGTCCGCGATCAGCAGCAGCATGGCCGCTAGGCGCTGCTCCAACGGTGCGCCCGCCAACAGATGGACCGCCTGTTGTGCCTGGCTCAACCTGCGGGAGACACCCCTGAGGGTGGCCCTGGCCACGGCGGGGAACCTCTCCATGATCGCGTCGAAGTCATGAGCCTCTAGGCCCAACAGGCACGAGGCGGAGACCGCCCAGGCGGTGTCTGAGTAGACGTCCTCGCCCAACGCGGGAACAGCACCGAGGAAGTCGCCCGGAGCGCACAGGTCGAGGATCGTCTCGCGGCCATCGAGGGCTGGGCGTACCGCCTTGACGGCCCCCGTGGCCACGACATACATCCTTGTCGCCGATGCTCCGGCGTGATACACGACCGCTCCAGCCTCAAAGGCATGAGCCTGACAGCGCCGATCGACCTGGGCGATATCGTGAACGTCCAGGTCCGCGAACAACGGCACACGTGCCAGCATCCGCAACCGCACGCCCGGTGTGCAGACATGAGGGTCGGCGGTGGGGACCACCAAGGGTGTGCTTCGTCTCTGTGCCACCTCGGCCCCCTTTCGTCTGTCTCAAGGCTAGAGCAGGCCCCGGATCAGCCGGACGCCACGCGGCGCGGGTCCCCGCAAGCACGTGCAGGCAGTCGTCACGGGAAGGTCGTGAACCGCCCCGGGTTCAGCGGAGGCTCGGTTCTCTGGTTTCGGCCGTCACGACGGCCGGGTTCTGACGGTAGTGGTTCATCTCGTGCTCGGCGGGTGGGATGTCGCCGAGCTCGGTGTGCAGGCGACGGTTGTTGAACCAGTCGACCCACTCCAGGGTCGCGATCTCGACGTCGTCCAGGGTCCGCCACGGGCCGCGGCGACGGATCAGCTCGGTCTTGAACAGCCCGATCGTGGACTCGGCGAGGGCGTTGTCGTAGGCGTCCGCGACGGTCCCGATCGACGCGCGGATCCCGAGGGCCGCGAGGCGCTCGGTCAGCGCCAGGCTGACGTACTGAGACCCGGCATCGCTGTGGTGGATCAACCCGGTCAGGTCCGTGATCCCGGCCCGGCCGCGGGCCCAGGTCGCCATCTCGAGGGTGTCGGTGACCAGGGCGGCGCGCATGTTCGTGTCGGCCTTCCAGCCCACGATCATCCGGGAGAACACGTCGATCACGAACGCGACATAGGCGAACCCGGACCAGGTGCGGACGTAGGTGAAGTCCGCGACCCACAACTCGTTCGGTGCCGTCGCGCTGAACGCCCGGTTGACCAGGTCACCTGCCCGGATCCCGTCCTTGCCCGGGATCGTGGTGCGCTTCGACCGGCCGCGGACCACCCCGTGCAGGCCGCCGGCACGCATGAGCCGCTCGACGGTGCATCGGGCGACGGTGTGCCCGAGCCGGTGCAGGTGCTTCCACATCTTCCTGGCCCCGTAGACGCCGTAGTTCGCGGCGTGCTCGACCGCGATCACTTCGCTCAGCGCGGCGTCGGTCACCGATCGCACCGAGGGCGGGCGGGACTTGGCGGCGTAGTACGTGCTCGGGGCGACCTGCAGCTGGACGCAGATCGGCTCGACCCCGAACTCGGCACGGTGGGTGTCGATGAACTCGACTACCTGGGTGACGGGCGGTCGAGCTCCGCCGCGAAGAAAGCCGACGCGCTCCGCAAGATCGCGTTCGCCCGCCTCAGCTCCCGGTTCTCCCGCTCCAGCTCGGCCAGCCGCTGCGCGTCGCTGGTCGTGGTCCCGGGCCGGTCGCCGGCGTCGATCTCGACCTGGTTGACTCACCCGCGCAGCGTCTCTGGATTGATCCCGAGCTGCTCACCGATCCGCCGGCACGCCGCCGGACGAGTCACCGGGTCCTTCTTCGCGTCCAGCACGAGCCGGACCGCGCGCTCACGCAGCTCGTCCGGATACTTCCTCGGTGCAGCCATGACCCTCATCCTCCGTGGGTTGAGAGCCTCCATGGAAGCCGGGGCGGTTCAGGACGAGGCGACTGCACCCGGCAAGCGATGCTGATCGAGCAGGTCGAACGGCTCATCGAGCGCTTCTACGCCAAGGTGCAGCTCGACCCGGAAACGATCGAGGCGGTCTCGGCGATGATTCACGCCCGGTTCGACGAGATGATGGCCGAAGGCGCCGCCGAACTCGCCGACCTCGCGTCCCGGAGAACCCAGCTCGAAGGCGAGCAGCAGAAGCTGCTCCAAGCCCACTACGCCGGCGCCATCCCACTCGACCTCCTCAAGCGCGAGCAGGACCGGATCACCGCCTCGTTGGAGACCATCGAACACAGGATCAGCGCGCACCACGGCCACTACACGGCTGCGCGAGAGAACCTCGACGACTCCCTGAAACTGCTGTCCAACGCCGCCGACATCTACGAGCACGCCGACGACGCGAACCGTCGGCTCATCAATCAGGCGCTGTTCAAGACGATCTACATCGACGAGGACAACGACGTGCGCGTCGGCTACCGCAACCCGTACGACGGGCTGAGCCTGTCCGGCCTCCATGCCGACGCCCTGAGCTGGGCCGCCGAGGCAAAGAAGATGGGCCAGGCGCGAACCGCGACCAAGGGCGGACCCTTGGTCGCAAGTTCACACCTGACCCATTTGGGGTGGCTAACGGGACTTGAACCCGCGACCTCCTGGACCACAACCAGGCGCTCTACCACCTGAGCTATAGCCACCATCGCCCGCCCCGCCCCCGGGGGGACGAGCCGTGCACGACCCCGGCGAACCGGGGCCGACGAAAAGTGTACCGGGTCTTGCGGGGTCCTCAGGACGCGGGGGTCGAGGACCGGTGCGCGGCGGCCACGGAGGTGGCCTCGACCTGCGCGGCGACGGCCTTCGCGGCCTTCGAGTCGGGACCCGGCTGCGGCACGAGCAGCGCCGCCCGGTAGTACCGGAGCTCGTCGATGGACTCGAGGATGTCGGCCAGCGCGCGGTGCCCGCCGTGCTTCTGCGGGGAGGCGAAGTAGACCCGCGGGTACCAGCGGCGGGCGAGCTCCTTGATGGAGGAGACGTCGATCACCCGGTAGTGCAGGTGGCCGACGAGCTCGGGCATGTCGCGGTCGAGGAACACCTTGTCGGTGCCGACCGAGTTGCCCGCCAGCGGCGCCTTGCCGGGCTCGGGCACCCACTGCCGCACGTAGTCGAGGACCTGGGCCTGCGCGTCGGCGAGCGTCGTGCCGGACGCGAGGGCCTCCAGCAGCCCGGATGTGGTGTGCATCGTGCGGACGAACTCGCCCATCTGGGCCAGCGCCTCGGCGGGCGGCGCGATGACGACGTCGACGCCGTCGCCGAGCACGTTCAGCTCGGAGTCGGTGACGACGGCCGCGACCTCGACGAGTGCGTCGGACACGGAGTCGAGTCCGGTCATCTCGCAGTCGATCCACACGATGCGGTCGCTGCTGCCGTTGCCGTTGCCCAGGGTGCTCACCGGATCAGGGTACGGGTGAGCCCGCCGGACCGTGGTCCGACGGGCTCACCGGTGGGTCAGCGGATCCCGGCGACCGCCGTGGTGCCCGCGAGCAGGGTGCGCAGCGACGGCTGCGTCCGGCGGGGTTCCGGGGGGCGGCCGCGGGTCCCGTCGGCCGGTCTGGCCTCGCGCCGGCGGCTCAGGCGGGCCGCCTCCAGGCGCTCGGCGTGGTCCGCCCGGATCAGGTCGAAGGTGAGGGTGGGGTGCATGGTGGTGGTCCTGTCGTGCTGCTGGGAGGGGCCTGGCCGGGCCCCGGGACGCACCGCGGTGATCCCTACGGTTCCACCGCGCACCCCGCGCGGTCACGCGATTTTCCCCTCAGCGCGCCAGGGCGAAGCCGCCGGCCCAGGTGGTCTGCTCCGACGCGGCGAGCGTCATCTGCAGGAAGCCCAGCGCCTCCAGCTCGCGCGCGCGCCGGAGCGGGCCGGCGTCGGCCGCACGCAGGCCGCCGCCCTCGACGACGCCGGCGAGCGCGGCCTTGGCGTCCGCGTCGTCGCCCGCGATCAGCACGGTGGTCGGCTGGTCGCCGACCGTCCCCGCGGCGAGGGCGCCCGCGAAGGTCGTGTTGAACGCCTTGAGCACGCGCGCCTGCGGGAGCCGGTCGGCGAGCTCGGCCGTCGCGGAGGACGCGGCCGGGACCACCAGCGCGTCGAAGGTGGCGAAGTCGACCGGGTTCGTGACGTCGACCACGACCTTGCCGGCGAACCCGTCGGCGTACCGGTCGGCGACCTCGGCGAGGGCGGGGTAGGGCAGGGCCAGCACGACGATCTCGCCCGTGACGGCGTCGCCGACGGTGCCCGGGGTGATGGCGGGGTCCACGGCGGCGGCCGCGGCGGGGTCGCGGGTCAGCACCTGGACGTCCGCGCCGGCCCTGAGTGCGATCCGCGCGACGGCGCTGCCGATGTTGCCCGCTCCGATGATCGTGACGCTGGTCATGTCCTGCTCCTCCGGTCGGTCCGCGACGGGTTGTTGTCGCTTCAACTGATTGTGCGCCTCGACGATTGAAGCGTCAACTGTTCGGGTAGGATGGGCGCCATGACCGAGGACCCGCGCTGGCTGAGCACCCGCGAGCTGCAGGCGTGGACGCGCCTGGAGGCGGTGGCGGAGCTGCTGCCCGCCGCCCTCGACCAGCAGCTGCAGCGTGACGCCGACCTGTCGCACTACGACTACCTGGTGCTCGCGAAGCTCTCCGAGGCGCCCGGCCGCACGCTGCGGATGAGCGCGCTCGCCGCGAGCACCAACGCGACCTTGCCGCGGCTGTCGCACGTCGCGGCGCGGCTCGAGGCGCGCGGCTACCTCACGCGCGCCCGCAGCGCCGACGACCGCCGCGCGACGCTGGCCGCCCTGACCGACGCGGGCTGGGCGAAGGTGGTGGCGACCGCGCCGTCGCACGTCGCCGAGGTGCGCCGCCTCGTCGTGGACCGGCTCACGCCGGAGCAGGTCGACCAGCTCGACGCGATCGCGCTCGCGGTGCTCGGGGCGCTGGACCCGGAGAACCGGCTCCAGGCGCAGAGCCCGCTCGCGGACCCCTCCGACGCGTGCGGCAACGCGGCCGGGGCGGCCTGAGCCGGAGCCGTCAGGCCGGACCGGCGGCCCGGCCCGCCCGGCGCCGGGCGCGGCGCTCGCGCCACCGGTGCCAGACGCCGAGCACCAGGGCCTTGAGCCGGTCGGTCAGCCGCCGCACGGCGGGGAACTCCGTGCCGAGGATGCCCAGGCCGAGGAAGATCATCAGCCAGCCGGGGCCCGGCAGGACGAGCAGGGCGATGCCGACGAGGACCACGGTCACACCGACCGTCGTCACGACGATCTTGTAGGTCAGCCGCAGCCACGGGGTGCGGTCCAGGCGCGCGCGCAGGCGGGCCAGCGCGCGGTGCGCACCGGTGTCGGTGCGCTCGCCGGCGGCGATCTCGGCGGCCAGGCCGTCGTCGGGCATGCGTGCTCCGGGGGGTCGGGGTCGTCAGAGAGTAGACGTCCGGGCGCGCGTGGGTGTTCCCGGGCGCCCGGTCCGGGCCGGGCGGGACCACTCAGTGCGGCACTCAGCCGGGCGGTCGGTGGCACCTAGCGCCACCCCGATCCGACCCGGTCCCGGCACTCAGGGGCCCGCGCGGCGCTCTCCTGGATGGCGCCTCCGCCGGCGGACCCTGCCCGGAGGCGTCAGCCGCCCCCACCCCGGGAGACCTGCGATGCCCCGCGCCCCTCACCTCCTCGCCGCCGTCGCGCTCGCCGCGGCCTCCGCCGTCCTCCCGGCCGCGGCGCCCGCCGTCGCGGCCGAGCCCCCCGCGGCCGGCACGGGCGTGGTCGACGAGACCTGGGGTGCCCCGGCCGACAACGACCTGTTCACCCTCTCCGCGACCCGGTGGGACGCGACCGCCGGCCTGGGCACCGCGGCGGTGGGCACGGGGGCGATGACCGTCACCGCCAAGCAGGACGTCACCTTCCGCCTGTCGAGCTGGTACACCGACCCGGAGGGCGTCACCCTGCACCTGTCCGGCGTCTGCCCGCGGTCGATCTGGAGCCAGACCGTCGCGATGCGGGCGGGGGACACCTGCGCGATGTGGCTCACCTACGGGCCGCGCGCGACGGGCGCCTGGCACTCCTACGTGACCGGCCTGACCGTGAGCGCCACCACGCCGGACGGCGCGACCGCGAGCGCGTACGCCGGCCAGACGCT
Source organism: Cellulomonas hominis (assembly GCF_014201095.1). NCBI lineage: Bacteria > Bacillati > Actinomycetota > Actinomycetes > Micrococcales > Cellulomonadaceae > Cellulomonas > Cellulomonas hominis. The sequence goes on along the minus strand of NZ_JACHDN010000001.1, from coordinate 224,273 downwards.
CTCGGTCCAGCACGTCCTCGTCGAGCCGGAGGACCTGGGCTTCGGCGAGGTGCTCGTCGGCGACACCGCCGAGCGCGCGTTCACGATCCGCAACATCACGCCCGGCCCGGTCGAGGTCGACCTGTCCGGGTTCCGCGCCCCGTTCGCCCTGGCCGACGGCGAGCCCGGCGCGCTGGTGGTGCCGGCGGGAACGGCTGCCGCTGTCCGGCTGGTCCTGCGTCCCACCGCGCCGGGCCCGGTGTCGTCGGGCTGGGACACCCGGTTGCCGACGCACGCCGTCGGTGACGCGACCGTCGTGTCCCGGCCCTACGCGCCCCTGCGGCGCGGCGTCGGGGTCCCGCGGACCGCGGGCGTGTCCGGGGCGGCCGTCGACCTGGGCGCGGTGCCCGAGGGCACCGAGGTGTCCGCGCCGCTCGAGGTGACGAACACCGGCGTCGTGCCCGTCACGCTCAGCGCGCGGGCGGATGCCGGCGTGCGCGCGGACCTGCCGGCGGGGGCCGTCGCGCCGGGGGAGTCGGTGACGGGCACGGTCGCGTGGACCGCCGGCGCGGACGACCTGGCCGCGACCGTGCGGGTGGTGGCCGTGGACGACGCGCCCGCCGGTGTGACGGCGGCCGACCCCGCCGAGGCCCTCGTCCCGGTGACCGGGACGGTGCGGGCGGAGCCCGTCCCGCCGGGTCCCGGCCCGGTGGACCCCGAGCCGGAGCCGGCGCCCGAACCATTGCCGGCCGGCCCGGAGCCGGCGCCGCTCCCCGCGGACCCGGCGCCGGCCGCAGCGGACCCGGCGGACCCCGGGGCCGCCGTGGTCGCCTCCGGGGTCCTGGCGACCACGGGCGGCCTCGTCGGCACCGGCGCGGCCGTGCTCGCGCTGCTCGCCGGCGCGGTGCTCGTCGCGGTCCGCCGCGCCCGCGCCTGACCCCCGGGGCGTGGGCCCGCACCGCTGCGCCCGCGGCCCCGCCCGCACCCGCTGGCCTGCGCTGCAACGCACCTGCAACCGTCCCCGACCTACGGTCGCCGCACGGCGCACCGCAACGACGCGGTGCCCCCGGCCGCCGCCGCACCCCGGCGCCGGCCGGCCGTTCTGCACGGAGGGCGCACATGACCGTCTACGCAGCGCCGGGCCAGCCCGGCAGCCCCGCCACCTACCGCGAGCGCTACGACCACTGGATCGGCGGCGAGTTCGTCGCCCCGGCGTCGGGCCGGTACTTCGAGAACCCGTCGCCGGTGACGGGCCGGACGTTCACCGAGGTCGCGCGCGGCGACGCCGACGACATCGAGCGGGCGCTGGACGCCGCGCACGGGGCCGCGCGGTCGTGGGGCCGCACGACGTCGACCGAGCGCGCGGTGATCCTCAACAAGATCGCCGACCGCATCGAGCAGAACCTCGAGATGCTGGCGGTCGCCGAGACGTGGGAGAACGGCAAGCCGGTCCGCGAGACGCTGGCGGCCGACCTGCCGCTCGCCGTCGACCACTTCCGCTACTTCGCAGGGGCGGTCCGGGCGCAGGAGGGCTCGATCTCGGAGATCGACGCGGACACGATCGCGTACCACTTCCACGAGCCGCTCGGCGTGGTCGGGCAGATCATCCCGTGGAACTTCCCGCTGCTCATGGCGACGTGGAAGCTCGCCCCGGCGCTCGCGGCCGGGAACGCCGTCGTCATGAAGCCCGCCGAGCAGACGCCCGCGTCGATCCTGCTGCTGATGGAGCTGATCGCGGACCTGCTGCCCCCGGGCGTCGTCAACGTCGTCAGCGGGTTCGGCGTGGAGGCCGGCAAGCCGCTCGCGTCCAGCCCGCGGATCCGGAAGATCGCGTTCACCGGCGAGACCACGACCGGCCGGCTGATCATGCAGTACGCCAGCCAGAACATCATCCCGGTGACGCTGGAGCTCGGCGGCAAGAGCCCGAACATCTTCTTCGAGGACGTCGCGAGCGCGAAGGACGACTACTACGACAAGGCGCTCGAGGGCTTCACGATGTTCGCGCTCAACCAGGGCGAGGTGTGCACCTGCCCGTCCCGCGCGCTCATCCAGGAGTCGATCTACGACGGCTTCCTCGCCGACGCCATCGCCCGCACCGAAGCGGTGAAGCAGGGCAACCCGCTGGACACGGAGACGATGATCGGCGCGCAGGCGTCGAACGACCAGCTCGAGAAGATCCTGTCGTACATCGACATCGGCAAGGCGGAGGGCGCCAAGGTCCTGACGGGGGGCACCCGCGCGGAGCTCGACGGCGACCTGGCCGGCGGCTACTACGTCACGCCGACGATCTTCGAGGGCAAGAACTCGATGCGGATCTTCCAGGAGGAGATCTTCGGCCCGGTCGTCGCGGTGACGTCGTTCTCCGACTACTCGGACGCGATCCACACGGCGAACGACCCCCTGTACGGGCTCGGGGCCGGCGTGTGGTCCCGCGACGGGTCGATCGCGTACCGGGCGGGCCGGGACATCGAGGCGGGCCGCGTGTGGACGAACTGCTACCACGCGTACCCCGCGGCGGCGGCCTTCGGCGGCTACAAGGGCTCCGGCGTCGGGCGCGAGAACCACAAGATGATGCTCGACCACTACCAGCAGACGAAGAACCTGCTGGTGTCCTACTCCGGGCAGAAGCTCGGGTTCTTCTGAGCCGGCGCGCACGCCCCGCGGCCCGGGCCGGGTGCGACCGGCCGGGCCGCGGGGCGGCGGGAGGAGGGCACGTGGACGACGGCACGACACCCGCGGCGTCCCGGGTCGCGCTGACCCCGGCCGCCGCGGACCTGCTCTGCCGGCTGCACGCGCAGCACGGCGACCTGATGTTCCACCAGTCCGGCGGCTGCTGCGACGGGTCCTCGCCGATGTGCTACCCGGCGGGCGACCTCATCACCGGCGACGCCGACGTGCACCTCGGCGACCTGCGGGTCGACGACGACGTCGCGGTCCCGGTGTGGATGAGCCGGGCGCAGTTCGCGTACTGGCGGCACACGCACCTGACGATCGACGTGGTGCCCGGGCGCGGGGCCGGGTTCTCGCTGGAGGCGCCCGAGGGGGTGCGGTTCCTCATCCGCTCGCGCCTGCTGACGGACGACGAGTGGCGGGCGTCGGCGGCCGCGGGGGAGGCGCCGACGCTGCTGCACGGATCCGCCTGAGGCGGGGGATGGCGCCCGCGCGCGCGGCGGGCGAGACTGGCGGCGCGACGACGACGTCGAAGGGGGTGGGCGTGCCGACCGACGGGCTCGACCCGGCTCGCCCCGACGCGACCGCCGTGGCGCGCGTGCGCGCCGCCCACGAGCGGTTCGTCACCACCGGGACGCCCGTGCCGGGCATCCGTCCCGTCGTCGCGGACTCCTGGCTGCGGAGCCTGCGCAGCGGCATCGACCCCGAGCGCCCGGCCCCTCCGGTCACGCTGACCGACGCCGACCTGCGCGCGTACCGGCGGGAGCACCCGCTGCGCGCCGCGCTGCCCGTGGTGCGCGGCCTGCTGCTGGACGCGGCGGTCGGCGAGGGGTTCGTCGTCGCGCTCGCGGACGTCGACGGCCGGCTGCTCTGGGTGGCGGGCGACCCGGGGGTGCGCCGCGCCGTCGAGGGTGTCGGGTTCGTCGAGGGCGCCGCCTGGGACGAGCGGCACGCCGGGACGAACGCTCCCGGGACCGCGCTGGCCACCGGGCACGACGTGCAGGTGCACGCCGCCGAGCACTGGACCCGCGCCGTGCACCCCTGGTCCTGCACCGCCACCGTCCTGAGCGGGCCCGACGGGCGGATCCTCGGGGCGCTCGACGTCACCGGGCGGGAGGCGGCCGCCTCCGGCCTCATGCTCTCCCTCGTGCGGGCCACCGCCGCCGCCGTCGAGGCCGACCTCCGCGCCCGCAGCCTCGCCCGCGGCGTCGCGCTGCCCGCGGCCGCCGGCCCCGCGACCCGGCTGGAGGTGCTGCGGCCCGGGTCCGGCGTCCTGGTCCGGCCCGGCGAGCCCGCGCGGCCGCTGTCCCTGCGGCACGCCGAGCTGCTGCTCCTGCTCGCCGAGCACCCGCGCGGCCTGCACGCCGACGAGCTCGCCGTCCTGCTGCACCCGGACGCCATGTCCGACGTCGCGGTCCGCGCCGAGGTGTCCCGGTTGCGCCGCGCCGCCGGGTCGCTGGTCGCGCACTCCCGGCCGTACCGGCTGGCGGAGCCGCTGGGCACCGACGCCGCCGCCGTGCGCGACGCCCTGGCCGCGGGGGACGTGCGGGCGGCGCTGGACCGCTACGCCGGGCCGGTGCTGCCGCGCTCGCGCGCCCCCGGGGTCGAGCGGGTGCGCGACGCCCTGGCGTCGGACCTGCGCGCCGGGGTGCTCGCGGCGGGCGACGCCGTCGCGCTCGAGCGGTGGCTGGACCGCGACGAGGGCGCGGAGGACTGGCAGGGCTGGGAACGACTGGTGGCGGTCACCGCGCCGGGGACCGCGGCGCACGCGCGGGCGGTCAGCCGGCTGGAGCTGCTCGTGCGGTGGCTGGGGGCGGGGCCGGCGACGCACCCGTGGCGGTGAGACCCCGGGGGCGCGCGCGGCCGGGATGACGTAGCGTGCGTGGGCATCCGCACGTCGAGCGTCCGCTCATGCCCCCGGCTGGGAAGTCGACCCCCAGCCGTCCGGAGATCGCATGACCGCCGACGCACCCACCGTCCGCCGCGGCCAGGCCGCCGCCACCGGCTCCTACCAGGAGCTCTCCCAGCGGGTCCGCGAGGCCGGGCTGCTGTCCCGCACCCGGGCGTTCTACGTCTGGCTGCTCGTCGGCCTCGGGCTCGCCCTGGTCGCGCTGGCCGCCGGGGCCGTGCTGCTGGGGGACTCCTGGTTCCAGCTGCTGATCGCCGCCGGGCTGGGCGTCGTCCTGACGCAGGTCGCGTTCGTCGCGCACGAGGCGTCGCACCGGCAGGTGTTCGCGTCCGGTCCCGCGAACGACCGGCTCGGCCGGGTGCTCGCCAACGGCGTCGTCGGCATCAGCCACCAGTGGTGGATGTCCAAGCACTCCCGGCACCACGCCAACCCGAACCGGGTCGGCAAGGACCCGGACATCGCGCCGGACACGATCGTGTTCCTCCCGCAGGACGCCGCGTCCCGCGGGCGGGTCATGGCGGCGCTGGCGCGGATCCAGGGCTGGGCGTTCTTCCCGCTGCTCACGCTCGAGGGGCTGAACCTGCACGTCACGTCGGTGCGGTCCCTGCTCGCGGCGGAGCGCGGGGCGGCGCGCACCCGCGAGCTCGTCATCATCGCGGTGCGCCTGAGCGTGTACGTCGCGCTCGTCCTCTGGCTGCTGCCGACCGGGCTCGGGTTCGCGTTCCTCGGCGTGCAGCTCGCCGTCTTCGGCGTCTACATGGGCGCGTCGTTCGCGCCGAACCACAAGGGCATGGCCGTCATCCCGGAGTCGAGCCGGCTGGACTTCCTGTCCAAGCAGGTGCTCACGTCCCGGAACATCTCCGGCGGCGGCGTGATGAGCGCGCTCATGGGCGGGCTCAACTACCAGATCGAGCACCACCTGTTCCCGAGCATGCCGCGCCCGCACCTCGCGCGCGCCCGCCGGCTGGTCCGGGAGCACTGCGCCCGGCACGACGTGCCGTACACGGAGACGACGCTGCTGCGGTCCTACGCGATCGTCGTGCGGTACCTCAACGAGGTCGGCCTCGCGGCCCGCGACCCGTTCGACTGCCCGCTCGTCCGGAAGTTCCGGGCGGTCTGAACGCACGACCGGCCGCCCCGCACGAGGCGGGACGGCCGGTGGGCGCGCGACGTCAGGCCGGGCGGATGTTCGCCGCCTGCGGGCCCTTGGGGCCCTGGGTGACGTCGAACTCGACCTGCTGGTTCTCGTCGAGGGTGCGGTAGCCGCCCGTGCTCTCGATCGCGCTGTAGTGCGCGAACACGTCCGGGCCGCCGTCGGCCGGGGCGATGAACCCGAAGCCCTTCTCGGCGTTGAACCACTTCACGGTCCCGATGGCCATGGTGTCTTCTCTCATTCGAACGGAGGGGCCGCGGTCGCGACCCCTCGAGCCGCGCCCCGGCGGGCGCGGACAGCGGGGGAGGCGTGCACGGGCCGTGCACGCCGGGGCCTGCGCCGCGGGGCGCAGGAGGTCGGTGGCGTCCTGCCGGGTGGCGGCGGTGCCGACGGGGCGGGACAGGTGGTCGAACACGCGGTGGCGGTCGCCCTCGCGGGCCACCATGCCGGCGTACTCGCCGTCGCGGGTGGCGACCCAGAGGTCGTCGGCGGCCTGGCGCCAGGACAGGCGCGGCGCGGCCGGGGAGGTGGCGGGGGAGACGGCCGCGAAGGCGGCCGGGGAGATCGTGCGGAAGGGCTGGACTGGCCGCGGGGCGGCCGTGGACTGCGTGATGATGACTGCTCTCACTCCGCGGCGCGGAGGTGGTGGTACGGGCGGGTCTGGACGGCCGGGCATCGACGCCGAGGAGCCGTTCGCCGCAGCGGGGAGGTCTCTCGTCCCCGCGGATCGAGTGCGGCCATCGTACACGGGGCCGCGGCGGGCCCCGCCGGCGTCGGGGCGGCGGTGGTAGGTTCGCCCCCGTGGAGATCGAGGTCGACAGAGGCTAGCCGCCGCGCCGCGGTGGCCTGCACCCGGGTGGACGGCGCGACGCGCGCCGGCCGATGAGCGTCCCCCCGCCGGACGCGCCCCGAGGCCTCGACGTACCCCTGCGCGGACCCTTCGCGCGCCGCACCCCCGGTGCGCGCGCGCCGTCCCCCGACCGCAGCACCCACCCCGAGGACCCCGCATGTCCAAGCCCGCCATCGTCCTGCACGACGTCACCTTCGCCTGGCCCGACGGCGCCGTCGCGCTCGCGCACCTCGACGGCACCCTCACGACCGGCCGCACCGGCCTGGTCGGCCGCAACGGCGCCGGCAAGTCGACGCTGCTCCGGCTGGTCGCCGGCCTGCTCGCGCCCAGCTCGGGCCGGGTCGAGACCACCGGCGACGTCGGCTACCTCCCGCAGACCCTGACCCTGCGCCGCGACGCCACGGTCGCCGAGCTGCTCGGCATCGACGGGGTGCTCGCGGCGCTGCGCGCCATCGAGGCCGGCGACGTCGACGAGCGGCACTTCGACGCCGTCGGCGACGACTGGGCCGTCGAGTCCCGCGCCGACGAGGCGCTGCACCAGATCGGCCTCGGTGGCACCGACCTCGACCGGCGCGTCGCCGAGGTGTCCGGCGGCGAGGCGATGCTCATCGCCCTCACCGGCCTGCGCCTGCGCCGCACCCCGATCACCCTGCTCGACGAGCCGACCAACAACCTCGACCGCCCGACGCGCGCCCGGCTCGCGGAGCTCGTCGACCAGTGGCCCGGCACCCTCGTGGTCGTCAGCCACGACCTCGAGCTCCTCGAGCACATGGACGCCACGGCCGAGCTGCACGACGGCGCCCTCGACACCTACGGCGGGCCGTACAGCGCCTGGCGGGAGCACCGGGACCAGGAGCAGGCGGCCGCCGTGCAGGCCGCCCGCTCCGCGCAGCAGGCCCTCCGCGTCGAGAAGCGGCAGCGCGTCGAGGCCGAGACCACGCTCGCCCGGCGGGCACGCACCGCGCGGGCGACGCAGGCCTCCGGCGGCATCCCGAAGATCCTCGCCGGCAACCGGGCCTCGCGCGCCCAGGCGTCGGCGGGCGCGCTGCGGTCCACGCTCGACGGGCGGGTCGAGGCCGCGCGGGCCGCCGTCGACGCCGCCGACGCGCGCGTCCGGGACGACGAGCACATCCACCTCGTCCTGCCCGACCCCGGCGTCCCGCGCGGCCGGCGCCTCGCCGAGCTGCACGACGAGGACCGCACCCTGGTCGTCCAGGGGCCCGAGCGGGTCGCGCTCGTCGGCCCCAACGGCTCGGGGAAGTCCACGCTGCTGGCGCAGGTGGTCCACGGGACCGCGCCTGTCCCGGGGCGGCCGCACGGGCGGCTGCTCACCGACCGCGTCGGGTACCTGCCGCAGCGGCTCGACGGCCTGGACGACGACGCCGGGGCGCTCGAGAACGTGCGCGCCGTGGCGCCGGGGACGCCGCCCGGGACGATCCGCAACCAGCTCGCCCGGCTCCTGCTGCGCGGCGACGCCGCCGACCGGCCCGTGCGCACCCTGTCGGGCGGGGAGCGGTTCCGGGTCGCGCTCGCGCGGCTGCTGCTCGCCGAGCCTCCCGCGCAGCTGCTCGTGCTGGACGAGCCGACGAACAACCTCGACATCGCGTCCGTCGAGCGGCTGGCCGAGGCGCTGGACGCGTACCGGGGGGCGCTGCTCGTGGTCAGCCACGACGCGGCGTTCCTGCGGCGGATCGGGGTGGGGAGCGTCGTGGAGCTGGACGGCAACGGGCGGATGCGGCAGGTGGGGGAGGTCGGGTGAGGGCCCGGGTCAGTTGAGGCCCGACGTCACCAGCACCCGGGCGTAGTACCGCGGCCGGACGACGTCGGGGCTCGCGATCCACTCGCCGTCGACGGTCAGGCCGCCGAGCCGGAGGTGCCGGCCCGCGGCGAGCGGGGCGTCGTCCGCGTCGGGGAGGTGCAGGTGCTGGTGCGCCAGCGGGGCGCCCGCGAGGTCGGTCAGGCTCAGCGTCCAGCGCACCTGGCCGCCCTCCGGCGCGGCGGCGTCGAGCATGACGACCCGCGCCCGGCCGCACACGGAGGCCGCGAGCTGGTCGAGCCGCTGCGCCAGCGGGCCGAGGCCTCTGCAGTCCACGGGGGCAAGCCAACTCCTGCGGTGCCTGTCACGGCAAGGGGTCGGGCGGGTGGAGGGTGCCCCCAGCAGGACTCGAACCTGCAACCGACGGATTAGAAGGCCGTTGCTCTATCCATTGAGCTATGGAGGCGCGACCCGCCCCCGCGCGGGGAACCGGTCCGGTCCAGGGTACGCGTCCGGCCGCCCCCGTCCCGCGCGTGACCGCGGCACGGATTCGCAGGTCGCACGGCGCGGAGGTTTGGCCGGGGCCCTGTGGACGGGCGAGGATGTGGACGTGAATGCGCAGGCGGGGAGCTCGGCCGCGAGGGACGTCCTCGACCGGCCGCTCGCCGCCACGTCCCTGCTCGACGCGCTGACCGACCTGCTGCGCGACGTGCGGGCCACGGCGTTCCCGCTCGACGTCCCGGGGGCCGAGTCCGCGCGGGCGTCCCGGACGCGGCTGGTCGACCAGCTCGCGGACCACCTCGTGCCCCGGCTGCGGCAGCTCTCGGCGCCGGCGATCGTCGTGGTCGCGGGGTCGACGGGCGCCGGCAAGTCGACGCTGGTGAACTCCCTGGTGGGGGAGGAGGTCAGCGAGGCGGGCGTGCTGCGGCCGACCACCCGCCGGCCGGTGCTGGTGCACCACCCGGAGGACGCCGAGCTGGTGCGCGAGCACCCCGTGACGGACGCCGTCGACGTCGTGGCCTCGGACCGGGTGCCGCGCGGGATCGCGCTGATGGACGCCCCGGACGTGGACTCGGTGCTGGAGAGCAACCGCCGCTCGGCGCACCGGCTGCTCGAGGCCGCCGACCTCTGGCTGTTCGTCACGACCGCGGCCCGGTACGGCGACGCGCTGCCCTGGCGGGTGCTCGGCGAGGCCACGGACCGCGGGGCGTCGGTGGCGATGGTGCTGAACCGCGTCGACCCGGCGTCGCTGCCGACCGTGCGCGGGGACCTGCTGGAGCGGCTGCGCGGGCACGGGATGCAGGGGTCGCCGCTGTTCGTGGTGCCGGACCTCGGGCCGCACGAGGGGTTGCTGGACGCCGCGCGGGTCGCGCCGATCACCCGCTGGCTGACCATGCTGGCCGGGCCGGACCGGGCGCGGACCGTCGTGGCCCGGACGCTGCGGGGCTCGCTGGCGGCGCTGCGGCCGTGGGTGGACGAGCTCGCCGAGGCGGTCGACACGCAGGCCGAGGCGGCGACGACGATCCGGGAGGCGCTGGACGACGCGGTGCGCGGACCCGCCGAGGAGGCTCGCCGGACGGTCGCCCGCGGCGCCGTCGCGCAGGGCGCGGCGCAGGCCCGGTGGGCCGAGCTCACCGCGCCGGGTGCGCCGCTCGCCGACGTGGTGCGGGGGTCGGGGCGGGTGGACCGCTCCCGCCGCACCGGGCGTGAGCGCGCGACCGCCGTGCTGCCGCTGGTGCAGGACCTGGTGTCGTCCGCGGCGTCCACGCTCGCCGCCGTGGGGGCCGCCGCCGAGCGGGAGCTGCGCGACGCCCTGGCCACCGGCCCGGCGGGCGGGACGTCGGTGGCCGCCGACTGGCCGGACCGCGCCGCGGACCGGCCGCGCGAGGTCGAGCGCGCCGCGCGCGAGTGGGTCGCCGGGGCCGTCGAGGTGCTCGATGACGCATCGGCCGTCGAGCCGGCCCCGGGCGCCGACCGCGCCGCCCGTCGTGCCGCCGCGAAGGCCGGCAAGCGGGCCGCGGCCGCCCGGCGGGCGCTCGGTGACGAGGGGCTCGCCGCGCTCGCGCTGGCCGCCGCCGCGGGACTCGACGCCGCCGGCCGGATGCTGGTGGACCTGCTCGGCGCGCAGGGCAAGGCGGCCGTCGCCGCGCTGCGCGACCGGCTGGCCGAGCACGCCGCCGACCAGGCCGGGCGCGAGCGCGACGCGGCCGCCGCCGTGCTGGACCGTCCCGAGCTGCGCCCGGACGCGGCCTCGCTGCTGCGCCTGCGCCTCGCCGTCATCAAGGGGCTGACATGACCGACGAGCCCGTGGTCCCCGCGTCCGAGGCCGACCCGCGCAGCGACACCGCCGCGCTCACCCGCCGGCTCGCCCGGCTGGACGAGGCCCTCGCCGTCGGCGGCGACCGCATCGACGCCGCGACCGCCACCCGCGTCCGGGCGATCGGCGACCAGGTCCGGGCCCGGCTCGCGCTCGGGGTCGACCACACCGTCGTGGCGCTGCTCGGGGGGACGGGGTCGGGCAAGTCGAGCCTGTTCAACGAGATCTGCGGCCTGGACTTCGCCGAGGTCGGGGTCAAGCGGCCGACGACCGCGCACGCCGCCGCCTGCGTCTGGGGGAGCGGCGGCGAGGCGCTGCTCGACTGGCTCGAGGTCGAGCCGGACCGGCGGATCGAGCGGGAGAGCGCCCTCGACGGCGAGACCGAGGCGCCGCTGCGCGGGCTCGTGCTGCTCGACCTGCCGGACCACGACTCGATCGAGCCCGCGCACCGCGCGGCGGTGGACCGGCTGCTGCCGATGGCCGACCTGCTGGTCTGGGTCGTCGACCCGCAGAAGTACGCCGACGACGCCCTGCACTCCGGGTACCTGCGCCGGCTCGTCGGGCACGAGGGCGCAATGATCGTCGTGCTCAACCAGGTGGACACCGTGCCTGCGGAGCAGCGGGAGCCGCTGGTCGCGGACCTCGGGCGGCTGCTGGTGGAGGACGGGCTCGCGGGCGTCGAGGTCCGCACCGCCTCCGCCCGGACCGGCGAGGGCGTCGCGGAGATGCGGGACACCCTGGCGCGCGTGGTCGCCCGGCAGAGCCTGGCCGCCCGCCGGGGGTCCGCCGAGATCGCCGACGCGGCGCGGCTGGTGTCGGCGGAGGTCGCCGACGCCGAGCCCGCCGACGAGACCCTGGACGTCACCCCGGTCGCGATCACGCTCGCGCAGGCGGCCGGGCTCCCGGCGATCGCCGACGCCGTGGCCGCTGTCGTGCGCGGGAGCGAGGACCCGGTGCCGTCGTTCGTCGCCGTGCAGCCGGGCGCCGTCGCGCTCGCGCGCGGGCAGTGGGCCGACAGCGTGACCGCGCGGCTGCCGCGCCGGTGGGCGGAGTCCGTGCGCGCGGGGCTGGCGGGGACCGACGAGATCCGGGCGGACGCCGACGAGGCGCTGTCCCGGGTCGCGGTCGTGGCGCGGCGGTCGGGGCTCGCGGCGACGCTGTCCGCCCTGACGTTCGTGCTCGCGGTGTCCGCGGTGATCGCGCTGGCCATCGGCACCGGGCTCGCGCTCGGCAGCGGCGGGGTGGCCGACGCGCTGCGCCCGGCGTGGCCGCTCGCGGTGGTGCTCGCCGCGCTGGCGGTGCTGTGCGGGGTGCTGGCGGTGCGCGCCCGGCGCTCGGCGGCGCTGCGGCGGGCCGAGGGGGTCCGGCGCGACGGGCGCGTGGCGCTCGAGGGGGTGGCCGAGCGCTGCCTGGCCGCGCCGACGCGCGCCGTCCTCGCGGAGCACCGGCGGGTCCGTGAGCTGCTCGCGGGGGCGCGCGAGGGCTGAGGCCGCGGCCAGGATCCGCGTGATCACGGGTCACCGACTCCTCCACAGGCGGCGACGGCGTGCGTGGTCCCCAGGTCGGGCGGTGCGCGGGCCCACAGACCCCGGTCGACGCGGCAGCGTTCCCGTCACGGCCGGCCCGTCCGGGCGCCGGCACGGACGAGGAGGACGCATGGCGGTCAACGAGCTCAGCCTGACGGTGGTCGGCTGGGTGGGCAGCGAGCCCACCCTGCACGTCAACGACGAGGGGCGGGTCCCGTTCACGAAGTTCCGGCTCGCCAGCACGCCGCGCGTGTACGACCGGGAGCAGGACGCGTACGTCGACGCCCCGACGAACTGGTTCACGGTCAAGGCGTTCCGGAGCCTGGCGAGCAACGTCGCCGCGTCGGTGCGGCGGGGCGACCCCGTCGTCGTGCACGGGCGGCTCCGGCTCGACGACTGGACCTCGCCCGAGGGGCACACCCGCACGACCGCCGAGCTCGTCGCCGAGGCCGTCGGGCACGACCTGGGGCGCGGGCGGACCGACTTCATGCGGACGGTGCACGACGGGGGCCAGGCGGGGAGCCACGCGGCGGGCGCGGCGGGCGGCGCGGCGGACGGGCGGGCGGCGGACGCGGAGGCGGGCGCCGGCGAGGGGCTGCGGCTCGCGGCGCCGGTCGACCTCAGCGGGGCGACGGTGCTGGACGACGAGCCGGCGACCGGGACCTGAGCCGCCCGCGGGCGGGGTGCGGGCGGGGCGCGCGAGGACGTGCCCGCGCGCCGGCGGGCGGGGTGGTCGCGGGGGCCGTGTCCCCAGCGCGCGGATCGCCTAGGCTGGGGGACCGCGACGTCGCCCGGCACCCCGCCCGACCGCCCGCCCCCGCGCGGACGCGACGCGACGCGCACCACCTGAGCACCCGACGAGCACCGAGGCGGACGAAGAGCCAGTGGCTGAGTTCATCTACAGCATGTACAAGGCGCGCAAGGCGCACGGCGACAAGGTCATCCTCGACGACGTCTCGCTGAACTTCCTGCCCGGCGCCAAGATCGGCGTCGTCGGGCCGAACGGCGCGGGCAAGTCGACCATCCTCAAGATCATGGCCGGGCTGGACCAGCCCTCGAACGGCGAGGCGCGCCTCAGCCCCGGCTACACGGTCGGCATCCTGCAGCAGGAGCCGCCGCTGAACGAGGAGAAGACGGTCCTCGGCAACGTCCAGGAGGGCGTCGCGGAGATCAAGGGCAAGATCGACCGGTTCAACGAGATCTCCGCCCTCATGGCGGAGCCCGACGCCGACTTCGACGCGCTGCTCGCCGAGATGGGCCAGCTCCAGGAGGCCATCGACGCCGCCGACGCGTGGGACCTCGACGCCCAGCTCGAGCAGGCGATGGACGCCCTGCGCTGCCCGCCGCCGGACGCCGACGTGTCCGTGCTGTCCGGCGGTGAGCGCCGCCGCGTCGCGCTGTGCAAGCTCCTGCTCGAGAAGCCCGACCTCCTGCTGCTCGACGAGCCCACCAACCACCTCGACGCCGAGAGCGTGCTGTGGCTCGAGCAGCACCTCGCGTCGTACCCGGGCGCCGTGCTGGCCGTCACCCACGACCGGTACTTCCTCGACCACGTCGCGGAGTGGATCTGCGAGGTCGACCGCGGCCGGCTGTACCCGTACGAGGGCAACTACTCGACGTACCTGGAGAAGAAGCAGGCGCGCCTGGAGGTCCAGGGCAAGAAGGACGCGAAGCTCGCGAAGCGCCTGAAGGACGAGCTGGAGTGGGTCCGCCAGTCGGCGAAGGGCCGCCAGGCGAAGTCGAAGGCCCGCCTGGCCCGCTACGAGGAGATGGCGGCCGAGGCGGACCGCACCCGGAAGCTGGACTTCGAGGAGATCCAGATCCCGCCGGGCCCGCGCCTGGGCAACGTCGTGCTCGAAGCCACGGACCTGCAGAAGGGCTTCGACGGGCGCACGCTCATCGACGGCCTGAGCTTCACGCTGCCGCGCAACGGCATCGTCGGCGTCATCGGCCCGAACGGCGTCGGCAAGACCACGCTGTTCAAGACGATCGTCGGCCTGGAGCCACTCGACGGCGGGTCGCTCAAGGTCGGCGAGACCGTGTCGGTGTCGTACGTCGACCAGTCGCGCGGCGGCATCGACCCGAAGAAGACCCTGTGGGAGGTCGTGTCCGACGGGCTCGACTTCATCAAGGTCGGGAACGTCGAGATGCCGTCCCGCGCGTACGTCGCGTCGTTCGGCTTCAAGGGCCCGGACCAGCAGAAGCCCGCGGGCGTGCTGTCCGGCGGCGAGCGCAACCGCCTGAACCTCGCGCTCACCCTCAAGCAGGGCGGCAACCTGCTGCTCCTCGACGAGCCGACCAACGACCTCGACGTCGAGACCCTCGGCTCGCTGGAGAACGCCCTGCTCGAGTTCCCGGGCTGCGCCGTCGTGGTGTCCCACGACCGGTGGTTCCTCGACCGGGTGGCGACGCACATCCTCGCCTACGAGGGCACCGAGGAGGACCCGGCCAGCTGGTACTGGTTCGAGGGCAACTTCGCCTCGTACGAGGAGAACAAGGTCAGCCGGCTCGGCGCCGACGCGGCCCGGCCGCACCGGGTGACGTACCGCAAGCTCACGCGCGACTGACGCGCACCACCGCCGGCGGCGGGCGCCCGAGGAGGGTGCCCGCCGCCGTCGTGCGTCCGGGGGCGGGCGGTGGACCCATGGGCGACGGGGGTCCCCTGGGCGCGGGGCCGTCGCCGAGTGGAGGGTTCTGCCCGACACGCCCGGCGTGTCGCAGCAGAAGCCTCCTCTCGACGTGCGGGCCACTCGGCGTGCGGGCCTGACGGCGCGCGCGGGCCTGCGCGTCAGCGCAGCGGCTCGCTCGCCCGACGGCCGGGCGTCCCGGCGGGCGGACCGGCAGACTGGCCCCATGGCCGACCCGACGCCCCCCGCGGACCCCGCGCCGCCGACGGTCGCGACCGCCGCCCTGGTCGACGCGCTCGAGCGCCTGCACCTGCGCCTCGGTGACCTCCCGCTCCCGCTGGACGTCCCCGGTGCCGCCGACGCCCGCGCGGACCGGGCCGCCGCCGTCGCGCAGCTCGACGACTACCTCCTCCCGCGCCTGCGCGCCGAGGGGGCCCCGCTGCTCGTCGTGGTCGGCGGCTCGACCGGGGCGGGGAAGTCGACCCTGCTGAACTCCCTGCTCGGCGAGCGGGTCAGCGTCCCGGGCGTGCTGCGGCCGACGACCCGCTCGCCCGTGCTCGTGCACCACCCGCTCGACGCCCGGTGGTTCACGGGGGACCGGGTGCTCCCGGGGATGGCCCGGGTCACCGGTGCGGCCCCGGGGGTGGCCGAGTCCGGGGACGACGGCGCCGCCGCCCTGCGGCTGGTCCCCAGCGAGGCACTGCCCCGCGGGCTGGCGCTGCTCGACGCCCCCGACGTCGACTCGGTGGAGGTCGCGAACCGCCGGCTCGCCGCGCAGCTGCTCGCCGCTGCGGACCTGTGGCTGTTCGTCACGACGGCCGCCCGGTACGCGGACGCGGTGCCCTGGGACCTGCTGCACGGCGCGGCCGAGCGGCACGCCCAGGTGGCGCTGGTCGTCGACCGGGTGGACCCGGGGTCCGAGGCGGCGGTCGCGGACCTGCGCCGGATGCTCGACTCGGACGGGCTCGTGGACGCGCCGCTGTTCGCCGTGCCGGAGGGGCTGGACGACGGCGGGATGCTGCCCGAGGCGGCGGTCGGGCCGGTGGCGGCGTGGCTGTCGGACCTGGGTGGGGACGCGGCGGCGCGCCGGTCGGTCGCGGTGCTGACCAGGGACGGCGCGGTGGACGACCTGGTCCGGCGGGCGGCGCGCCTCGCGGACGCGGCGGACGAGCAGGTCGCGGCGGGCGCCCGGCTGCGGGCCGCCGTCGACCGGGCCTACGGGGACGCGCGGGCGCAGGTGGCCGCCGCGACCTCGGACGGCGCCCTGCTGCGCGGCGAGGTGCTGGCGAGGTGGCAGGAGTTCGTCGGGACGGGCGACCTGGTGCGCGCGGTCGAGCGGCGCGTCGGGCGGGTGCGGGACGCCGTCACCGGGTTCCTGCGCGGCCGTCCCGCGCCGGTGCCGCCGGTCGAGCAGGCGATCGCGCACGGGCTCGCGGCCGTGGTGCTCGACGCCGCGGACGGGGCGGCGGAGCGCACGCACGCGGCGTGGCGCGGGGACCCCGCGGGCGCGGGGCTGCTGCCGGACCTCGACCTGTCCCGGGCGTCCGCCGCGCTGCGGGCCGAGGTCGACGGGCAGGTGCGGGCCTGGCAGGCGGACGTGCTCGAGCTGGTGCGCGAGCAGGGCGCGGAGCGGCGCGGGACGGCGCGGGCGCTGTCGTTCGGCGTGAACGCGCTCGGGGTGAGCCTCATGGTCCTGGCGTTCGCCTCGACGGGCGGGCTGACCGGCATCGAGGTGGGCATCGCCGGCGGCACTGCCGTCGTGGCGCAGAAGCTGCTGGAGGCGGTGTTCGGCGACGACGCGGTGCGCCGGCTGACGGCGACGGCGCGCGAACGGCTGGACGAGCGCGTCCGCGCGGTGCTCGCGGGCGAGGCCGACCGGTACACGGCGCAGCTCGACGCGCTCGGCCTGACGGCGGGCGACGCGCTGCGGGCCGTGACGGACGCCGCGCGCGCCGCCTCGGGGACGGAGCGGGCGGCGCGCGGGACCGGGTCGCAGGACGACCGCCCCGCGGCCGCACCGCACCGCCTGCGGGGCGCCGACGCCGCCCCGCCGCCGGAGGACGCGCCCCCGGCACCGCGGCGCCCGGGGTTCTGGCGCCGGCTGCTCGGCGGGGCGGACGCCGGATGACCGCGCTCGCGGACCGCGTCGCCGCCCTCGCCGCGGCGCTCGACGCGGGGGAGGGCCGCCTGCCGGCCGACGTCGTGGCGGACGGGCGCGCCGTCGTCGCGCGGGCCGGCGAGCGGGTGGCGCTCTCGGCGGAGCACACCGTCGTCGCCCTGGCCGGCGCGACCGGATCCGGGAAGTCGTCGCTGCTCAACGCCCTGGTCGGCCGGGAGGTCGCGCGCGCGGGCGTGCAGCGGCCGACCACCGGTGAGGCGCTGGCCGTGGTGCGGGGCGCCGGGGCGGAGCCGCTGCTGGACTGGCTCGGGGTCCGGCAGCGGCACGCGCTGCCCGACGAGCCGGGTCGCGGCGGCCTGGTGCTGCTCGACCTGCCCGACCACGACTCGGTCGTGCGGGAGCACCGGGTCCGCGCGGAGCACCTCATCGCCCGCGTGGACCTGCTGGTCTGGGTGGTCGACCCGCAGAAGTACGCCGACGCCGCGCTGCACGAGCGGTACCTGCGGCCGCTGGCCCGGCACGCCGACGTGCTGGTCCTCGTACTCAACCAGGCCGACCGGCTGGACCGGGCGGAGACGGATGCGGTGCTCGGCGACCTGCGCCGGCTGGCCGCCGAGGACGGGCTCGGGCCGGTGCGGGCGCTGGCCGTGTCGGCGCGCACGGGCGACGGGCTGCCGGACCTGCGCGCGCTGCTCGACGCCGCGGCGGCCCGCCGGGAGGCGGCGAACCGCCGGCTGACCGCGGACGTCGAGGTCGCGGCGCGCCGGGTGCTGGAGGCGTGCGGGGAGGGTG
Organism: Cellulomonas hominis; assembly: GCF_014201095.1. Taxonomy (NCBI): domain Bacteria; kingdom Bacillati; phylum Actinomycetota; class Actinomycetes; order Micrococcales; family Cellulomonadaceae; genus Cellulomonas; species Cellulomonas hominis. The sequence continues at coordinate 206,575 of NZ_JACHDN010000001.1, read as the reverse complement.
CGCCGCGCCGACGCGGGCGGCCCGCCGACGACGGTGCGCTCACCGCGGCCCTCGCGGACGCCGCCGGGGTCCCGCTCGTCGTGGACGCCGTGCGCCGGGCGTCCGTCCGCCGAGCGACCGCCTCCGCCGGCTGGCCCCCGGTCCGCTGGCTCCAGCGTCTGCGCCCCGATCCGCTGCGCCGCCTGCACCTGGACGGCGAGGCGCGCGCGGCGGTCGAGCGCACGTCCCTGCCCGTCCCCGGGCCGGCCACCCGGGCGGCCGCGGCGACGGCGGTCCGGCGGTCGGTGGACGCGACGACCGCGGGCGCGCCGGACGCGTGGGCGCTCGCGGTCCGTTCGGCGGTGGGTGCGCCGGACCTCGGCGACGACCTGGACCGGGCGGTCGCCGGGACGCCGCTGCTCGCGGAGCGCGCCCCGGGCTGGGCCCGCGGGCTGGGGCTCGTGCAGTACGTGCTGCTCGGGGCGGCGGTCGCAGGGGCGCTGTGGCTCGGCGTGCTCGCGGTCCTCGCCTACCTGCGGCTCCCGGAGCCGCGGACGCCCGAGTGGGGGCCGTTCCCCGTGCCGACGGCGCTGCTCGGCGGCGGGCTGCTCGCCGGGCTCGTGCTCGCGCTGCTCGCCGGGCTGGTCGCGCGGCTCGTGGCGCGGCGGCGCGCGCGGCGGGCCCGGGCCCGGCTGCACGCGGCGGTCGCGGCGGTCGCCCGTGAGCGGGTCACCGGACCCGCGGAGGCGGTGCTCGCCGACCTCGCGACCTGCCGCGAGCAGGCGCGCCGCGCCGCGGGCGACCGGCGGCGGTGAGACGGACGCGACGGGCCGCCGACGCCCGCGTCCCGTCGCCGCGGGTGCAGGATGCTCGGGGAGCCCGGTCGGGGCTCGGCGACGGACGGAGGACGGATGAGGCTGCAGGTGCCGGTCCAGCTGCGGTGGTCCGACATGGACGCGTACGGGCACGTGAACAACGTCGAGCTGCTCCGGCTGCTCGAGGAGGCGCGGATCGAGGCGTTCTGGGCGCACCCTGCGCCGGCGCCGGGGCCCACCGCGCCCGACCGTCCCGCGTGGCCCACCGCCGTGCTGGACGCCGGCCCGGGTGCGGCCACCGCGACGCTGGTCGCCCGGCAGGAGGTCGAGTACCTGCGGCCCCTCGGGTACCGGCGGACGCCGGTGGTGGTCGACATGTGGATCGGGCACCTCGGCGGCGCGAGCATCGACGTCTGCTACGAGGTGCACGACGGCGACCCCGCGGCGACCGACGCCGCCGGCCCGTACGCCCGGGCGGTGACCACGCTGGTCCTGGTCGACCCGGCGAGCGGGTCGCCGCGCCGCATCGGGGACGTCGAGCGCGCCGCGTGGCTGCCGTACGTGGAGTCCCCGCCGGTCTTCCGCCGCCGCGGACGCTGACCCCCGGGCGCAGGGGATCCAAAGCACGGGCGACAGCGCGCGGCGGGCGGGCGCCGGTCAGCGGTCCCTGCGGGCGCGCTCCGCGGTCTCGGCCGCGCGGGCGATGTTCCGCTGCATCCCGCCGAACACCACGCCGTGGAACGGGTACACCGACCACCAGTAGAGCTGCCCGAGCAGCCCGTGCGGGTGGAACACCGCACGCTGCGCGAACGTGGTCGGCGCGCTCGTCCACCGGTCGGAGCCGGGGTCGGCGCCGTCGTCGTCGGGCTCGACACGCAGCTCCAGCCACGCCAGCCCGGGCACCCGCATCTCGGCCCGGAGCCGCAGCAGCCGCCCCGGGTCGACCTCCTCGACGCGCCAGAAGTCGACGGCGTCGTCCACGACCAACCGGCCCGGGTCCCGCCGCCCGCGGCGCAGGCCCGGGCCACCGACCAGCCGGTCCGCGAGCCCGCGCACCCGCCACGCGAGCGACCAGGAGTACCAGCCGCGCTCACCCCCGACCGCCTCGAGGACCCGCCACAGCGCCGCGGGGGAGGCGTCGACGGTGGTCCGGCGCTCGTCCACGTAGAGGGAGCCGCCGGCCCAGTCGGGGTCGGAGGGCAGCGGGTCGCTGGGCACGCCGGGCAGGCTCGCCGACGACCACCGGGTCGTCACGTCGGCCTCCCGGACCCGCGCGAGCGCGAGGCGCACGGCCCGGTCGAAGCCGATCAGCCCGCCGGGCGGGTCGGGCACGTGCTCGGCGACGTCGTGCTCGCCGCACACCACCTCGTGCACCAGCGACTCGACGAGCGGCCGCGCGAGCCCCGACGGGACCGGCGTCACGAGCCCGACCCACAGGCTGGACAGCCGCGGGGTGAGCACACCGACGCCGACGATCACCCGCCGCGGCAGCCCGGCGACGGCGGCGTACCGCTGCATCATGTCGCGGTACGTGAGCACCTCGGGGCCGCCGATGTCGAAGGCCCGGCTGACGTCCGGCGGCATCGCGGCCGAGCCGACCAGGTAGCGCAGCACGTCCCGCACGGCGATCGGCTGGATGCGGTCGTCGACCCAGCGGGGCACGGTCATCGCGGGCAGCCGCTCGGTGAGGTACCGCATCATCTCGAACGACGCGGACCCGGACCCGAGGATCACCGCGGCGCGCAGCACCGTCGTCGGGACGCCGGACGCGAGCAGGATGTCCCCGACCTCCCGCCGCGACGCCAGGTGCGGGGACAGCTCCTCGACGTCCGGGGCGAGCCCTCCGAGGTAGACGATCCGCCCGACGCCGGCCTCCCGCGCCGCACGCCCGAACGTCAGCGCGGTCGCCCGGTCGCGCTGCTCGAACCGCCGACCGCTGCCGAGGGAGTGGATGAGGTAGTACGCGACGGCCACCCCGTCCAGGGCGTCGCGGATCTGCCCGGAGTCGCCGGCGTCGGCCTGCGCGACCTCGACCGCGTCGTACCAGGGCCGGCCGCGCAGCCGCTCCGGGCGGCGGGCGATCGCCCGCACCCGGTAGCCCGCCGCGAGCAGCTCGGGGACCAGCCGCCCGCCGACGTAGCCCGTGACGCCGGTGACCGCGACGAGCGGGGCGTCGGGACGGGGCCGCCCGTCGGGGCCGAGCCCGGGGACCAGCCCGGGCAGGGTGCGGGCCACCGGCTCGGGCAGCAGGTCGTCGGCGACGGGGGAGGTGTCGGGCACGGTCGCAGTGTCCGCCGGGCGCCGCGGTGCCGCATCCCGGCCGCGGCGCCCCGGCGCCCTCGCGCCCCCTGCGCCCGCCGGTGCGATGATCGGCCGCATGACGGACGCGACGGGCACCGGACCGGACTGGGCGGCGGTCGACGAGTACCTGGTGGCGACGCTGGTCGACGAGGACCCGAGCCTCGCGGCGGCGCGCGACCACGGCAGGGCCGCCGGGCTCCCGGCGATCGAGGTCGCGCCGACCCAGGGCAAGCTGCTCGCGCTGCTCTGCACGATGACCCGGGCCCGCCGGGTGCTGGAGTTCGGCACGCTCGCCGGGTACAGCGCGCTGTGGTTCGCGCGCGCCGTCGGACCGGAGGGGCACGTCACCACGCTCGAGCTCGACCCGGCGCACGCCGCGGTCGCGCGGGACAACCTGGCGCGCGCCGGGGTGGCGCACCGGGTCGAGGTCCTCGAGGGGCCGGCCGAGCGGTCCGCGCAGGCGCTGGCCGACGCCGGCACGGAGCCGTTCGACCTGGTGTTCATCGACGCCGACAAGCCGAGCAACGCCCGGTACCTGGAGCAGGCCGTCGCGCTGTCCCACCCGGGGACGGTGATCGTGGTCGACAACGTGGTCCGGGCCGGGGCCGTGGCCGACGCGGGCTCCGACGACCCGCGCGTGCTGGGCTCGCGCCGGGTGCTCGCGGCGCTCGCGGAGCACCCGCGCCTGGACGCGACCGCGCTGCAGACGGTCGGGTCGAAGGGCTGGGACGGGTTCGCGCTGGCGGTCGTGACGCACTGACGCGGGCGCCCGTGCCCCGGGGCCGCCGGACGCCCGGCCGCCCGGCCCGCGGGGCCCGTCAGCCCGCCAGCAGTGCCAGCGTCTCCTTCTCCGCGACCGCCTGCGACCGCGTCGGCCGGATCGTGCTGCCCTGCGCCCAGAGCTCGACCACCCGCGGGTCGATGTAGGACGCGCGGCACACCGCGGGGGTGTTCCCCAGCTCGGTCGAGACGTCCTTGACGACCTGCGCGACGACCCGCCGCCGCCCGCGCTCCGACGCCGGCGCCGGCCCGGAGGCCGCCAGCCCGCGCGCGGCGAGCACGGTGGCGTGCCACGTCCGGAAGTCCTTCGGGCTCGCGTCCGGGCCGAGCCGCAGCTTCACGTCGGCGCCCACCTCGGCGCTCGTGATGTCGTGCCACCCGTCGTCGTCCTGCCACGCCAGCAGCTCCGGACCGCCGCCGCGCCGCCGCATCAGCGTGCCGACCAGTGCCGCGACCTGCTCGTCCTCGACGACGACGTCCCGCACCTGACCCGACTTCGCGGGGTAGCGGAACCGCACGGCGTTCTCGGCGCCGTCGTCGTCGGTGAGCACCTGCACGTGCTCCCGGCGCAGCGTCGCCAGGCCGTACGAGCCGTTCCGCTGCGCGTAGCCCTCGCCGCCCGCCCGGAAGTACGCGAGGTCGAGCAGCCGGAACGACAGCGCCAGCGCCTTCGCGCGGGGGAACCCGGGCAGGGCCAGGTCGCGGCGCACCGAGCGGCGCGCGGACGGCAGCCGGCGGGCGACGTCGAGCACGTGGTCGTGCTTCAGCCGGTCGCGGCGCCGCCGCCACTGCTCGTGGTAGAGGTACTGCCGCCGCCGGGCGTCGTCCAGGCCGGCCGCCTGGATGTGCCCGTTCGGCCACGGGCTGATCCACACGTCCTGCCACGCCGGCGGGATGGCCAGCGCGACGATCCGGTCCAGGTGCTCGGGGTCGCTGATCCGGACCAGGTCCGCGTCCAGGTAGGCGAACCCCCGCCCCGCACGGCGCCGGGTCCACCCCGGGGAGTCGATCCGGACCCGTCGCAGCCTCACCACGCAGACACGGTGCCCCCGGTCCGCGGGTTCCGCCAGCGGAGGGGCGTCAGTCCGGGACCCGGACCATGCCCTCCTGCGCGATCGTCGCGACCAGCACGCCGTCGCGGCGGAACACCCGGGTGCTGCCCAGGCCGCGGCCGCCCTGCGCGGTGGGGCTGTCCTGGTCGAACAGCAGCCAGTCGTCCACCCGCACGTCCCGGTGCCACCACATCGCGTGGTCCAGGCTCGCCACCGACAGCCCCGGGGTCAGCCAGGACAGGCCGGCGCGGCGCAGCACCGGCTCGAGCATGATCTGGTCGCACGCGAACGCCAGCACCGCGCGGTGCAGCAGCGCGTCGTCGGGCAGGGCGCCCTTGGTGCGCATCCACACCCGCTGCCGGCCGTCGGGCGCGGGCGCCGGGCCGAGGTACAGCGAGCCGCCGACGTGCCGGACGTCGAACGCGCTCTCGTGCGTCCAGAACCGGGCGAGCGGGTGGTCGAGGTGGCCCATCCGGTCCATCGCCGACTCGACGTCCTCCGGCGCGGGCACGTCCGGCATCGGCTGGCCGAGCTCGACGCCCGGCTGGTGCTCCTGGAAGGACGCGATCATCGACAGGATCGGGCCGTCGCCCTGCGCCGCGTGCGTGCGGCGGGCCGAGAAGGACCGGCCGTCGCGCAGCCGCTCCACCGACAGGTCGATCGGCCGCGTCGTGTCGCCGGCGCGCAGGAAGTACCCGTGCAGCGAGTGCGGCAGCCGGCCCTCGGGCACCGTGCGCCCGGCGGCGACCAGCGCCTGGGCGATCACCTGGCCGCCGAACACCCGGCCGTCCGGCTTCGGGAGGTTCGAGGCGGTGAACTCGTCCGTCCCGGCCGGCGCGACGTCCAGCAGGTCCAGGAGGGCGGCGATCGGGTCCGTGGTCGGGGCGGTCGCGCCCGGGGCTGCTGCGTCGGTCACGCCGGTCAGGATCTCACGGGTGCGAGGCGGTGTTGACGAGTGAGTGGGCCGCCCGCTCCAGGTAGTCCCAGAGCACTGCGTGGTGCATCGGGGGCAGCCCGAGCGAGTCGACCGCGTCCCGCATGTGGGCGAGCCACCGGTCCCGGGCGTCGGTGTCGACGGGGAACGGGGCGTGCCGCATCCGCAGCCGGGGGTGCCCCCGCTCGGCCGAGTAGGTGGTCGGGCCGCCCCAGTACTGCTCGAGGAACATCGTCAGCCGCCGGCGGGCCGGGCCGAGGTCTCCTGGCGGGTACATCGGGGCGAGCACCGGGTCGGCCGCGACGCCCTCGTAGAACCGGTCGACCAGGCGGACGAACGTGTCGTGGCCGCCGACCTGCTCGTAGAACGCGTCGCGCTCCCGCGGCTCGGCCGGGGTCGTGACGGCGGTCAGGGGCAGCGCCGTCGGTCCGGACCCGGGCGCGGGGTGCTGCGAGGGTGGCGGCTGGGCGGTCATGCCGCCAGTGTCGCACCGCGGGCGGCCGGACCCGCGCCGCGCGGACTAGGGTGGACGGCAGGCGGCCGCCCCCCGGCGGCCCGCGGGGGGATGGCGGCAGATCCGGCACACGACGGGGGTTCGATGAGCAAGGCAGAGCAGATCCTGGTGGCGCTGGGCGGCGGCGGCAACGTCGTCGACCTGGAGCCGTGCATCACGCGGCTGCGGGTCGAGGTGACCGACCCGCAGCAGGTCGACGACGCGGCGCTGAAGGCGACCGGCGCGTTCGGCGTCGTGCGGTCCGGCCGCATCGTGCAGGTCATCGTGGGCCCCGAGGCGGACAACCTCGCTGCGGAGCTCGACACCCTGCGCTGACGCGGCCACGGAGCCCCGGGACCGACGACGGTCCCGGGGCTCCGTCGTGCCCGGGCCGCGCCGCGCCGGCCTGGCCGCGCCGGCCTGGCCTGCTCTGCCCTGCCCTGGTCCACCCCGCACTGGTCCGCCCGCGCGGGGATCACCGCGCCTCGGCTCCCACCGAGTGGAGGGTTCTGCCGCGACACGCCGGGCGTGTCGGGCAGAACCCTCCACTCAGCGGGCTGGGCGGGCTGGGCGCGCTGGGCGGGCTGGGCGCGCTGGGCGGGTCCAGCGGGTCCACCGCGCCCGGCGGGTCGGGGTCAGCGGTCCTCCTCGGGGGCCGGCTCGACGTCGGCGCCGCCCGCGAGACGCTCGCGGTGCGCGTCCAGGAGCTCCCGCTGGCCGGCGAGCGGCACGCCCGCGGCCTCCAGCGCCTCGCGGACGGACGCGCGCAGCGCCCGGGCCACGGCCCACTGCCGGGACGGCGCGGTCCGCTGGGTGACGCGCACCGTGACGGCGTCGAACGTCAGGTCCTCCGCGGTCGTGACGCTCGCGGAGCCCTCGACGGCCTCGCCGAGCTCGGGGTCCTCCGCGAGCCGCGCGGCGGCGGCGACCAGGATCTCGCGCACCTCGTCGAGGTCGGCGAAGTAGTCGACCTTCACCTCGACGACGGCGTTCGCCCAGCCCTGGGTCTTGTTGCCGACGCGGAGCATCGAGCCGTTCGGGACGTACCAGAGCGTGCCCTCGGAGTCGCGGATCTTCGTCACCCGCAGCCCGACGGCCTCGACGGTGCCCTGCGCGGGCCCCGCGTCCACCACGTCGCCGACGCCGTACTGGTCCTCCAGCAGCATGAAGAGGCCGGACAGGAAGTCCTTCACCAGGCTCTGGGCGCCGAAGCCGAACGCGACGCCGACGATCCCGGCCGACGCGATGAACGGGGCGATGTTCACGCCGAGCTGGTCGAGGATCAGCAGCACCACGATCGACCCGATGACGATGCCCGCGGTGGACCGCAGGACCGAGCCGATCGTGCGCGCGCGCTGGGTGCGGCGGGCGTTCGCCACGGGGGTGACCTTGCGCAGGGCGGCGGCCACCTCGGCACCGCCGAGCGGGCGGACGATGCCGCGCTGCAGCAGGGAGGTGCCGTCGGCGATGTGCTCGGTGACGGCCTTGATGAGGCGCCGGACCAGCAGCAGGCTGACGCCGCCGATCACGATGATGAGCGCGATGCGCAGGCCGGGGCCGAGCAGCCAGTCGACGACCGCGTTCGCGCCGTCGGTCAGCTGCTCGGTGGGGGCGGGCTCGTCGGCGAAGGGCAGCACGGAGGGGAGGGACGACCAGATCACCGGGCCACGCTAGCCGCCGGACCGGTCCGCGCGCCGCCGCCCGGGCCCCCGCGCCCCGGGACCCGCACCCACCCCGCACACGGCCCGCACACACCCTCGGGGCGGGGCGGGCGCGGCGGGGCGGTCGTGCGCCGAGGTCGAGGGCTCCGCGCCCCGCTCCGGCGTGTCGCCGTGGCGTGCCGCGCGAGACCGTCGACCTCGGCGCCCGGACCCTCCGCGCTCAGCGCCCCGCGAGCCCCGTGCGGTCCGCCACGAACTGGAGCTGCTCGACCGTCAGCGCGACCGTGCGCGACAGCGCCCGCCCGCCGTGCCCGACGCCCTTCTCCCGCCGCACCAGCACCGGCGCGTCGGCGACGGGCGCCGACGTGGCCGCCTGGAGCGCCGCCGCGAGCTTGCGGGCGTGCAGCGGGTCGACGCGGGTGTCGCCGTCGAAGATCGTGAACAGCGTCGACGGGTACCGGGTGCCCTCGACCACGCGGTGGTACGGGGAGTACGACAGCAGCCAGTCGAGCTCGCGCGGGGTGCCGGCGTCGCCGTACTCGTCGGTCCAGGTCACCCCGAGGCCGAACCGCTGGTACCGGACCATGTCGAGCAGCGGCGCGGAGCAGACGACGGCGGCGAACAGCCCGGGCTGCTGGGTCAGCGCGGCGCCGACGAGCAGGCCGCCGTTGGACCCGCCCCAGCACGCCAGCCGGTCCGGCGTGGTCCAGCCGGTGTCCACGAGCAGCCGGGCCACGGCGTGGAAGTCGTCGAACACGTGCTGCTTGTGCGCGCGGCGCCCGGCGCGGTGCCACGCCTCGCCCTCCTCGCCGCCGCCGCGCAGGTTCGCGACGACGTAGACGCCGCCGGCCTCGACCCACGCGAGGGTGGTCGCGGAGTACGCCGGGTCCAGGGAGATCTGGAAGCCGCCGTAGCCGTAGAGGATCGTCGGCGCGGGGGCGATCGGGCGGCCGTCGGCGTCGAGCGCGTCGGCCCGCGCCACGACGAACGCCCGCACCTCGGTGCCGTCGTCGCTGGTCGCGACGAGGCGCTGCACCCGCACGTCCGGCAGGTCGGCGACCGCCCCGGGCGGTGCGGCCCAGAGCGTCGTCGCGCCGGTGCCGGCGTCGTACCGGTGCACCTGCGTGACCGTGGTGTGGTCGGTGTAGGTGAACCACACGTCGGGGCCGCCGTCGGGCCGGGTGACGAGGCCGCCGACCGAGCCCAGCCCCGGCAGCGCGACCGTGCCGGCCTCGCCCGGCAGCCGCTCGCCGGTCGCGGGGTCGTGCGCGGTGACCTCGCTGACCGCGTGCCGGCGCCAGGCCGCCAGCAGCCGCAGGGGGGTCGTGGCGTCGCCGCCGCCGTCCACGACGGCGACGTCCTCCAGCACGGCCTCGGGGTCCTCGGGCAGCAGCGTGCGCCAGTGCGGGACGCCCGGCTCCTCGGGGTCGGCGACGGCCAGGCGGCCGCGGTCCGCGTCGAGCGTGGTGTGCAGGTACAGCCGGCCGTCGCGGCCGACCCACGCGCCGATCTCGGCGTCGTACCCGACGGCGACCTCGCGGAACGCCGGGACCGTGCCGGGCTCGGTCGCGGCGAGGTCGGCGATCCACACGTCGGTGCGCGGCGCGGTGCCGGCGGAGGCGTCGACCAGCAGCCAGCGGCCGTCCCGGGACACCGAGACGCCGTAGTAGTTCGTCATGTCGAGCCCGGCGCCGAAGACCTCGAGGTCCTCGGCGGCGTCGGTGCCCACGACGTGCCGCCACACCCGGCGGTGGTACTGCCGCTCGTCCTCGGGCAGCAGGCCGGGCGCCAGCCGGCGGACGTAGAAGAAGGCCCGGCCGCCCGGCTCCCAGGCGACGGGGGAGTACCGCGCGCGGTCGACGGGCCCGTCCACCGGCTCGCCGGTCGCGACGTCGAGCACGTGCAGCACGCTCTCCTCGGTGCCGCCGTGCGACACCTGGTAGGCGAGCAGCTCGCCCTCCTTGCTGGGCTGCCAGGCGTCCAGCGTCGTCGTGCCCGCGGGGTCGATCGCCACCGGGTCGACCAGCACCCGCTCGCGCTCGCCGCCGGGGGCGTCCGGGTCGGGCTCGGCCACGACGACGACGGCGTGCTCCTGGTCGCCGGTGCGCCGGGTGAAGAACCGCCGCTCGCCGCGCCACGCGGGCGGGCCGACGAACCCGGCGCCGAGCAGGGCGCCCAGCCGGGCGGTCAGCGGGCCGGTCGCCAGCGGGCCGTCCGCCAGGTCGCCGGCCGTGACCCGGGCGCGGTACGCGGCGTACAGGTCGTCCTGCGCCGTCGACCACGCCTCGGTCTCCTCCGACGCCGCGTCCTCGAGCCAGCGGTACGGGTCGGCGACGGCGCGGCCGTGCAGGTCCTCGACCAGGTCGAGCCGGCGGGCGGCGGGGTAGCCGGCGGCGGCGCCGGGCGCGGCGGAGGTGGCGGTGGCGTCCGTGGTCATGCGCGCCACCCTACGGCGCGGCCCGGCGACGCCCCGGCCTGCGCGGCGACCCGGCACGGGGCGGTCCGCTCTGGCAGGATCGGCCTGTGGCCGAAGACACACCGCCTCCGTCGGAGTCCTTGGTGCGCCTCGCGCAGGCGCACGGCGTCGCCCCCGAGTTCCAGGAGTTCAACGGCGGGATGCGCCGGGTGCCCGCCACGACGCTGGTCGCCGTGCTCGGGGCGCTGGGCGTCGACGCCACGTCGCCCGAGCGGGTCGAGGTCGCGCTGCGGCACGCCGAGGACGCCCCGTGGCGCCGCGTGCTGCCGCCGGTCACGGTGCTCCGGCAGTCGCAGGAGGCGCACGTCCCGGTGCACGTCACGCACGGCGACCCGGTGCAGGCGTGGATCGAGCTCGACGCCGCCGAGGGGCACGGCCGGCGCGCCGCCGGGGCGGAGCCGGCGCGGGTCGACCTGGAGCAGGCGGACGTCTACGTCGAGCCCCGCACCGTCGACGGCCGGGAGGTCGGCCGCGCGACGTTCGTCGTCCCGCCCGGGCTGCCGCTCGGCTGGCACCTGCTGCGCGCGACGGGCCCGTCCGGCGACGCGGCGGCCCCGCTCGCGGTGACCCCCGACCGGCTGGAGCTCCCCGCGGCGCTGGACGAGAAGCGCGCCTGGGGGCTCATGGTCCAGCTCTACTCGGTGCGGTCCAGCCGGTCCTGGGGCGCCGGCGACCTGCGCGACCTCGCGGACCTGGCCTGGCTGTCCGGGCACGAGGCCGGCGCGCAGTTCCTGCTGGTCAACCCGCTGCACGCCGCGGAGCCGGTGCCCCCCGTCACCCCGTCGCCCTACCTGCCGACCACCCGGCGGTTCGTGAACCCGCTGTACCTCCGCGTGGAGGACGTGGACGAGACCGCGTACCTGTCGTCCGCCGACCGCGCGCTCGTGGAGTGGTCCGCCGAGCAGGCGCTCGCCCTGGACGCCGACGAGGGCCCGATCGACCGGGACGTCGTCTGGGCCGCGAAGAAGGCCGCGCTCGACGTGGTGTTCGCGGTGCCGCGGTCCGCGGCCCGGCAGTCGGCGTTCGAGGACTTCCGGCGCCGCGAGGGCCGGGGGCTCGAGGACTTCGCCCTGTGGTGCGCGCTCGTCGAGCAGCACGGCCCCGGACCCTGGCCGGCGGACCTGCGCGACCCGGCCGCCCCCGGCGCGCTGCGGGCCCGCACGGAGCTCGCGGACCGGGTGGAGTTCTTCTGCTGGCTGCAGTGGCTCGCCGACGAGCAGCTCGCGACCGTGCAGCGGACGGCCCACGGCGCCGGCATGTCGCTCGGGGTGATGCACGACCTCGCGGTCGGCGTGCACCCGTCCGGCGCGGACGTCTGGGCGCTCGGTGGCGTGCTCGCCCGCGGCGCGTCCGTGGGCGCCCCGCCGGACATGTACAACCAGCAGGGCCAGGACTGGTCGCAGCCGCCGTGGCACCCCGAGGAGCTGGCCCGCGTCGCGTACCGGCCCTACCGGGACATGCTCCGCACGGTGCTCCGGCACGCGGGCGCGGTGCGGATCGACCACATCATCGGGCTGTTCCGGCTGTGGTGGATCCCGCAGGGCAACAGCCCGGCCGACGCCACGTACGTCCGGTACGACCACGACGCCATGATCGGCATCCTCGCGCTCGAGGCGCACCGCGCCGGCGCCGTCGTCATCGGCGAGGATCTCGGCAACGTCGAACCCTGGGTCCGCGACTACCTGTCCGAGCGGGGTGTGCTCGGCACGTCCATCCTCTGGTTCGAGAAGGACGGCGAGGGCCGGCCGCTGCCGCCCGAGGACTACCGCCGCCTCGCCCTGTCCTCCGTCACGACGCACGACCTGCCGCCGACCGCCGGGTACCTCGCCGAGGAGCACGTCGCCCTGCGCGAGCGCCTGGGCCTGCTGACCGAGCCGGTCGAGCAGGTGCGGCGCGCCGCGCGCGCCGAGCGGGAGGCGATGCTGGCCGCGCTGCGCGAACGCGGGCTGGTGGGGGACGACCCGTCCGAGCGCGAGGTCGTCGAGGCGCTGCACCGGTACGTGCTGCGGACGCCGAGCGTGCTCGTCGGGGTGTCGCTCGCGGACGCCGTGGGGGAGCGACGGGCGCAGAACCAGCCCGGCACCGACCGGGAGTACCCGAACTGGCGGGTGCCGCTCGCCGACGGCGCGGGCCGGATGGTGCTGCTCGACGACCTGTTCCGCACCGCCCGGCTGCGCTCGCTCGCCGCCGTCCTCGCCGAGGGCTGAGACCGGCCCGTGCCCGCACGTCCTGCCGTCGCGCCGCCGCGCCGTGTCCGCGTCGTCGGCAACTCCGGCGCCGGGAAGACGACGTTCGCCCGCGCGCTCGCGTGCCGGCTCGGCGTGCCGCACCGGGAGCTGGACGAGGTGTTCTGGGGCCCGGGCTGGGTCACGAAGGACCCCGACGTCGCCCGCGGGATCCTGCGGGACTTCCTCGACGGCGCGCCCGACGGGTGGGTGGTCGACGGCAACTGGAACGACGCCCGGCAGGGGCTGGCCGACGACGCGGACGCCGTGCTGTGGCTCGACTACCCGCGGCCCGTGGTGATGGCCCGGGTGCTGCGCAGGACGGTCGCGCGTGCGGTGCTGCGGCGGCCGGTCTACCACGGCAACCGGGAGTCGCTGACGTCGCTGCTGCGCACCGACCCCGAGCAGAACATCGTGCTGTGGGCGTGGACGGAGCACGCGGCGTACCGGGAGCGGTACCAGCGCCTCGCGGCGTCGGGGGAGGTGCCGGTGGTGCGGCTCCCGAGCCCGCGGGCGGCCCGCCGCTGGCTCGCGTCGCTCCCGCCGGCCTGACCCCCGGCGCACCGCCCCGCGCGCCCGCCCCGGGCGCCCGCCCCGGGCGCTCGCCCCGCTCGCCCGGCCGGCTCACGCACCCGCCGCGCGCCCGGCGCCCGCCCGCCGAGATCGGCCGGCCGCGCCGAGATCGGTCGCTGCGACGACCGATCTCGGCCGGAGTGACCGATCTCGGCGGCGTCGGGTGGCACGACGACGCGCCCGGCCCCGCGCGGGGACCGGGCGCGTCGTCGGTGCGCGTCCGGGGCCGTCAGACCTCGTGGTAGTGCCGGTCCGCGGCCTGGGCCGCGAGGGTCCGGCGCACGCCGTCGCGGGCCTCCACCACCAGCCGGCGCAGCGCGGGGGCCGCGTCGGGGTGCGCCGCGAGCCAGGCGTCCGTGGCGCCGGCGACGTCCGCCTCGGCGTCGTCCGCGAGCTCCGTCGGGTACAGGCCGGTGACGATGTTCTGGGCCATCTCGTTCGTCTTGCCGGCCCAGACCGTCTCGAGGACCTCGAAGTACGGCGCGACGTACGGCCGCAGCAGCGCGCGGTCGTGCACCCGGCCGAAGCCGCCGATCGTCGCGGCCTGCAGCGCGTTCGGCAGGGCGTCGGACTCCACGACGGCGGCCCAGGCGGCGGCCTTGGCGTCGGCCGTGGGGATCGCGGCGCGGGCGGCCGCGGCGGCGCGCTGGCCGGTCGCGGTCGGGTCGGCCTCGAGCTGCGCGTCGATCTCGGCCGCACCGGCGCGGCCGCCGGTGACCAGCGAGGTCAGCAGCTCCCAGCGCAGGTCGGTGTCGATGGACAGGCCGTCCAGCCGGGTGCCGCCGTCCAGCAGCGCCGCGACCGCGTCGAGCTGCTCGGGGGTCGAGGCGCGCAGCGCGAAGGCCTTGACGAGCTGGAGCTGGGTGTCGCTGCCGCCGGGGGCGTCGGTCGCGAGGGTCCACAGCCGGTCGGCCGCGGCCACCTCGGTCGCGGTGCGGTGCTCGGCGGCGACGTACAGGTCGAGCGCGGTGTGCAGCTGGCGCAGCAGGACGAGGACGACGGAGGAGTCGGTCTCGTGGGCGATGTTGCCGAGCAGCAGGTCGACGTAGTCGCGCGCCGGGGTCTCGCCGTCGCGGGTGGCGTCCCAGACCGCCGCCCACACGAGCGTGCGGGGCAGCGACTGCGTGAAGCCGCCGAGGTGCGCGATGGCCGTCGCGAGCGACCGCTCGTCCAGCCGGACCTTCGCGTACGCCAGGTCGTCGTCGTTGAGCAGCAGCAGGTCGGGGCGCTTCTCGCCGACCAGCGCGGGGACCTCGGTGCGCTCGCCGTCCACGTCGAGCTCGACGCGCTGCACGCGCTCCAGGCGGCCGTCGACGACGTCGTAGCCGCCCACCACCAGGCGGTGCGGGCGCTGGACGGGGTGCGTCTCGGGCACCTCCTGGCGCACGGCCAGCGCGGTGATGCGCTCGACGCCGTCCGCGCCGATCTCGGAGGCGATCTCCGGGCGGAGCAGGGTGACCCCGGACTGCTCGAGCCACAGCGCGGACCACGCGGACAGGTCGCGGCCGGAGGTGGCCTCGAGCTCGGTCAGCAGGTCGCGCAGCTCGGTGTTGCCCCACGCGTGCTTCTGGAAGTACTGCCGGACGCCGGCGAAGAACTGGTCCTGGCCGACCCACGCGACGAGCTGCTTGAGGACGCTCGCGCCCTTGGCGTAGGTGATGCCGTCGAAGTTCACCTCGACGTCCTCGAGGTCGCGGATGTCCGCGGCGATCGGGTGCGTGGAGGGCAGCTGGTCCTGCCGGTACGCCCAGCCCTTCTCCAGCGAGGAGAACGTCGTCCAGGCGGAGGTCCAGCGGGTCGCCTCGGCGGTCGCCAGGGTCGACGCGAACTCCGCGAACGACTCGTTCAGCCACAGGTCGTCCCACCAGCGCATGGTGACGAGGTCGCCGAACCACATGTGCGCGAGCTCGTGCAGGATCGTCACCGCGCGGCGCTCGACCGTGGCCTCCGGCACCTTGGACCGGAACACGTACGACTCGAGGAACGTCACCGCGCCGGCGTTCTCCATCGCGCCCGCGTTGAACTCCGGGACGAACAGCTGGTCGTACTTCGCGAACGGGTACGGGAACGCGAACTGCTCCTCGTAGAACGCGAAGCCGGCGCGCGTGATGTCGAGGATGTTGTCGGTGTCGAGGTGCTGGGCCAGCGAGCCGCGGCAGTACACGCCGAGGGGGATCGTGCGGCCGTCGCTCGACGTGAGCTCGCCGTGCTCGTGGTGGTACGGGCCCGCGACGACCGCGGTGATGTAGGACGAGATCCGCGGGGTGGGCTCGAACGTCCACGTCGCGGAGCCGTGGTCCGCGCCGCCGTTGCGGTTCGCGCCGCCCTCGACCGGGACCGGGGCGCCGGCCTCGGGGGAGTTGGACACGACGACCCAGTGCGCCGGGGCGGTGACCGTGAAGGCGAAGGTCGCCTTGAGGTCGGGCTGCTCGAACACCGCGAACACGCGGCGGGAGTCGGCGACCTCGAACTGCGAGTACAGGTACACCTCGTCGTCGACCGGGTCGACGAACCGGTGCAGGCCCTCGCCGGTGTTCATGTAGGCGCAGTCGGCGACGACGACGACCTCGTTCTCGGCGGCCAGCCCGTCCAGCCGGATGCGGGAGTCGGCGACCACGTCGGACGGGTCGAGCTCGACGCCGTTCAGCACGACGCGGTGCACGGACGGGGCGATCAGGTCCAGGAACGTGCTCGCCCCGGCCTCGCGGCTGGTGAAGCGCACGGTCGTGGTCGACCCGAAGGTCGCCGGCCCCGTGGTCAGGTCGAGCGTCACGTCGTACGACTGGACGTCCACCAGGGCGGCCCGGGTGCGGGCCTCGTCACGGGTCAGGTTCTCAGCGGGCACGCGCAGGTCTCCTCGTGGGGTTGGGTCAGCGGCCGTCGCCGCATCATTCCACCAACCGGCGGCAGGTGTGCGCCGGGGGCGGGCGGGGGGACCCGGCGTGACAGGGGCCGGGGGTGTCGGGGCATGATGGCGGGCGGCGGTCGTCCGGGCAGGGGCGGTCGCACGCGCACGCCGCCAGGCACGACCCGCACCGACCGCTCGTGAGGAGCACCTCCGTGACCGACACCCAGCCGCGCCCCGCCCGTGACACCGCGGACTTCTGGTTCGACCCCGCCTGCCCGTGGGCGTGGATGACCTCGCGGTGGATGGTCGAGGTGCAGCAGGTGCGCGAGGTCGACGTCCGCTGGCACGTGATGAGCCTGTCGGTGCTCAACGAGGGGCGGGACCTGCCTGAGGAGTACCGCGAGCTCATGGACGACTCCTGGGCCGCCGTCCGCGTGCTGACCGCCGCGCAGGAGCTGTACGGCGCGGAGCACCTCAAGCCGCTGTACGACGCCATGGGCACCCGCCGGCACCCGGGCGGCCGGAAGGACACCGCCGCGATCATCCGCGAGTCCCTGGACGAGGCCGGCCTGCCCGCCTCCCTCGCCGCCTACGCCGACACCGACGAGTTCGACGAGCAGCTCCGGGCGTCGCACGCCGAGGCCATCGCCCTGGTCGGCGACGAGGTCGGCACCCCGGTCGTCGCGGTCAACGGCGCCGCGTTCTTCGGCCCGGTCATGACGCCCGCGCCGAAGGGCGAGGACGCCGGCCGGCTCTGGGACGGCTTCGTGCTCGTCACCGGCGTGCCCGGGTTCTACGAGCTGAAGCGCACCCGCACCAAGGGCCCCGTCTTCGACTGAGCCGACCGGAGGCACACCATGGCATCGCTGGCGAACCTGAGCCGCGGCGTGAAGATCTTCATCGCCGTGGACGTCCTGCTGCTGGTCGGGCTGCTGGTCGCGGCGGTCGTCGTGCTCGGCGGCGGGTCCGGCGACGGCGGACCGGAGCCGGCCGCGTCGACCTCGGCGCCCGCGGGCGGGGCGGCGACCGCGGGGTCCGGGGGCGGGGCCACGTCCGACACCGCGCAGTCCTTCGCGTCCCCGACCGGGAACATCTCCTGCACGATGTCGCCCGACGGGGTGACCTGCTCGATCGCGCACATCACGTTCACCCCGCCGGCCGTCGAGGGCTGCACGGGGACCACCGGGCACGTCGTCGTGCTCAACACGTCCGACGGCGTCACGACCCCGTGCGTGGACGGCCCCGGGCCCGCGGTCGCGTCGGCCGACGTGCCGGTCCTGGACTACGGCCTCAACCAGACGGTCGGGCCGTACACGTGCTCGTCGGCGACGAACGGCATGTCCTGCGTGGTGGACGAGACGGGCGTGGGCTTCCGCGTCGCGACCGCGGAGCTGGCCACCCTGCCCTGACCCGGGTCGACCGGTCCCGGCCAGGCGCGGGTGGGGCGGGCCGGCCCTGGGTCGGCGGAGTGAGGTCGGGCCTGGTCCCGCGAGTGGAGCGTTCTGGCGCGACACGCCGGGTGTGTCCGGCGAAACCCTCCACTCGGCGCGGGGCGCGCGCCCCGGCCCGCTGCGGCGCGCCGGGGTCAGGCGGGCGGGACCGCCGGGACCGCCGGGTCGGCCGGGCGGGGGCCCGAGATCGCGACCAGCAGCGCCCCGGCCACCGACACCACCACGATGCCCGCGACGGCCGGGGCGCCGATGCTCTGCCCGAGCACCACGAGCGCGACCAGCGCACCCATCGCCGGGTCGATGCTGAACAGCGTGCCGACCACGCGCGCCGAGGTCAGCCGCCCGGCGAGGGTGTCCACCGAGTACGGGATCACCACGCCGATGACCGCCGACACCGCGAGCACGCCCCACTGCCCGGGCTGCACCTCGCCGACGTGCCCGACGCCGAACGGCAGGGCGACGACGGCGGCGACGCACACGGACAGCGCGAGGCCGGACAGCCCCTCGTCGGCCTTGCCGACCTTGTCCGCGAACACGGTGTACAGCGCGAAGAACACCGCGGCGGACAGCGCGAACGCGTACCCCGCGAGGTCGAAGTACCCGCCCGGGCCGGAGATCAGCCCGACGCCGACCAGGGCCGCGACCGCGCACAGCCCCTCCTTGACCCGCCGGGACGCGAGCAGCGCGACGGCGCACGGGCCGAGGAACTCCAGCGTCACCGCGACGCCGAGCGGGATGCGCTCGATCGCCGCGTAGAGCGAGAGGTTCATCGCGGCCATCGCGACGCCGTAGACGACGACGCCGACCCACGCGGTGCGGGAGCGCCCGCGCAGCCGCGGCCGGAGCACCGCGAGCAGCACCAGCGCCGCGATCACCAGCCGGAGCGAGCTCACCGGGGCGGACCCCAGGGAGTCGAACAGGCTGGCCGACAGGGCGGAGGACGTCTGGATGCCGAGGGAGCCGACGGCGATGAGCCCCATGGCCTGCAGGACGCGCCGGCGGTCGACCGGCGCCGCGGGGGCGGGAGCGGGCGCGCCGGGGTCGGCGGCCGGGGTGCCGGCCGCGGTCGTACCGGTCGTCACCAGATCCGCACCCGCTCCTCGGGCGCCAGGTACAGCCCGTCCCCGGGCTGCACGTCGAACGCCTGGTAGTACTCGTCCACGTTCCGCACGACGGCGTTGCAGCGCACCTCGTCCGGGGAGTGCGGGTCCACCGCGAGCCTGCGGATGACCTCCTCGTCGCGGCCCTTCGCGCGCCACACCTGCGCCCAGCCGAGCAGCACGCGCTGCACGGCGGTCAGCCCGTCGACCACCGGCGCCTCGTCGAGGGAGGTGCCCAGGGCGATCCGGTACGCCTTGAGCGCGATGGACAGCCCGCCGAGGTCGCCGATGTTCTCGCCGATGGTGAGCGCGCCGTTGACGTGGTGCGACCCGTTCAGCTGCGCGGGGGAGAAGCCGTCGTACTGCGCGATCAGCGCGGAGGTCCGCTTCTCGAACTCCGCGCGGTCGGACTCGGTCCACCAGTCCTCGAGGCGGCCCTGGCCGTCGTACTTGGAGCCCTGGTCGTCGAAGCCGTGCCCGATCTCGTGCCCGATGACCGCGCCGATGCCGCCGTAGTTCACGGCGTCGTCCGCGTCGGCGTCGAAGAACGGCGGCTGCAGGATCGCCGCGGGGAACACGATCTCGTTCATGCCGGGGTTGTAGTAGGCGTTCACGGTCTGCGGCGTCATGAACCACTCGTCGCGGTCGATCGGCTTGCCGATCTTGCCGAGCTCGTAGTCCTGCTCGAACGCGGCGGCGCGGCGCACGTTGCCGACGAGGTCGTCCGCGCGGACCTCGAGGCCGGAGTAGTCGCGCCACTTCACGGGGTACCCGATCTTCGGCGTGAAGGCGTCGAGCTTCGCGAGGGCCTTGGCCTTGGTCTCCTCGCCCATCCAGTCCAGGCCGGTGATCGACTCGCGGTACGCCTCGACGAGGTGCCCGACGAGCTGCTCCATCCGCTCCTTGTGCGCCGGCGGGAAGTGCCGGGCGACGTAGACCTCGCCGACGGCCTCGCCGAGCACGCCCTGCACCAGCGAGACCCCGCGCTTCCACCGGTCCCGGAGCTCCTGGGCGCCGGTCAGGGTGCGGCCGTGGAAGTCGAAGTTCGCCTCGACCAGCTCGGACGACAGGTACGGCGCCCGCGAGGTGATCGCGTGGTACGCCAGCCAGGCCTGCCAGTCCGCGACCGGCTCGGACGCCCAGAGCCCGGCGAACGCGGTGGCGAACGACGGCTCCCGGACGACGAGCTCGTCGAGCGACCCCTCCGGGGCGCCGAGCGCGCGGGCCCAGGCCGCCCAGTCGAGCCCGGGCGCGGTGGTGGCCAGCGCCGCCAGGGTCGTCGGGTTGTAGGTGAGGTCGGCGTCGCGGTCCTTCACCACGTCCCAGTGCCCGGCGGCGATCTTCGACTCGAGCGCGACGACCCGGCCGGCGGCGTCGTCCGCGGCGGCCTCGTCCGCGGCCCAGCCGCCGAGGCGCAGCATCCGGGCCACGTGCGGGCGGTACGCCGCGAGGACCGCCGCGTACTGCTCGTCGCGGTAGTACGACTCGTCGGGCAGGCCGAGGCCGGACTGGTACAGGTAGACGACGTACCGCTCCGGGTCCTTGGCGTCGTTGTCCACCCAGAAGCCCGCGCCCCCGGCGGCGCCGGTGCGCTGCAGCGCGCCCAGCACGTCGGTGAGCTGCTCCCGGGTGGTCGCCGCCTCGATCGCCTCGAGGTCGGGGCGCAGCGGCTCGACGCCGGCGGCCTCGACGGCGTCGGTGTCCATGAAGCTCGCGTACAGCGCGCCGATCTGCGCCTGCACGCCGGTGGCGTCCGCGGCCGCGCCGGCCTCGGTGATGATGTCCCGGACCTGCTCCTCGGCCTGGTCGTGCAGGGCGCGGAAGGAGCCGTCCATGGCGCGGTCGGCGGGGATCTCGTGCTCCGCGACCCAGCGGCCGTTGACGTGCGCGTACAGGTCGTCCTGCGGGCGGACGGCGGGGTCGAGGGCCGTGAGGTCGATGCCGCTGCGGGTCATGGTGGGGAGGGGTCCCTTCTGTCGCGCGGGCGCACGGACGCGCACCGGGGGTCAGCCTAGGCCGCCGGACCCGTGCGGCGCGGGCGTCGTCCACAGGCGCCTTCCCCGGGGCGGGTAGGCCGGACCCGGGACCATTGTCCTAGGCCGGGGCCGCTGGTATCCAGGACGGACGCCGCTGGGGCAGGAGCAGGCCCATGTCGTCCTTGCTGTACCGGATCGGACGCGCCGCCTACCAGCGGCGTGCCACCACGCTGGCGGCCTGGCTGCTGCTGCTCGTGCTGGTCGGCGGGGCCGCTGTGCTGGGCGGCGGCACGCTGCAGAACTCGTTCGCCATCCCGGGCACGGAGTCCCAGGAGGGGCTGGACGCGCTGGACCAGCGGTTCCCGCAGGCGGCGGGCGCGACCGCGCAGATCGTGTTCGTCGCGGACGACGGCGCGACGCTGGACGACCCCGACGCGCGGGCCGCGGTCGAGCAGGTCGTCGCCGCCGTCGGCCAGGTCGAGCACGTGCTGCAGGTCTCCGACCCGTTCGCCGACGGGGCGCCGCCGAGCGCGGTCTCGGACGACCGGCGCTACGCGCAGTCGAACGTGCAGCTCGACGAGGTGCTGACGGACCTGCCGGACGGCCTGGGCGACGAGCTCGAGGCCGCCGCCGTGGTCGACCCCTCCGCGCCGCTCACCGTCGACCTCGGCGGGCAGGTCTACACCGTCACCGGCGTGGAGATCGGCGTGACCGAGCTGCTGGGCGTCGGGGTCGCGGTGCTCGTGCTGGCGGTCACGTTCGGGTCGCTGCTCGCCGCCGGGATGCCGCTGCTCACCGCGCTGCTCGGGGTCGCGGTGGCGCTCGCGGGCATCCTCGCGGTCTCCGCGGCGGCGACGATCAGCAGCACGACGCCGACGCTGGCGCTGATGATCGGGCTGGCGGTCGGCATCGACTACGCGCTGTTCATCCTCACCCGGCACCGGCACCAGCTCGCGCACGGCATGGCGGTCGAGGAGTCGGCCGCCCGCGCAGTCGCGACGGCCGGGACGGCGGTGGTGTTCGCCGGGACGACGGTCATCATCGCGCTGATCGGGCTGTCCGTCGTGGGGATCCCGTTCCTGTCGGTGATGGGGATCGCGGCGGCGTGCGCGGTGGCGATCGCGGTGCTGGTCGCGGTCACGGTGCTGCCCGCGCTCATGGGGCTCGCGGGCGAGCGCCTGCGCCCGCGGCCGACGTCCCGGGCGGCGCGGAGAGAGCTGGCCGACCCCGCGAGCGGCGGCACCATGGGCTCGCGGTGGGTGCACGTGGTGACCCGGGTGCCGCTGCTGACGGTCGTGCTCGTGGTGCTCGGCGTCGGGGTGCTCGCGATCCCCGCGTCCGACCTGCGCCTCACGCTGCCGGACAACGGGAGCGCCCCCGACGGCTCGCCGCAGCGCACGACGTACGACCTCGTCGCCGAGGGGTTCGGGCCCGGCTACAACGCGCCGCTGCTGGTGACGGCCGACATCATCGCGAGCACCGACCCGAAGGGCGCCGTCGAGGGCCTGGCCGGCGACCTCGCGGCGCTGGACGGCGTGGTGGCCGTGCCGGTCGCGACGCCGAACCCGTCCGCCGACACCGCGCTGTTCCAGGTGATCCCGGAGGGCGGCCAGGCCGACCCCAGCACGCAGGCCCTGGTCAAGGAGATCCGCGCCGACGCGGACGACCTGGTCGCCCCGTACCCGGGCGTGCGCGACCTCCTGGTCACCGGGCAGACCGCCGTCAGCGTGGACGTGTCGCAGCGGCTGGGCGCGGCGCTGGTGCCGTTCGGGGTGGTCGTCGTCGGGCTGTCGCTCGTGCTGCTGCTGATCGTGTTCCGGTCCGTGGCGGTCCCGGTCAAGGCGACGCTCGGCTACCTGCTGTCGGTCGCGGCGGCGTTCGGCGCGACGGCCGCGGTGTTCGAGTGGGGCTGGGGCGCGGACCTCATCGGCGTGGCGCTGGTCGGGCCGGTCATCTCGTTCATGCCGATCATCGTCATGGGCGTGCTGTTCGGGCTGGCGATGGACTACGAGGTGTTCCTCGTGTCCCGGATGCACGAGGAGTACGCCGCGCACCGCGAGCCGCGCCGGGCCGTCGTCACGGGGTTCACGGCCAGCGCCCGCGTGGTGTCGGCCGCCGCGATCATCATGATCAGCGTCTTCGCGGCGTTCGTGCCGAGCGGCAGCGACATCGTGCAGCCGATCGCGTTCGGGCTCGCGGTGGGCGTGGCGGTGGACGCGTTCGCCGTGCGGATGACGCTGGTGCCGGCCGTGCTGACCCTCCTCGGCCACCGCGCCTGGTCGATGCCGCGCTGGCTGGACCGGCACCTGCCGTCGCTCGACGTCGAGGGTGCCGCGCTCGCGGAGCAGCTCGCGCACGAGGCGTGGGTCGCCGAGCACGGCCCGGCCCCGGTGCGCGCGGACGGCGCGGTGCTCGCGACGCCCGACGCGCCGCGCGAGCCGGCGTCCCGGCCGGTCGACCTCGTGCTCCGGCCGGGGGAGGCGCTGCACGTGGCGTCGGCGGACCCACGCCTCGTGGACGCGTTCCTGCTCGCGGCGGCCGGGCGCGGCGGGCCCGTCGCCGGGCACCTCGCGGTGCTGGACCACCCGCTGCCGGCGCAGGGCGCGGCGGTGGCCGCGCGGGTGGCGCTGGTGCTGCCGGGCGCCGGCGGCCCGGGGACGGTGGGGGAGCACGTGGCGTCCGGGGAGCCCGGACGGCGGCAGGACGCCCGGACGCGCCGGGTGCTGGCCGTGGCCGGGTGGCTGCTGGCCGGGGACCCGGGGGCCGACGTCGGGTCGACCGCACCGCCGTTCGGGGCCGGGACGCCGCTCGGGGCGCTGACCCCCGGGGAACGGGCCGTGCTGGACGTCGCGCGGGCCGCCGCGGGCCGTCCCCCCGTGCTGGTCGTGGCCGCCGCGCCCGACGACGGCGGCGCGACCGGGCGGGCGCTGGCGCTGCTCGCCGCGCGCGGGGCGACCGTGCTCGCCGCCGGGCCGGTGCCCGGGGCGCGGCGGCTGCTCCTGGTGCCCGCGGGGGCTCCGGGAGCGCGGGGGGCGCACGTCGCGGACGGGACGCCGGTGCCGGCCGCCGCCCCCGCCCCGGGCCCCGCCCCGCCCGGCACCGACGGCCGCGTCGGCGCCGCGCCGGCCGATGACGAGGGGATCCCCCGATGAGCGCGCACGCCCGCCGCGGCCGCGGCCGGATCACCCTGGCCGTGGTGCTGCTGCTCCCGCTGGCGGTCGGCCTGGCGCTGCTCGGCTCGCTCGACGGCCGCCTCGACCGGGTCGACGAGGTCCCCGCGGCGGTGGTGAACGCCGACCAGATCGTCACGACCGGCGAGGGCGCCGACGCGCAGACGGTCGCCGCCGGCCGGCTGCTCGCCGCGAACCTCACCAACCCGCCGGCGGGGACCGACGTGGGGTCCGCCTGGGAGCTCACCGACGCCGACGACGCCGCGACCGGGCTGGCGAGCGGCGGGTACGCCGCGGTCGTCACGATCCCCGAGGACTTCTCCGCGGCCGTGTCGTCCGCCTCGACCGACGACCCCGTGGCCGCGACCGTCCAGGTGCAGGGCGACGACGCCCGGTCCGCCGTGGCCGCGCTGCTCGCGGAGCAGGTCGCGACCGCCGCCGCGGGCGCCATGGGGCAGCAGATCACCAGCACCTACCTCGACGACGTCTACCTCGGCTTCAACCAGATCGCCGACCAGATGGACCAGGCCGCCGACGGGGCGCAGCAGGCAGCGTCCGGCGCGACCTCGCTGGCCGACGGCACCGGGCAGCTCGCGGGCGGCGCCGGCGCGCTGGCCTCCGGGACCGCCGAGGTGGCGCGCGGTGCGGACAGCCTCGCCGGCGGGGCGGGCGCGCTGTCCGGCGGCGCGGCGCGGGTGGCGTCCGGGGCGACGGCGCTCGCGGGGGCCACGAACCAGGTCGCGTCCGGTGCGGGGGAGGTGAACGCGGGCGCCGCGGACCTCGCCGCCGCCCTCGACGCGATCGACCAGCGGGTGCACGACCTGCCGCCCGCTGCGGCCGCCCTCGGCGCGGACGCCGCGGCGCTGGACGCGCTCGCGGGCACGCTCGCGACCCTCGCGGCCGACTGCGCCGCGGGGACGGCCGGCGCGTGCACGGCGCTGCAGGCCGCGGCGGCGCCCGACGGGGCGCTGCGGTCCCTGGCGTCCGGGATCGGCTCCCGGGCGGACGGCCTCGCCGCCGCGGGCGGGGGCGTCGTGGCGGGCCTCGACCAGCTCACCGCGGCGGCCGACGCCGTCGCCGGGGGCAGCGGGCAGGTCGCCGTCGGTGCCGGGCAGGTCGCGGCCGGCGCGGCGACGCTCGCCTCCGGGGCGTCCGGGGTCGCCGACGGGGCGGCGGAGCTGTCCACCGGCGCGAGCGGGCTCGCGCAGGGGGCGGGGGAGACCTCGGCCGGTGCCGCCGAGGTCGCCGGGGGCGCCCGGTCCGCCGCCGACGGCGCCGCGTCCCTGGCCGGCGGGGTCGGGGAGCTCGCGGGCGGGCTGACCTCCGGCGCGGGGCAGGTGCCGACGTACGACGACGACCAGCGGGACACCCTCGCGTCCGTGGTGTCCGCCCCGGTCGTCGCGGAGGACACCACCGTGCCGCTGGCCGACCAGGACGCGATCGCCGGGCCGCTCGTGGTGCCCGCCGCGATCTGGCTCGGGGCGCTCGCGGCGTTCCTGGTGCTGCCGGCCGTGCCCCGGCGCGCGGCCTACGAGCCCGCCGGGGTGCTGCGCGTCGCAGTGCGCGCGTGGCTGCCCGCGGTGGCGGTCGCGGCGGTGCAGGCGCTGGTGCTGGTCCTGGCGGTGCCGCTGCTCGGCGTCGGCGCCCGCAACCCGGTCGGCGCGGCGCTGTTCGCCCTGGCCGCGGCGGCGGTCTTCGCGGCGGTGAACCAGGGGCTCGTCGCGCTCTGGGGCCGGGCCGGGCTGGTGGTGTCGCTGGCGTTCCTCGCGCTGCAGGTGGCGTGCGTCGGCGTGCTGATCCCGCTGCAGACCGCCCCGCCGGTGTTCCGGGAGCTCAGCGGGTTGCTGCCGCTGCCGCAGGCCGCCGAGGCGCTGGGGGTGCTGGTGCTGGGGCTCGAGGGGTCGTGGATCCAGCCGCTCGTCGGGCTGCTGCTGTGGGGGGTGGCCGGGTTGGCGGCCGCCGCGCTGGTGGTGCGGCGGGCGCGGGCGCGGGTGCCGCGGCGGGACCTGGCCGCGGCCCGTCTGGTGGACGGCACCCGGCACGACGTCGCGCGCGCCGCGTGACGGACGGTCCGCCGGGCGCCCGCGGCGTGCGGCAGGATGGGCCCATGCGTATCCATGTCGCCGCCGACCACGCCGGCTACGAGCTCAAGGTCGCGCTCGTCGAGCACCTGCGCGCCGCCTCGCACGACGTCATCGACCACGGTGCCGCCGAGTACGACCCCCAGGACGACTACCCCGCGGTGTGCTTCGCCGCGGGCGAGGCCGTCGTCGCCGACCCGGGCAGCCTCGGCGTCGTCATCGGCGGCTCCGGGAACGGCGAGCAGATCGCCGCGAACAAGGTCACCGGGGTGCGGGCCGCCCTCGCCTGGAACTCCGCCACGGCCACCCTCGCCCGGCAGCACAACGACGCGAACGTCGTCGCCATCGGCGCCCGGCAGCACTCGGTGGACGAGGCGATCGAGCTCGTCGACGCGTTCGTCGCGGAGCCGTTCAGCCAGGACCCCCGCCACCAGCGCCGCATCGACCAGCTCGCGGCGTACGAGGCCTCGCGCTCCTGACGGCGGCGGGGCGGGACCGGCTCGGTCCCGCCCCGGTGCGCGCCAGCACACCCCGCGTCGGGACACCTCGCGTCAGAACACCTCGCGTCAGAAGACCCAGGGGCACACCGGCGCGACGGGCCAGCCGAACGCCGTCGCCGCGCGGTGCAGCACGTCCGGCCGCGCGGCCGTGACCTGGCCGACCGCCGCGAGGGCCGCGAGGCTGCGCCCGCCCAGATAGGCGGCGCCGAGCTCGCGCACGTCCAGCTCGAGGTCAGGGGCGCCGTCGGCGCGCTCGACGCGGGCCGGGTACGTGCCGTCCGGGCCCGCCTCGCCGGTCACCAGCCGCCAGGTGCCCGCGTTCGCCGGCAGCAGCGCGTCCCGGACGCCGAGCGTCACGTCGACGGGGGCGGCGTACCGGCGCGCGGCCAGGGCGGCCGGCACGTCGAGCAGCCGCACCCACAGGTTGTCGGTCACCTTCGGCACCGGGCGGCGGGTGTCCACCAGCAGCGCCAGCAGGGGGTCGTCCACCGCCAGCATCCCGGTCGTGACGGACGCCGTGAGGTCGAGGTCCACCAGGAACGACCAGAGCCGGTGCGCGGCGGCGGCGTCCACGGCGGCCGAGAACCGGACCGCCACGGTGTACCCGGGGCCGCCGTCCTCCCACTTCTGCGTGCGCCGCACGATCGCGAACGCGCGCGGCTCCCCGGCGGCGTCGTGCACGGTCACGAGGCGCGCGGGTTCGCCGCCGCGCCGCCACGCGGGCGGATCGGCGACCGCGACCCGGCGCAGCGCGTCGGACCCGCGGCGGATCCAGCCGGGCCGGCCGTGGGCCGCCGCCGCGTACACCTGCTCGACGAGGCTCTCGTGCCGGGCGGGGTCGAGCGAGGCGAAGCGGACGGTGAGGTCGGCCGAACCCGGCACCTCGCGGAGGGCGGCGCCGCGGGGCAGCGTGAGCTTGAGGTCGTCCGACGCCGAGCCGTACCCGAACCGGCCGTAGATGCCGGGCTCCGCGGCGAACAACGCGGACACGATCTCGCCGCGGGCGATCGAGCGGTCCAGGTGGGCCCGGATCATCGTGGACAGCAGCCCGCGGCGTCGGTGGTCGGGGCGGACGCCCACCCAGGTCAGCCCCGCGCACGGCACGGCGGCGTCGCCGGGGACCGGCAGCGCGAACGCGTACGAGCCGTGCACCGCGACGAGCTCGCCGCCGTCGGCCTCGATCGCGACGGCGCGCTCGACCGGCACGGCGAACGGCACGGCGGCCTCGGTGGCGGGGTCCGGCGCGGGCTCGGCGAACGCCATCGCGTCGACGCCGCGGTACTCCTCGACGCGGTCCGGGGTGATCTCGGTCAGCCGGTAGCCGGCGGGTGCGGGGCTCATGCGGCCATCCTGGCCGGAGGGGGCGCCGCGCGGCACGCCGTTTTCGCTGGTGGCTCCACCCGGCGCGGGGTCTGTCCCGCCCGCGCGCGGCTCGTTACCCTCGCCGCATGAGCCTCCCGGACGGACCCGCCGCGGTCCCGCGGCGCCGCCGGGCGACGAGCGTCCTCGAGCGGCTCCGGGGGCTGCTGCACCGGTCCGGGCTCGGTTCGCAGCAGGCGCTCACCGCGCTGCTCGTGGGCCTGACGCTGGTGGCGTCCGCGGGCATCGTGCTGACCCGGCCGTGGGTGCCGCCGTCCACGTTCATCCTCATCGAGCTGCTCGGCGCGTTCCTGCTGCGCATGCGCGGCATGGTGGTGCTGTGCGCCGCGATCGCCGTGCAGGTCGTCGTGATCCCGCTGGCCGGGCTGGGCGAATTCACCCCGGGGACGTTCGTGCTGCAGGGCATCGCCATCGCGGCCCTGCTGACCTTCGCCGCGCACCGGGAGCGCCTCGGCCTGCAGGGTGCGCCGGGGGACCTCATGATCGTCGACCTGCGCGACCGGCTCGCCGCGCACGGGGTCGTGCCGCCGCTGCCGGACGGCTGGCGGGTGCAGACGGCGCTCCGGTCCGCGCACCGGGAGGCGTTCTCCGGCGACTTCGTCGTCACGGCGACCCGGGCCCAGGGACGGGTGCTGGAGATCGCGCTGGTCGACGTGTCCGGCAAGGGCCAGGACGCCGGCGTGCGGTCGCTCCAGCTCTCCGGGGCGCTCGCCGGGCTGATCGGTCAGCTGCCGAGCGAGGAGTTCCTGCCGGCGGCCAACGCGTACCTGCTCGGGCAGGACTGGGAGGAGGGGTTCGCCACGGCGGTGCACCTCACCGTCCACCTGGCGACCGGCGAGTACACCGTGGCGTCGGCCGGCCACCTGCCGCCGGTGCACCTGCACGCCGGGTCCGGGGTGGTCGAGCTGCTGTCGACCGTGGGCAGCCCGGCCCTCGGGATCGTGGCGGGCGCCGCGTACGGGCAGGTCCACGGGCGGATCGAGCCCGGCGACGCGCTGCTCCTCTACACCGACGGGCTGGTCGAGACCCCCGGCGGCGACCTCGACCTCGGCATCGACCGGCTGCGGGGCGCCGCCGAGGACGTGCTGGCCACCCGCCGCGGCGGCGCCGACGACGTCATCACCCGGATCGGCGCGAGCGAGGGGGACGACCGCGCGCTCGTCCTCGTCCGGAAGGACTGACGTGGACGAGGCGTACCTCGAAGCCGTGCTCGACGTGGTCGACACCATCCCGCCGGGCCGGGCGATGACCTACGGCACGATCGCCGAGGTCGTCGCCGACCGCCTGGTCGCCGAGGGGCTGCCGGCTCGCGGGGGACCGCGCCAGGTCGGCCAGGTCATGTCCCGCGGCGGGTCCGGGGTGCCGTGGTGGCGGGTGGTGAACGCCGCCGGCTCGCCGCCCGCGCACCACGCCCGGGCCGCCCTGGAGCACCTGCGCGCGGAGGGCACCCCGCTGTCGGCGGACGGCACCCGCGTGGCCCTGCGCCGCGCGATCTGGTTCCCGGACGACTGACGGCCGGGGCGGCCCGCGGCGGCGGCGGCCCGAGGCGGCACCAGGCGATCAGCCGGGGTCCCCCGCGCGATGCCCGGCTGAGCGCAGCGTGCCCCTTCGCGCGGGCCGGCCGGCGGTCAGTGCGCTACGCGCGCGGGGGCCGGGGCGGTCGTGCCCGCGGGCGTGGCGGAGGGCGTGGCCGCGCGGGTGCGGCGGTCCGCCACGCGGCGGAACAGGACAGCCGCCAGGACCGCGCCGCCCGCGAAGATGCCCGCCGACCACGCGTACGCGGTGTCGAAGCTGTGCAGCGCGGCCTCGGCCAGCACCTCCGGCGTCGCGGGGGCGTGGGCCGTCACGTAGGCGGTCGCCGCCGTGGCCGCCAGCGTGTTCAGCAGCGCCGTGCCGATGGCGCCGCCGACCTGCTGGCTGGTGGACACCAGCGCGGACGCCGCACCGGCCAGCCGCGGCGGGACGCCGAGGGTCGCGAGCTGGAACGAGGCGGGCATGATCGACGCCATCCCGATGCCCATGAGGATCAGCCCCGGCAGGACGCGGGTGTACGGGCTGTCGACCTCGAGCGTGGTGAACGTGAGCATCCCGGACGCCGCGAGCAGCATCCCGATCGGCACGAGCAGCTTCGGCCCGAACCGGGGGATGAGCAGGTTCGACTGGATCTGCGCCGTGATGATGATCGACACCACCATCGGCAGGAACCCGACGCCCGTCTGCATGGGCGTGAACCCGAGCGTGGACTGCAGGTAGTACGTGAGGAACAGGAACACGCCGAACATGCCGGACCCGGCGACCAGGATCGACAGGAACGACGCGCCGCGGTCCCGGTCGAGCACGACCTCGAGCGGCAGCACCGCGTTCGCGGCGGTGCGCTGCCGGATCACGAAGCCCACGAGCAGCACGACGCTGGCGGCCAGCGGCACCCAGGTGAGCGGGGAGTCCCAGCCCTGCGGCTCGGCCTGCGAGAACCCGAGCACCAGGGCGAACAGGCCGCCGGAGCCGAGCACCACGCCGGGCACGTCGAGCCGGTGCCCGGCCGCGCCGCCGCCGCGGGGCAGCAGCACGATGCCGGCGACGAGCGCGACGGCGGCGATCACGACGTTGACGTAGAGGTTCCAGCGCCAGTCGAAGTTCTCGGTGAGGTATCCGCCGAGCAGCAGGCCGATGGCGCCGCCCATGCCGGCGATGGCGCCGAAGATCCCGAACGCGCGGCCGCGCTCCTTCGGGTCGGTGAACGTCGTCGTGAGGACGGACAGGGCGGCCGGGGCCAGCACGGCGCCGAACACGCCCTGGAGCGCGCGGGCGGCGACCAGGAGCTCGAAGGTGCCGGCCGCGCCGCCGAGCGCCGAGGCGACGGCGAACCCGACGAGGCCGAGCAGGAACATGCGCCGCCGGCCGAACATGTCGGACAGCCGCCCGCCGAGCAGCAGCAGGCTGCCGAACGCGAGGGCGTACGCGGTGACGATCCACTGGCGGTCGTTGTCGCTGAAGCCGAGCTCGGCCTGGGCGGACGGCATGGCGATGTTCACGATGGTCGCGTCGAGCACGACCATCAGCTGCGCGAGGGCGACCGTGGCGAGGACGAGCCAGCGGCGGCGTCCGGGGGGCGCGGCGAGCGCGGCGGTGGGTGAGGACATGGGTGCGCTCCATGAGGCGTCGGTGGGGGTGTCGGAGATCCGACGATAATCCAAGACCGACGAGTTTCGAAACCCCCGAGTCTCGATTTGTTTCCGGGACGCGCGGCGGGCAGAATGGCCGCGACGGGAAGGAGCCGGCATGGCAGCGCGCGACGACGACGCGCCCTCCGGCGAGCCCCGGCGCCGGCCCGGCCGCCGCCGCGACGAGTCCAAGGACGACGCGATCCTGCAGGCCACGCGCGACCTGCTCACCGAGCGCGGGTACGACGCGATGACGATGGACGCCGTCGCCGAGCGTGCCGGCGCGGGGAAGTCGACCGTCTACCGCCGCTGGCCGTCGAAGGTCCAGCTCACGGTCGACAGCCTGCTGTGCGTGAAGCAGCCGACGATCGACGAGCTGCCCGACGAGGGCTCGCTGCGCGGGGACCTGCTCGGGCTCGCCACGCTGGCCCACCGGTTCAAGAACGACGAGCTCATGTCCGGCCTGCTCAGCGCGATCCGCGAGAACGAGGAGGTCGCGTCCGTGTTCCACGAGCAGTTCGTGGCCGGGCGGGTGCGGCTGATGCGGGCCGTGCTCGAGCGCGCCCGGCAGCGCGGCGAGACCTCCCCGGACGCCGACCTCGACATGCTCGCGGCGGTCGGGCCGGCGATGATCCACTACCGCAAGGCGGTCGCCCACCTGCCGGTCGACGCCGCGTTCGCGGAGCGGCTGGTCGACTCGGTGCTGCTCCCGCTGGCCACGGGGCGGCTCACGGCGGCCCCGGACCCGGCCCTGGTCGCCGGCGCCCGCTGACACCGCCGGGCGTCCGCTGACCCCCGCCGCCCGCCCGCGCCCACCCCGGCCACGCCGAGTGGAGGTTTCTGCCCGACACGCGCGGCGGGTCGCGCCAGAAACCTCCACTCAGCGGGAGAGGGCGGGGGGCCGGTGGGGCCGGTCCGGCGGCGCGGGCGGCGTCAGGAGAGCGCGCGCCGCGAGCTGATCACCCCGGTGTCGAAGCCCGCGAGGTGCAGGCCGCCGTGGAACCGCGCGTGCTCGATCTTCACGCACCGGTCCATCACCACGTCGAGCCCGGCGGCCTCGCCGCGCCGCGCGACGTCCTCGTGCCAGGACCCGAGCTGCAGCCACAGGGCCTTCGCCCCGACCGCGAGCGTCTCGTCGAGGACGGTCGGCAGGTCGTCGTGCCGCCGGAACACGTCCACCAGGTCCGGCACCACGGGCAGCGCGTCGAGCGACGGGTACACCGGCTGCCCGAGGATCTCGGACTCCCGCGGGTTCACGAGGTACAGGTCGTACGGGGAGCTGGACAGCAGGTACGTCGTGACGAAGTACGACGCGCGGGACGGGTTGTTCGACGCGCCGACGATCGCGATGGACCGGGTGCGGCGCAGCAGCGCGAGCCGCTCGGGCGCGGACGGGCCCTGCCAGGTGCGGGCGGGGGCGGGGGTGCTCATCGCGTGGCCTCCGGGAGGGCGCAGGTGTCGGCGGCTCCGGCGGCAGCCGCAGCAGAGTGGACGGTTCGAGCGGACACGCCGTCGGCGTGTCGGTCCGGACCGTCCACCGTGCGGTCAAGGGTGCCGGTGGGGGCCGGGGCCGTGGCCGCCGTCAGGGCCTGGTCCAGGTCCCAGAGGATGTCCTCCGGGTCCTCCAGCCCGACGCTGATCCGCACCAGGTCCTCCGGCACCCCGGCGGCGGCGAGCTGCTCGGCGGACAGCTGCTGGTGCGTCGTCGACGCCGGGTGGATGACGAGGGTCCGCGCGTCGCCGACGTTCGCGAGGTGGCTGGCGAGCTGGAGCTCCTCGATGAACCGGCGCCCGACCTCGCGCCCCTCGCGGTCCGGGGTCGCGGCGAGCCGGAACGCGAACACCGACCCCGGCCCCAGCGGCAGGTACCGGGCGGCCCGGTCATGGTGCGGGTGCGACGGCAGCCCGGCCCAGTGCACGGCGGTGACGCGCGGGTCCGCCTGCAGCCACTCGGCGACCGCCCGCGCGTTCGCGAGGTGCGCGTCGAGCCGCTGCGGCAGGGTCTCGACGCCCTGGAGCAGCTGGAACGCGGACTGCGCCGACAGCGACGGGCCGATGTCCCGGAGCTGCTCGGAGCGGAGCTTGGTGAGGAACCCGTACTCGCCGAAGTTCTCCCACCACTTCACGCCGTTGTACGACGGCACGGGCTCGGTCATCTGCGGGAACTTGCCGTTGCCCCAGTCGAACCGCCCCGACTCGACGACGACGCCGCCCAGGGTGGTGCCGTGCCCGCCGAGGAACTTGGTCGCGGAGTGGATGACGATGTCCGCGCCGTGCTCGATCGGCCGCACCAGGTACGGCGTCGAGAGCGTGGCGTCCACGACGAGCGGGACGCCCGCGGCGTGCGCGACCTCCGCGAGGCCGGCCAGGTCGGCGATCTCGCCGGACGGGTTCGCGACGACCTCGGTGTAGACGACCTTGGTCTCCGGGCGGATCGCGGCGGCGTAGTCCGCGGGTTCGGTGCCGGCCACGAACGTGGTGTCCACGCCGAACCGGCGCAGCGTGACGTCGAGCTGCGTCACCGTCCCGCCGTAGAGCTGCGCGGAGGCGACGACGTGGTCCCCGGCGCCGACGAGGGCGGCGAAGGTGATGAACTCGGCGGCCATGCCCGACGCGGTGGCGACGGCACCGATGCCGCCCTCCAGGGAGGCGATGCGCTCCTCGAACGCCGCGACCGTCGGGTTGCCGAGCCGGGAGTAGATGTTCCCGTACTTCTGCAGCGCGAACAGGTTCGCGGCGTCCGCGGTGTCGCTGAACACGAACGACGTGGTCTGGTAGATCGGCACGGCGCGGGCGCCGGTCGCGGTGTCGGGGATGGCCCCGGCGTGCAGGGCCCGGGTGCGGAACCCGAAGCGGTGGTCCGACGTGCGGGGCACTGGCGAGCTCATGGGGTACTGGCCTCCTCGGCCGGGGTGGCGGGGCGGGTGACGGGGCGGGGCAGCAGGGCGGCGATCTGGTCCACCGCCCAGGGGTTCTGCAGGGACGTGCGGTCACCGAGCGGGCGGCCGTCGTGCAGCTCGGCGAGCAGCCTGCGCAGGATCTTGCCGGACCGGGTCTTGGGGACCTCGGGGACGACCAGCACGTGGCGCGGCTTGGCGACCGGGCCGATCTCGCGGGCCACCTGGGTGCGCAGCACCTCGCGCAGGTCCGCGGCGGCCGCGAGCCAGGCGTCGACGTCCTCGACCGGGCCGGGGGCCACCGCGGGGACGACGAACGCCGCGACCGCCTGGCCGCCGACGGCGTCGGTGACGCCCGCGACGCCGGCCTCGCCGACCGCGGGGTGCGCGACGAGCGCGGACTCGATCTCGATGGTGGACAGCCGGTGCCCGGCGACGTTCACGACGTCGTCGACGCGGCCGAGCAGCCAGACGTCGCCGTCGGCGTCCCAGGACGCGCCGTCGCCGGCCAGGAAGTACCCGCGCTCCGCGAACGGTCGCCAGTACGAGTCCCGGTACCGCGCCGGGTCGCCCCACACCGTGCGCGCCATCCCGGGCCAGGGCCGGTCGATGACGAGGTACCCGCCGGAGCCGCGCGGCACCTCGTCCCCGTGGTCGTCCACGACCCGCGCCGAGAACCCCGGGAGCGGTCGGGTGGCCGAGCCCGGCTTCAGGGTCGTGACGCCGGGGAGCGGGGCGATCACGGCGGCACCGGTCTCGGACTGCCACCAGGTGTCGACCACGGGCGCGCTGCCCGCACCGAGCTGGGTCCGGAACCACACCCAGGCCTCGGGGTTGATCGCCTCGCCGACGGTCCCGAGCAGCCGGATGCTCGACAGGTCGTAGCCGTCGGGCAGGCCGTCGGGGAACCAGGTCATGAACGTCCGGATCAGCGTCGGCGCCGTGTAGTAGACCGTCACGCCGTACCGCTCGATGACCTCGAGGTGGCGCTCGCGGTGCGGGGTGTCCGGCGTGCCCTCGTAGATCACCTGCGTCAGGCCGTTGCTCAGCGGGCCGTAGATCTCGTAGGTGTGCGCGGTCACCCACGCCAGGTCGGCGGTGCACCAGTGCACGTCGTCGGGCTTCGCGTCGAACATCGCCCAGTGCGTCCAGGACGCCTGCGTGAGGTAGCCGCCGGTGGTGTGCACCAGGCCCTTGGGCCGGCCGGTGGTGCCGGAGGTGTAGATGATGAAGAGCGGGTGCTCGGCGTCGAACGCCTGCGCCTCGTGCTGGTCGGGGGCGGTGTCGACGACGTCGTGCCACCAGACGTCGCGGCCCTCGGTCCAGGCGACGTCCTGCCCGGTGCGCCGGACGACGAGCACGTGCTCGACGTGGTCGAGACCGGCGACGGCCTCGTCGGCGGCGGACTTCACCTCGACGGCCCGCCCGCGGCGGAACTGCCCGTCGCTGGTGACCAGCACCTTCGCGCCGGTGTCCTGCACCCGGAACCGCACGGCCTCCGCGGAGAACCCGCCGAACACCAGGGAGTGCACGGCGCCGATCCGGGCGATCGCGAGCGTGACGATCACGGTCTCCGCGATCACCGGCAGGTAGACGACCACCCGGTCGCCGGGCCCGACGCCCAGGTCGGTGAGCGCGTTCGCCGCCCGCGAGACCTCGCGCTGCAGGTCCGCGTACGTGTACGACCGGCGGTCGCCGCGCTCGCCCTCGGCGTGGATCGCGACCTTGTCGCCGCGGCCGGCCGCGACGTGCCGGTCGACGCAGTTCACCGCGGCGTTCAGCCGGCCGCCGGCGAACCACTGCGCCTCGGGGACGGTGAGCGCGCCGTCCGGGCCCGGCGCCGCCGGGGACCAGGTGTGCGCCGTGTGCCAGGGCTCGGCCCACTCCAGCCGGCGCGCGGCGTCCTCCCAGAACCCGACCGGGTCGGCCTCGGCCCGCGCCAGCAGGCGGGCGTGCTCCGTGGGGCCGACGTTCCAGCCACCCGCCGGGGCGGCCGGCGGCGGGTACGTGCGGGACTCGGTCTGCAGGGCCGTGAACGTCGTCACGCCCACCTCCTCAGCAGGGACTTCTCGGCCAGGCCGATGAGCGCGTCGGTCGACTTGCCCAGCAGCGCCAGCAGGACGATCGCCAGGATCATCCGGTCGACGCGGCCGTTGTTGCCGGAGTCCATGAGCAGGAAGCCCAGGCCCATCGACGACGCGATGAGCTCGGCGGCGACCAGGAACAGCCAGGACTGGGCCATCGCGAGGCGCAGGCCGGCGACCACCGACGGCAGCGCCGCCGGGAGCTGCACGCCGGCCAGCAGCCGCGGCCCGCGCAGCCCGTACGCGCGCCCGGCCTCGACCAGGTGCGCGTCCACGTGCCGCAGGGCCGCGACCACCGTCGTGTACACGGGGAAGAACGCGCCGATCGCGATGAGCGTGATCTTGGAGTCCTCGCCGATCTTCATCCAGAGGATGAGCAGCGGCACCCAGGCCAGCGACGGCACCGCCCGGACCGCCCCGAGGACCGGCTCCAGCAGCGCCCCGGCGACCCGCGACAGCCCGACGAGGGACCCGACCGCGAGGCCGAGCGCCGCGCCGACCAGGAAGCCGAGCAGCACCCGCTGGGTGGAGATCGCGACGTACGGGCCGAGCAGCCCGCGCTCCGCGAGGTCGACCGCGGCCGTCCACACCGAGGCCGGGCTGGGCAGCTGGTACGGAGCGGCCAGGCCGGTCGTCGTCACCCACTGCCAGACGGCGACCAGGATCACCGGGACGACCAGCCCGACGGCGACCCGCACGGGCCGGCGCGCGAGCGGGCCGCGGTGCGCGCGGCCGGGCAGCCCCGTGCTGAACGGGTTGAGGCCGGGCCGGAGCCGGCCGCGCGCGTCGGTGACGGGCGCGGCCGAGCCCGTCACCGTGGCCCCGAGTACCTGCGTCATCGGTCCGCGATCGTCGCCGGGTCGGCGCCCTCGGCGAACGACGGCTCGAACAGCTCGTCCAGCGCGGCGTCGATCAGCTCCTGCGACGCGACGTCGCCGGACTCCACGAAGATCGGGCCGACCACCTCGAGCACGGTGCGCTGCGCCTCGCCCGGCACCGGGTCGATGTCCAGGGTCGTGCGCTCGGTGATGACCTTCTCCGCGACCGCGGGGTCGATCCCGGCGACCTCGGCGAGGATCGCGACGACCTCGTCCGGGTTCTCCTGCGCCCAGGCACGCGCCTTCTCGTAGGCGTCCACGACGACCTGCGCGAGGTCCGGGCTGGCGTCGAGGAAGTCCTGCGTGGCGTTGAGGAACCCGAACGTGTTGAAGTCGACGTTCCGGTAGACCAGCTGCGAGCCGGCGTCCGCCTCGCTCGCGGCCATCAGCGGGTCCAGGCCGGACCAGGCGTCGACGGAGCCGTTCTCCAGCGCCGCCTTGCCGTCCGCGTGCTGCAGGTTCTGCACCTCGACGTCGGCCGGGTCGACGCCCGCCTCCTCGAGGGCCTGGAGCAGGAAGAAGTACGGATCGGTGCCCTTGGTCGCGGCCACCGACCGGCCCGCGAGGTCCTCGACGCCCGTGATGTCCGAGCCCTCCGGGACCACCAGGGCGGCCCACTCGGGCTGGGAGTAGATGTCGATGGTCCGGATCGGCGAGCCGTTCGCCCGCGCCAGCAGCGCGGCCGAGCCCGCGGTGGAGCCGACGTCGACCGCCCCGGCGCGCAGCGCCTCGTTGGCCTTGTTCGAGCCGGCGGACTGCACCCACTCGACGGTCACGTCGTCGCCGAGGGTGTCCTCGATCCAGCCCTGGTCCTTGATGACGAGGCTGAGCGGGTTGTAGGTCGCGAAGTCGAGCGTGAGCGTGTCGGCGCTCCAGCCCTCGCCGGCGGTGGCGTCGTCGCCGGACCCGGAGCCCGGGTCCGCCTGCGCCGAGCCCTCGCCGGCGACGCAGCCGCCGAGCAGGAGGGTCGCGGCCAGGGCGGCGACGCCCAGGGCGATGGGGCGGCGTGCGCGCGTGCGTGCGGTCATGTCGTCTCCTGTGGTGGCGGTGGGTCAGATGGAGTGGTGCAGGTCGGGGTCGTGCACGTGGTGGTGGGTCGGGACGCCGAGGCCGTCGAGCAGCTCGGCGCGCAGCTCCGCGAGGCGGGCGTCCGCGCGGTCCCGCGGCCGGTCGCCGGGGACCTCGATGACGGAGCGCACCGAGGTCCCCGTCGCGTCCGGGGCGCCGAGCAGCACGACGCGGTCGGCCAGGTACAGGGCCTCCTCGACGTCGTGCGTGACCAGCAGGACCGTGGTGGGCCGGTCCGCGTGCACGTCGAGCAGGAGGTCCTGCATCCGGAGGCGGGTGAGGGCGTCGAGCGCGCCGAACGGCTCGTCGAGCAGCAGGACGCCCGGGCGGCGGGCCAGCGCCCGGGCCAGCGAGGCGCGCTGCGCCATGCCGCCGGACACCTGCCGGGGCCGCAGGTCCGCCGAGCCGGCGAGGCCCACGAGGTCGAGCAGCGTGGCGACCTGCGCGCGGGCCGGCGCCCGGGGCGTGCCGCGGGGGACGCCCAGCGCGACGTTCTGCGCGAGCGTGCGCCAGGGGAGGAGCCGGGGCTCCTGGAACGCCACCGCGGTGCGCGCGTCGTACGGCGCGACGGGGGAGCCGCCGAGCAGGATCTCCCCGGCGTCGGGTGCGTCCAGGCCGGCGACCTGGCGGAGCAGCGTGGACTTGCCGCAGCCGGACGGGCCGATGACGGCGACGACCTCGCCCGCGGCGATGTCGAGGTCGACGCCGGCGAGCACGGTGCGCGGGCCGGTGGGCGTCGGGAAGGTGCGGCCG
The DNA here is from genome assembly GCF_014201095.1 of Cellulomonas hominis. Classification (NCBI taxonomy): domain Bacteria; kingdom Bacillati; phylum Actinomycetota; class Actinomycetes; order Micrococcales; family Cellulomonadaceae; genus Cellulomonas; species Cellulomonas hominis. The sequence continues at coordinate 167,939 of NZ_JACHDN010000001.1, read as the reverse complement.
ACGCCGTGGAGCCCGACCGGGCGCGCGGCGGGGGCGTCGGCCGTGCCGTCGAGGGCGCCGGCGGCTGGCGCGGGCGCGGCGGGCGCAGGGCGGGTGGCGGAGGTCATGGGGGTTCCCGGGCGTCGGGCCGCGCGGGGCGGCGCGGGCTGCTGAGGTGGGCCCGTGGGGGCCGGGTGCTGCGGGGCTGTCGCGGGGGCGCGGCGGGCGGCGCGGCGTGCGCGCCCGGGGCAGCGGCGCGGACGGGCCGACCGGACGGCGGAGGCGTCAGGCGGCGGTGTCGCGGCGACAACAGCGACAGGACGCGGGCATCGGCAGGCCCGGGCGCTGGGTCGTGCGCGGGTGCGTCGACCGGGCCACGGGCCGCCTCCTCTCGTCTGTCTCACCCAGCGAGACGCGACCGTTCACGTCTCGGGATCGGTCCGACAGTAGCGATGGTCCGCCTGGCGGACAACCCGCCGCGCCCGCCGGTCTCGCCCCGTGGGACGGCGCACGCCCGGGGGCCGCGCACCCGGGGCGCGCCGCGCGCCGGGGGGTATGTCGCGAGCATCTGCGCGTGTCGCGTCATGCCCCGGATGCGCGGGGGACACCCCCCTCGGTGGTCAGCAGGCGGTCGGTCGGGCCGGTGGCGTGCCGGTGGGGTGCGGGTGGTCGGTGGGCCGGGCGCGGCGGGGCGGGTGCGGCGGGCCCCTGGCACCGGTGCACCGAGGGGGTGCGATGCGCGCATCCGCGTGCGTCGCGTCGCGCCCCGGATGCGCGCGGGATGCCACCTCGGCGGGCAGTCGGGCGGGACGGCCGGCGACAGCGAGCGCGGTGGTGGCGTGAGGTCAGCGACGGCCGGCGCGCAGCACCGCGTGGACGACGAGGCCGGCGACCAGGCCCCAGAACGCGGCCGACACCCCGCCGACGCTCACGCCGGACACCGTGACGAGGAACGTCACCGCCGCGGCCTCCCGGTGCCCGGCCGGGCCGAACGCGCCGCCGAGCGCCGACGCCATCGTCCCGACCAGCGCCAGCCCGGCCGCCGCGACCACCAGCCCGGCGGGCGCCGCCAGCGCGACCGCGGCGACCGCCGCCGATCCGGCCCCCAGCACCAGGTACCCGCCGCCCGCGACGACCGCCGCCCGCCAGCGCCGGCTCGGGTCCGGACCGCCCTCCGGCCCGGCGGCCAGCGCCGCGCTGATCGCCGCGAGGTTGATCGCGTGCCCGCCGAGCGGGGCGGCCAGCACGGTGCCGAGGCCGGTCACGAGCATCACCGGCCGCAGGGGTGCGGCATACCCGAACCCGGACAGCACCGCGAGGCCGGGGATGTTCTGCGACGCCATCGTCACGACGAACAGCGGCACGGCCACCGACACGACGGCCGACCAGGACGGCTCGGGCGTGGTCCAGGTGAGCGACGGCAGCAGGTCGGCGGGGGCCAGGGCCCGGACCTCCGGCGACGCCACGGCGATCGCGACCGCCAGCGCCATCGCGGCCGGGGTCGCCCACCTCGGGGCCACCCGCAGCAGCACCAGCCAGACCAGCACGACCGGCCCGACCAGCAGCGGCCGGTCGACCACGGCCCGCACCGGCCCGAGGCACAGCTCGACCAGCACGCCCGCGAGCATCGCGTTCGCCAGCGGCACCGGGATCAGGCGCACCCAGCCCTCCAGCCGCCGCCACAGCCCGACCGCCGCGAGCAGCACCCCGCACAGCACGAATCCGGCCACCGCCTGCGCCCAGCCGCCCGCCGCCGCGCCGGTGGTCGCGAGCAGCGCGGCGCCCGGCGTCGACCACGCGACGGTGATCGGCAGCCGGGTGCGCCACGCGAGCAGGACCGTCGCCGCGCCCATCGCCAGCGTGACCGCGAGCAGGCCGGACGCCGCCTGCGCGGGGGAGGCGCCGACCGCGCGCAGCCCGTTGAGGACGACGGCGAACGCGCTGGTGAACCCGACCAGCGCCGTCACGACCCCGGCGGCGACGTGCGTCGCGGCGTCCCCGCGCGTCCCGGGGGCGGCGGGCGAGGCCTCGACGGCGGCGGACGGGGGCGGCTGCGTCACGCGGCGGACGGTAGCCGAGCCGTGTGTCGGGGGCGTTGCGCGTCCGGCGCGCGCCCTCAGGCGTCCGCGAGCAGCCCCGCGATCGTCGGCAGCTGCTCCGGTGCGGCCTGCACGAGCAGCGTGGTCACCACGGTCCCGCGCCACGCGGCCGCCTGCGCCCGGACGTCCTGCGGCGTCCCCACCAGCGCGACGTCCCGCACCAGCTCGGTCGGCACCGCCGCCGCGGCCCGCGCCCGGTCGCCCGCCAGGTAGTGCGCCTGGATCTCCGCGCACGCCTCGGCGTACCCGAGCCGGGCGATCGCGTCGGCGTGGAAGTTCGCCCCCTTCGCGCCCATCCCCCCGGCGTACAGCGCGACGAACGGCCGCACCGCGTCGGCGGCGCGCTCGACGTCCGGGCCGAGCACGACGGGCACCGTGGCGGTGACCTCGAACTCCTCGACCGGCCGGGTGCCCGCGGCGCGCCGGGCGAACCCGTCCGCGAGCCGCTCCCGGACCTCCGCGTCGAGGCGCGGCGCGGAGAACAGCGGCAGCCAGCCGTCGGCGATCTCGGCGGCGAGCGCGATGTTCCTCGGCCCCTCCGCGGCCAGGTGGATCGGCAGGTCCGCGCGCAGCGGGTGCACGGTCGAGCGCAGCGCCTTGCCGAGCCCCGCGCCCTCCTCGGCGGGCAGCGGCAGCCGGTAGAACGCCCCGTCCGCGCGGACCGGTGCCTCGCGGCGCAGCACGTCCCGCACGATCGCGACGAACTCCCGGGTGCGCGCCAGCGGACGGGGGTAGGGGAGTCCGTACCAGCCCTCGACCACCTGCGGCCCGGACACCCCGAGCCCGAGCGTGAACCGGCCGCCGGACAGGTGGTCCAGCGTCAGGGCGGCCATCGCGGTCGCGGTGGGGGTGCGGGCGGCGATCTGCGCGACGGCGGTGCCGAGCCGCACCCGGGACGTCGCGGCGCCCCACCACGCGAGCGGGGTGAACGCGTCCGAGCCGTACGCCTCGGCGGTCCACACGGAGTCCAGCCCGAGGTCGTCGGCCGCGCGCACCGCGTCCGCCGCCCCCGGCGGGGGACCCGCGGACCAGTAGCCGGTGTGGTACCCGAGCCGCATCCCGACCTCCTCCGGGCGGCGCGCCGGTGCGCCGCCCGGCCCATGCTGCCCGATGCCCCGCCTCCGCGCCGAGTACCGCCGCCCGCGCCGGGCGCCGCCACCGGTGCGCCGAGATCGGGCGCCCCGCCCGAGATCGGGCCTCAGGGAGCCCTGTCTCGGCCGGGCGGTCCTCTATCGGCGTCCCGCGTCGGCGGTCCCGCGTCGGCGGTCAGGCCCGGGCGCGGGCGCGGTCCGCCAGCGTCGTCAGCAGCGCCGCGCCGGTCGCCGCGTCGTCCACGGTCACCACGAAGCAGCGGCCGTTGGTGCGCTCGACCTCGATGCCCTCGCCGGTCCGCACCACGTATCCGACCCCGCCGCCGAGCCGCACCCGGTACCCCCAGCCGCCGAAGTCCCGCAGCGGGTGCACCTGGGTGACGGCGACGCCGACGACCTCGTCCAGCGGGATCCGGTACCGCGGCCAGCCCAGCGGCGAGCGCGCGGTGAGGCCGGTGCCGTCGACCGTGACGACCACCACCGCGGTGGCCAGCACGAGCGCGCCCAGGCCCGCGGCGAGCAGGTACATCGCGGGCAGGTCGCCGACCGCGGCGGACGTCCCGACCCCGACGGTGGCGAGGCCGCCGACCCCCAGCGCGACCCGGCTCACCACCCGGTTCGTCCACACGGCCCGCTCGTGCGCCCCGAGCACGACGCGCGGCCCGTCGACCGGTCCGGGCTCGGTCGCCGGCGCCCGCGGGTCGCGCGGCATCAGCAGCGCGCAGAGCCCGCCCACGACGATCCCGGCGACGACGGCGACCGTGATCACCGGGTCGATGTCGGGTGTGAGCGCCGCGTCCTCGAGCCCGCGCTGCACGCCGATCATGCCGCCGACCAGCACGGAGCCGAACACCGACATCCCGGTCCCGAACCCGACGGCGATCCGCCGCGTCATCGACTCCCGGCCCAGCAGGACCGCGGCCAGCCACGCGCCGACCGCCACCGGGCCGAACACCCCGAGCAGCAGCGCCACCTGGCTCTCCACCGACCCGAACCCGTCGGGACCCTCCGGCTCGAAGTGGATCGCCACCGGGTCCGGCAGGTCCGGACGCCAGGACAGCACCAGCAGCGCCGTCGCGACCAGCACGGCCAGCGAGGGCACCAGGCCGAGCAGGGTGCTCGCTCCGCGGTGCGGGACGGGGGTGCGGGTGGTGCTCATCGGTCCTCCTGCGAGGTCAGGGCGTCCTTGACCAGTCCGAGCGTCGTGCCGGGGGCCAGTCCGTGCCGGCGGGCGGCCCGCACGAGCGCGGTGACGGCGTCGTGCACGGGGCCGAGGTCGTCGGTGGCGCGCTCGGCCACGACCGCCCCGCGCCCGCGCCGCAGCTCGATCAGGCCCTCGTCGCGCAGGTCCTGGTAGGCGTGCAGCACGGTGTGCAGGTTCACCTCGAGCGACCGCGCCAGGTCGCGCGCCGCAGGCAGCCGGGTCCCGGGCGTCAGCTCGCCGCGCAGCACCGCGCCCCGGACCTGGCCGGCGAGCTGCGCGAACAGCGGCTCGGCGGAGGTGGGGTCGATGCGGAACAGCATGCCGCCAGCCTAGTTGTTCGAGGACAACTAGAACAACTTACGAGGCCGACATCGGCGCGCTCTACTGTGTGCCCGGGTCGCGCGCACGCGGCCCGTACGCCGCACGGAAGGACGCCACATGCCCGGCGCATCCCACCACATCGCCCTCGTCGCCCACGACAACAAGAAGGTCGAGCTGCTCCGCTGGGCCGAGTTCAACCGCGGCACCCTGTCCCGGCACCACCTCTACGCGACGGGCACGACCGGCACGATGCTCGAGTACGAGCTCGGCCTGCCCGTCACGCGGCTGCTCTCCGGCCCGGTCGGCGGCGACCAGCAGATCGGCGCCAAGATCGCCGAGGGCGTCATCGACATGCTGGTGTTCTTCTGGGACCCGCTGGAGCCGCAGCCGCACGACCCCGACGTCAAGGCGCTGCTGCGCATCGGCGCGGTGTGGAACGTCCCCATGGCGAGCAACCGCGCCACGGCGGACATGCTCATCTCGAGCCCGATGCTCGCGGAGTCCTGGACGCACCGCCCCGACCTCACCCCGCGCGGCTGGGACGGCAGCGCCCCCACCGCCTGAGCCCGGCCGAGCGCCGAGGTCGGCGGTTCTGCGCGGCACGCCGACGCGACACGCCGGGGCGTCCGGCGAGACCGTCGACCTCGCGCGGCGTGGCGAGCCCCCGGCCCGGTCAGATGTAGATGGCCGGGTCGTCGATCTCCGGCTCCGGCGGGGACGCCGGCGGGCGCTGGCGGATCCGCGCCGGGACGCCCACCGCGATCGCCCCCGCCGGCACGTCCTTGAGGACCACCGCGTTCGCGCCGACCTGCGCGTCGTCGCCGATCCACACCGGCCCGAGCACCTTCGCCCCGGCGCCGACCACCACGCGGTCGCCGACCGTGGGGTGCCGCTTGCCGCGGGTCATGGTCTTGCCGCCGAGCGTCGCCCCGTGGAACAGCACCACGTCGTCGCCCACGACGGCGGTCTCGCCGACCACCACGCCCATCCCGTGGTCGATGAACAGCCGGCGCCCGATCGTCGCGCCGGGGTGGATCTCCACCCCGGTCACGGCGCGGGACACCTGGGACAGCAGCCGCGCCGGCAAGCGCAGGCCCGGCCGCTGCCACAGGCGGTGCGCCACCCGGTGCACCCACACGGCGTGCAGGCCCGGGTAGGCGAGCGCGACCTCCACCCCCGACCGCGCGGCGGGGTCCCGGCGCTGCGCGGCGTCGAGGTCCTCCCGCAGCGTCCGCGCGAACCGGCGCGCCCGGCGCCAGTGCTCGCGCAGGTCCGCGCCCGGGCGCAGGTCCGGCGCGGCCGGCTGGGGCACGCCCCGCGGGCCGGGCACGGCTGCGCCGTCGGGGCGCGGCAGTCGGGTGGTGGAGGTCATGGCGGGTCCGATCAGTCCAGGAGGTCGGAGTACAGGATGGAGGAGAGGTAGCGCTCGCCGAACGACGGGATGATCGCGACGATCAGCTTCCCGGCGTTCTCGGGACGCTTGCCCAGCTCGATGGCGGCGTGCAGCGCCGCGCCCGAGGAGATGCCCACGAGCAGGCCCTCCTCCTTCGCGGCCCGGCGGGCCACCGCGACGGCGGTCTCGGCGTCGACGTCGATGATCTCGTCGTAGACCTCGGTGTCGAGGATCTCCGGGACGAAGTTCGCGCCGATGCCCTGGATCTTGTGCGGGCCGGGCGCGCCGCCGTTGAGGATCGGCGACTCGGCGGGCTCGACGCCGACGATCTTCACGTCCGGCTTGCGCTCCTTGAGCACCTGGCCGACGCCGGTGATCGTGCCGCCGGTGCCGATGCCGGCGACCAGGATGTCGACGGCGCCGTCGGTGTCGGCCCAGATCTCCTCGGCCGTCGTGCGGCGGTGGATCGCCGGGTTGGCCTCGTTCGCGAACTGGCGGGCCAGGATGGCGCCCGGGCGCTCCGCGACGATCTCGTTGGCCCGGTTCACGGCGCCCTTCATGCCCTCGGACGCCGGCGTGAGGATGAGCTCCGCGCCGTAGGCCCGCAGCAGCGCGCGGCGCTCCTTCGACATGGACTCCGGCATGGTGAGCACGACGTCGTAGCCGCGGGCCGCGCCGACGAACGCCAGCGCGATGCCGGTGTTGCCGCTGGTGGCCTCGACGATCGTCCCGCCCGGCTTCAGCTCGCCGGACGCCTCCGCGGCGTCCACGATGGCGACGCCGATGCGGTCCTTGACCGAGCTGGCCGGGTTGTAGAACTCGAGCTTGCCGACGACCGTCGCGCCGACGCCCTCGGTCAGCTTGTTGATGCGCACCAGCGGGGTGTTGCCGATGAGCTTCGTCGCGTCGTCGTAGATGCGTGCCATGTCCTCAGGTCCTCCGTACGGTGGGTGGTGTCCGTGGGGTGGTGCGGGGCCACGGTGCGGGCGCGCGCCGGCACCGGGGGTCGGGGCGAGCGCTGGCCCGGCGGCGTCCGGGCCCCTCAGGGCCTCGGCGCGTGCGACCGGGCGGCCAGCGCTCTACAGACAGCGACAGGTGCGCTGGGTGGGGGCGCCCGCGGGGCGCAGCGAGGGACGCGCGGTGCTCGACGCGGTGACGCGCATGCCCGGCTCCCTCTCCCGTACGGTCGGCGTCAGAGCCGACAGGCCTGACAGTAGCCCCAACGCGCGAACCGCCACAAAGATGCCCGGATGCACCCGTCCGGGTGACGGCGCAGGTGGCCGGGCTCCTGGTCACCGGTCCACCGTGCGCCGGACCCGGGCCGGCCGCCACCCGGGCACGGGTCGCGCGCGGGCCGGGTGCGCGGTGGCACGATGCCGGGATGACGGTGGACGACGCGGTTCCGGACGTGCTCGGCGGCGACTGGGTGCAGCGCACCCTGCACCTGCGCCCCGACGGCCAGGGGTCCGCCGTCGCGACGCTGGTGCACCGCCGCGACGCCGCGGCCGACCGCACGCGACCGGCCGTCCTCTACGTGCACGGCTTCGTCGACTACTTCTTCCAGACCCACGTCGCCGACGCCCTCGCCGACCGCGGCTACGACCTGTACGCCCTGGACCTGCGGGACTACGGCCGCTCGATCCGCCCGGGCCGCGAGCCGAACGACACCCGCTCGCTGGCGACCTACGCCGAGGAGCTCGACGCCGCCGTCCGCCTGGTCCGCGCCGAGCACGACCGCGTGGTGCTGCTCGGCCACTCCACGGGCGGCCTGGTCGCCGCGCTGTGGGCGCACCACCGCCGCGGGCGCGGCCTGGTCGACGCCGTGGTGCTCAACAGCCCGTGGCTGGACCTGCGCGGCTCGGTCCTGGAGCGCACGGCCCTCACGTGGCTGATCGTGCACGCGGTCGGCGTGGTCGCCCCGCGGCTGGTCGTCTCGCACCTCGGCCCTGACTACGGGCGCGCGCTGCACGCGGGGTCAGGCGGCGAGTGGGCGTACGACCTCGCGTGGAAGCCGCACGAGGGCTTCCCGGTGCGGGCGGGCTTCGTCCGCGCCGTGCGCCGTGGCCACGCCGAGGTGGCGCGGGGGCTCGACGTCGACGTGCCGGTGCTCGTGCTCGCCTCGGACGCCAGCGGCCCCGACGACCGGTGGCACGACGGGCTGCTCACCACCGACTCGGTGCTCGACGTCGCGGACATGCGGCGGCTCGCGCCGCGGATGGGGGAGGACGTCACGTACGTCGAGGTCGCCGGGGGAGCGCACGACCTGGCGCTGTCGCCGCTGCCCGCGCGGACGCGGTATCTCGACGAGGTCGTGGGCTGGCTGGACGTGACGCTCGCAGGGGGCTGACCGGTCAGAACAGCGGCCAGGGCACGGCGGGCATGTCGCCCTCCGGTCCCGGGAACCGCCCCTCGCGCAGCAGCCGCGCGCAGCGGCCGGCGAGCGCCGTCACCTCCGCCTCGGCCAGCAGACCCGCCAGCGCCGCGCCGAGGTCCCCGTCGAGCCCGCCGGCGACCCGCTCCACCCCGGCCTGCTCGCCAGGGTCCAGCGGCTCGCCGACCCACCCCCAGAGCACGGTCCGCAGCCGCGGCTCGACGTGGAAAGTCACGCCGTGGTCGACGCCGAACCGGTGCCCGTCCGGCATCGGCAGCACGTGGCCGCCCTTGCGGTCGGCGTTGTTCAGCAGCACGTCGAGCACGGCCATGCGGCGCAGCGCGGGGGAGTCCTCGTGCACGAGCACGACCGGGCGGCCCTCCTCGTCCGTGCCCTCCAGCACGGCACGCGCCCCGTCCCCGACGCCGTCCCCCGCCGGGACCACGTCCACCGGGTCCTGCGCGGCGTCGGGCTCCTGCCAGAGCTGCACCATCCCGGGCCCCAGCGGCCCGTCCCGCAGCCAGGTGCGCGGCACGAGGCCCCACCCGGTCGCCTCCGAGACGAGGTACGCGGCGACCTCGCGCCGCGCGAGCGTCCCGTCCGGGAAGTCCCAGAGCGGCTTCTCGCCCGCCACGGGCTTGTAGACGAGGTCGGTCCCGTCGACCCGCGCGAGGAAGGTCGCGTTCGACGCGGTGGTGATCCGGCCGACGACCTCGAGCGGGCCGTCGAGGCCGGCAGCGGTCACCGGTCGCCGTCGGCGGGGCAGACGTGGCCCTCGGCGTCCACGGGCTCCCCGCACGCGGGGCAGATCGGCCGTCCCGCGGCGACGACCCGGCGGGCCCGCTCCGCGAAGGCGCGCGCGGTCCCGACCGGCATCCTGAGCACCATCGCCTCCGGCGGCTCGGTGCCGGCGAGCGCCGCGGCCTCCTCCTCCGTCTCGGCCTCGACCATCGGGTACGCCTCGATGACGACCTGGGCGGACCGCTCGTCGAAGTACATGCGCAGCTGGCCCATGCGGAAGTCCTCCTCGACCGGCTGGTCGAGCGGGTCCGCGTCGAAGAGCTGGACCGCGGCCCGGTCGAGCTCGGCGAGCTGCTCGGCGTCCCCGGTCCAGCGCGTGTCGATCAGCTCGTCGACCGCGTCCGCGATCCCCTGCGACAGCTGCTTCTCCAGCGCGACGCTCGTGATGCGCGAGCCGGTGCGGGCCTGCAGGTAGAACGTGCGCGACCCGGGAGGGCCGACGGTGCCGATGACGGCGCGGTCGGGGGAGTCGTACTCGTGGACGAGCGTGGCCATGCCCCCATGCTAGGAGCGGGCACCGACACCGTCGCGGTCGTCCACAGGCCCGGTTCCGCCGCCGACCGGCGCGTCGCCCGCGGGTGCCGCCGCGCGCAGCCAGGACAGGTCGCCCGCGTCGGTGTTGGTCGCGACGACCTCGGGCCGCTGCGGGCCGTACCGCACGACCGACACCGACGCGGGTCCGGCCGCGAGCCGCTGGAACAGATCGAGGTGCATCCCGAGGGCGTCGGCCAGCACCGCCTTGACGATGTCGCCGTGCGTCACCGCCGCCCAGACCGCGCCGGGACCGTGCTCGGCCTCCACGGCGGCGTCGGTCTCCCGGACGGCGGCCACCGCGCGGGCCTGCATGGCCGCGAGCGACTCCCCGCCCGGGAACGTGGCGGCGCTCGGCTGCACCTGCACCGTCGACCAGAGCGGCTCCCGCGCGAGGTCGGCCAGCGCCCGGCCCTGCCAGGCGCCGTAGTCGCACTCCGTCAGCCGCGCGTCCACCCGGGTCGGCGGTGCCGGCTCCTGCCGTTCCACGAGCGCGCGGGCGGTCTGCCGGCACCGCTCCAGCGGGCTGGTGACGACGGCGACCAGCGGGACGCCCGCGAGCCGGGCCGCCGCGTGCGCCGCCTGCTCCCGGCCGACGGCGTCCAGCCGGACCCCCGCGGTGCGCCCGGCCAGCAGGCCGGTGGCGTTCGCGGTCGTGCGGCCGTGGCGGACGAGGAGGACGGTGGCCATGGCGCGAGCCTAGGCGCGCGCCACGGCCCGCCCCCGCCCGGCCCGGTCAGGCGACCTCGCGCCCGTGCGCCGTGAGCGCCCAGATCACGAACACGTCCAGGGCGATGACGACCAGCCCCCACAGCGGGTAGTAGGGCAGCCACGCGAACGTCGCGACGCCGCTGACCACCGCGACGATGACGCCGATGGTCCGGGCCCAGACGGCGCCGCTGAACACGAAGAACCCGGCCAGCGCGACCAGCGCGCCGAGGATCAGGTGCACCCAGCCCCACGTCGTGACGTCGAACTGGAACACCCACTCCTCGCCGGCGACGTAGAACGTGTCGTTCACCAGGGCCACCAGGCCCTGGAAGACGTGCATGACGCCGATCATGATCATGATCGTCCCCGCGAAGACCGTCAGGCCGACGGCCAGGCTGCTGCGACGCTCGCTCATCGGTGTCCCCCTCTCGTTCCGGGGCTGCGCCGGTCAGGAGGGCGCGCAGCCGGGACCGACGCTAGGGAGCGGGCGCGGGCGCGGGCATCACCCGGTGCGAGTAGGTGCGGGGAGCGGATGACGGGAATCGAACCCGCGTAGCCAGTTTGGAAGACTGGGGCTCTACCATTGAGCTACATCCGCGCAGGCCCGGACGCCGGGCCGCCGGACCAGGGTACCCGCTCCGGCGGCCCGCCCCACGCCACTAGACTCGCCGCCACGGGATGTGGCGCAGGTTGGTAGCGCGTCCGCTTTGGGAGCGGAAGGTCGTGGGTTCGAATCCCGCCATCCCGACCTCGCGCGGCCCTCGGGCGCCGCCCGCCGCCCGCGTGCGGAGCAGCACCGCGGCCGTGCCCAGCAGCACGAGCACGACGCCGGCGACCGCCGCCCGCGCGGCAGGGACGCCGGTGGCCGCGAGCACCTGCGAGGCGGGGGCGTCGTCCTGCGCGGCCAGCACCTCCGAGCGCACCTCCTCGGCCGCCGCTGTGCCAGCCGCCGTGCCCGGGTCCGCGGGACCGACCGGATCGGTGGTGCCGCCCGGGCCCGTCGGGCCGCTGGGGTCGGTCGGCCCGGCCGGGTCAGCCGGGTCCACGGGGTCGACCGGGTCCACGGGGTCGACCGGGTCGCTCGGGTCGACCGGCGGCACCGGGTCCACGGGGTCGTCCGGGTTCACCGGCGGCACCGGGTCGACGGGGTCGGTGGTCCCGCCGGCGGGCCCGCCGCAGCGCACCTCGCCCGTCCAGTGGTAGTTCGTCCCGTGCACCTGCACCCACTCGATCTGCCACTCGCCCTCGGTGGGCACGGTGCCGTTCCGGAACGCGGACCAGGGCAGGACCACCGTGGCGCCGGCGTGCCCGTCGGGGAAGGCCGCCCGGTACGCGTCGCCCTCCAGCTTGTACTGGAGCGTCCCGAACGAGAACCGGACGTTGACCTCGAGGACGCCCTGCTGGCTCTCGGGCAGGTCCGCGGGGAACGTGATCGTGATGCCGTCGCAGGTGGGGGCGTCGTACTGCCAGTCCCAGTCGAAGTCCGCGGCGGTGGCGACCGCGGCGGTGGCCGGGCCGGTGGTGTCGGGGGCGGCGGGGTCGGTCAGGTGGTCGGTGGCGGCGCCGGTCAGCGTCAGGGAGGCGGCGACGGCCACGGTCATCAGGGTGTGCATGGTGGGCTCCTCGTCCGGGATCGGGCGCGCTCGACCGCCCGCAGGAGCTCCCGTCCGTGGGCGCGCGGGAGCGCCGCGTCGGGTCGACGGCGGTGGTGGCGGCCGGGAGGCGCGCGAGGGTGCGACGGGGCGCCGGGCGCGTGCCCGGGGGTGTCGCGGGGTGGTGGGCCGCTCCGCGTCGTGCGGTGCGGCGACGGCGGCCGGTGGCCGGCTGCCTCAGCTCAGACGAGTTCCGGCGGGTCGGCGACGACCAGACGGGTGCTCAGGACTCGGGACAGGCTGTGCATCGGATGTCCCTCCCTTGGTCCCCGGGGCTTCGGGGGACGACGATCCAAACGCACCGGGTGGGTGGGAAGGCGGGTCGATGGTCCCAGCGGCGGCGACGGGCGTGGCCCGCTACGCGGACGCGACCGGTCGGCCTGCGGCGCTCCGGCTGGCGGCGACCAGCCGGCGGACCATGACCACGGCGACCGGCAGCAGCGCCAGGTACAGCAGCCGCGCCCGCGCGAGCGCGTCGCCCGCGTCCCCGCCCGCGCCGCCGATCCACGCGAAGGCGGCCGTGGTCGCGAGCGCCATCCCGACGGACTCCGCGACCACGACGGCCGACGCCATCCGGTCGTCCGAGATCCCGTCGTCGGCCTCCGGCCGTGCGAGGCACCGGCCGAGCAGGTCCGGGTACACCGTGCCCATTCCGGCCCCGAGCAGCGCGCCGCCGAGCAGCAGGCCGGCGAGGGCGGTCCCGGCCGCGCCGGCGGCCAGGGTGGTCGCCAGCAGCACGCCGACCCCGGCGGTGATCGAGGACCCCGCGGTGACCGCCCGGCGCCGCAGCCGGGCGTCGTCCGCCGCGGGGCGCGACCCGGTCCACAGCGCGGCGACGGCCCAGCAGAACCCGGGCGCCGCGACGACGAACCCGTACCGCGAGGCCGGCAGCCCGAACGCGTCGTGCGCGACGACCGACAGCACCATGGACGCGCCGAAGTACACAGCCGCCGTGACGCCGAGCGCCGTCAGCGCGGCCCGCCGCCCGTCCGGGGCGCGCAGCGTGCCGGCGGGCAGGATCTGCGCCGCCGCGCCGACCATGAGCCCGCCGCCGGCCAGCACGGCCAGGCCCCACCACGCGCCGAGCGGCAGCGAGAGCACGGCCGACCCCGCCGCGAGCACCAGGGCCCAGCCCCAGGGTGCCGGCTCGGGCGGGACCTCCTCGGCGCGTTCCGGCATCGACCGGGCGACGAGCAGGCGGGCCAGCAGCAGCAGCGGCAGGTAGAGGACCATCGCCCACCGCCAGCCGAGCGTCGACGCCACACCCGCCGCGTACACGGGGCCGAGCACCGAGGAGAAGACCCAGACCCCGGACATCGCCGCCAGGACCAGCTGCCGGTACCGCGGGGGCAGGCCGCGGCCGATCGCCCCCATGCCGACCGTGGCGAGGGCGCCGGCCGCCGCGGCGCGCACCGCGGTCCCGCCGAGGAACACCGCCGTCGACGGCGCCAGCGCGCACACGACCGCCCCGGCGACCGTCACCAGGGTGAGCGTGATCATGAGCCGGCCCACCCGGAACCGGGACAGCAGCCACGCCCCCAGCGGCATGGTGAGGAACATCGGCGCCTGGGCGGCGGCGTCGAGCGGGCCGTACAGGTGCGCGCCGTCGAGCTCGGCCGCCACCAGGGGCAGCACGGTCTGCGACAGGTAGCGCTGCATGCCGGCCAGGAACTCGACGAGCACCAGCGACGCCGCCAGGGTCGCGGCCCCGCGGGCGCCCCGCACCGGTGCCCCCTCGTGCGCCGTCATCGGCCCCCTCCGGCCCGTCGTCCGCCTGGCGTCGCCCGTGAGCCTACGGAGGGCGGCGGGCAGGCGCGACGGACCGGCCGCGGCCGCGAGCCCGACGTGGTGGGATGCGGGCACCGGCACGTCCACGACCCGGAGGCCCCGATGACGCGCACGACGGACCGACCCGCCACCCCCGCCCCCGCCGCCCGCGCCCCCGCCGGCGCCCTCCGCACCGCCGGGCGCCTCGCCCTGGGCGCCGCGCTCGTCTTCGCCGGCTCCAGCCACCTGACGTTCGCCCGGCAGGAGTTCCAGGCCCAGGTGCCCGCGTGGGTGCCGGTCGACGACGACGCCGTGGTCCTCGCCTCGGGCGTGGTGGAGATCGGGCTCGGCGCGGCGCTCGCGGCCGCCCCGCGGCGGTTCCGGGCCCCGGTGGGGTGGCTCGCGGCCCTGTTCTTCGTGGCGATCTTCCCCGGGAACCTGTCGCACTACGCGACCCAGACCGACGCGTTCGGCCTGGACACCGACACCAAGCGGCTGGTGCGCCTGCCGTTCCAGCCGCTGCTCGTGGCGTGGGCGCTGTGGTCGACGGGGGCGTGGCGGTCCTGGCGGGCGGCCCGCGCGGGGCGCTGACGGCCCGCGCGCCCGCTTTGGCGGCCGGGCGAGCCCGTGGAGTAGGATCGGCGGGCCGGTGCGGCGAGCCATGCCCGCACGCGCCGAAGCGTGCCGACCACGGGGGAGCGAGGAACCGCCTCGCCGGTGCGCCCAGCGCCCCGCCGGACCCCCGGCGCAGACCGTCCGAGCAGTTGGAGACCACTGAAGTGAAGAGCGCCGTCGAGACCCTGGAGCCCACCAAGGTCAGGCTGACCGTCGAGGTTCCGTACGACGAGCTCAAGCCGAGCATCGATCACGCCTACGCGCACATCGCGGAGCAGGTGAACATCCCCGGCTTCCGCAAGGGCAAGGTCCCGCCGCGGATCATCGACCAGCGCGTCGGCCGCCCGGCGGTCATGGAGCACGCCGTCAACGAGGGCCTGTCCGGCTTCTACGCCGAGGCCGTCCGCGAGCACCAGCTGCGCCCGCTCGGCCAGCCCGAGGTCGACGTCACGAAGGTCCCGGGCCTGGTGCCCGGCGACACCGACGGCGACCTGGTGTTCACCGCCGAGGTCGAGGTCCGCCCCGAGATCGAGGTGCCGGAGCTGGACGGCCTGTCGGTGACGGTCGACGCCTCCGAGATCACCGACGAGGACGTGCAGGGCCGCCTGGACGCGCTGCGCGAGCGCTTCGGCACCCTGGTCGGCGTGGACCGCCCGGCCGCCGAGAAGGACTTCGCGGTCATCGACCTGTCCGCCAAGATCGACGGCGAGGAGGTCGACACGGTCTCCGGCGTGTCCTACCAGATCGGCTCGGGCAACATGCTCGAGGGCCTGGACGAGGCGCTGACCGGCCTGTCCTCCGGCGAGACCACCACGTTCGAGACCACGCTGGTCGGCGGCGACCACGCCGGCGAGACCGCGCAGGTCACGGTGACCGCGACCTCCGTCAAGGAGCGCGAGCTGCCCGAGGCCGACGACGACTTCGCCCAGATGGCGTCGGAGTTCGACACGGTCGAGGAGCTGCTGGCGGACCTGCGCGAGCAGGCCGGCCGCATCAAGGCGCAGAACCAGGCCGTCCAGGCCCGGGACGTCCTGCTGGAGCAGCTGCTCGAGCAGATCGAGATCCCGGTCCCGGCCGGCGCCGTCGAGGCCGAGGTGCACCGCCACCTGGAGTCCGAGGGCCGTCTCGAGGACGACACCCACCGCGCCGAGGTCACCGAGCAGGCCCAGACCGCGCTGCGCAACCAGATCCTCCTGGACACCCTGGCCGAGAAGCTCGAGGTCAAGGTCAACCAGGGCGAGCTCGTGGACTACCTGGTGAGCGCGTCCCGCCAGTACGGCATGGACCCGAACACCTTCATCCAGACGATCGACCAGCAGGGCCAGATCCCGGCGATGGTGGCCGAGGTCGCGCGCTCCAAGGCGCTGGCCGTGGCGCTGCGCCGCGTGGCCGTCGTCGACGCCGCCGGTGCGGCCGTGGACCTGTCGGAGTACATCGGCTCCGACGAGGACGACGCCGCGCTGTCGGCCGCCGAGGACGCCGTCGCCGAGGCGACCGCCGAGTCGGCTGAGGCCGAGGCCCCGGCGGAGGACGCCAAGGCCTGAGCCCCGCGCTCCCCGAGGAGGGCCCCGCACCGCACCGGTGCGGGGCCCTCCTGCGTCCCCGTCGGTCGCGCCGCCGCGCCGCGCCGTGCGCCGTCAGCGAAACGGGGGGTGAGCGGGACGAAGACCCCCGGGGGCGGGCGTTAGGGTCGCTGCAAGCAACCAAGCCTGACGAGGGAGCCTTCGTGAACGACCAGACGCCGGCGATCGCCCGGGCCGAGTCCGGTGGACTCGGGCTGAACGACTCCATCTACAACCGGCTCCTCAAGGAGCGGATCATCTGGCTGGGTTCGGAGGTCCGGGACGAGAACGCGAACGCCATCTGCGCGCAGATGATGCTGCTCGCGGCCGAGGACCCCGACAAGGACATCTTCCTGTACATCAACTCGCCCGGCGGCTCCATCACGGCCGGCATGGCGATCTACGACACCATGCAGTACATCCAGCCCGACGTCGCCACCGTGGCGATGGGCATGGCCGCGTCGATGGGGCAGTTCCTGCTCTCGTCCGGCGCGAAGGGCAAGCGCTACGCCACCCCGCACGCCCGCGTGATGATGCACCAGCCGTCCGGCGGCATCGGCGGCACCGCGACCGACGTGCGGATCAACGCCCAGCTGATCCTGCACATGAAGACCGTCCTCGCGTCGCTGATCGCCGAGCAGACCGGCAAGTCGGTCGAGCAGATCACCGCCGACTCGGACCGCGACCGCTGGTTCACGGCCCCCGAGGCGCTCGAGTACGGGTTCGTCGACAAGGTCGTCACCCACGCCGGCGCCGTCACCGGTGGCGGCGGCACCGCGTCCTGACGCGCCCCGCCGACCGACAGACTTCCGAGAAGGAGAACCCGTGAGCACCGAGTCGCAGTTCATCGCCCGCGCCGGGCGCCTCGCCGGCGGCTGGGGCGGTTCCGTCCAGTCGCCGTCGTCCCGCTACGTGCTGCCGCAGTTCGAGGAGCGCACCGCGTACGGCTTCAAGCGGCAGGACCCGTACACCAAGCTGTTCGAGGACCGCATCATCTTCCTCGGGGTGCAGGTCGACGACGCGTCCGCGGACGACGTCATGGCCCAGCTGCTCGTCCTGGAGTCCACGGACCCGGACGGCGCGATCACCCTGTACATCAACTCGCCCGGTGGCTCGTTCACCGCGCTGACCGCGATCTACGACACGATGCAGTACATCAAGCCGCAGATCCAGACGGTGTGCCTCGGCCAGGCGGCCTCCGCCGCCGCGGTCCTGCTGGCGGCCGGTACGCCGGGGCGGCGGCTCGCGCTGCCGAACGCCCGCGTGCTGATCCACCAGCCCGCGATGGAGGGCGGCGGCTACGCGCAGGCCTCCGACATCGAGATCCACGCCAACGAGCTGATCCGGATGCGGGAGTGGCTCGAGGAGACGCTGGCCCACCACACGGGCCAGCCGCTGGAGAAGGTCCGCCAGGACATCGAGCGCGACAAGATCCTCACCGCCGCGCAGGCGCACGAGTACGGGATCGTCGACCAGGTGCTGCAGAGCCGCAAGGGCGTCGTCCCGACGACCGTCGAGCCCTGACCCGCACCCCGCCGGGCCGTGCCGCGACCGCGGACGGCCCGGCGGGACGGGTGACGCCGGGCGACACGCCCGGCCGCAGGACGCGCGCAGGCTGACACCGGGCGCCTCGTGGTGTGCAATGGAGCGATGAGGTCCCGGCAGGGACGACGCGACCGAGGGTCGCACCGAGGGAGGGAGAGGCACGTGGCTCGCATCGGGGACGGAGCTGACCTTCTCAAGTGCTCGTTCTGCGGCAAGTCGCAGAAGCAGGTCAAGAAGCTGATCGCCGGACCGGGCGTCTACATCTGCGACGAGTGCATCGAGCTCTGCAACGAGATCATGGAGGAGGAGCGGGCCGAGGCCACCGAGATCGGGATGGTCGAGCTGCCCAAGCCGAAGGAGATCTTCGCCTTCCTCGAGCAGTACATCGTCGGCCAGGAGCCCGCCAAGCGGTCCCTCGCGGTCGCCGTCTACAACCACTACAAGCGCATCCAGGCCGGCGAGGCGACCCCCACCGTGGGCACCGCCCAGGCCGAGGACGCGGTCGAGATCGCGAAGTCGAACATCCTGCTGATCGGCCCCACCGGCTGCGGCAAGACGTACCTCGCGCAGACCCTCGCGCGGATGCTCAACGTCCCGTTCGCGATCGCGGACGCCACGGCCCTCACGGAGGCGGGCTACGTGGGCGAGGACGTCGAGAACATCCTGCTCAAGCTCATCCAGGCCGCCGACTTCGACGTGAAGAAGGCCGAGACCGGGATCATCTACATCGACGAGATCGACAAGATCGCCCGCAAGAGCGAGAACCCGTCGATCACGCGGGACGTGTCCGGCGAGGGCGTGCAGCAGGCGCTGCTGAAGATCCTCGAGGGCACGACGGCGTCGGTGCCGCCGCAGGGCGGCCGCAAGCACCCGCACCAGGAGTTCATCCAGATCGACACGACGAACGTGCTGTTCATCGTGGCCGGCGCGTTCGCGGGGCTGGACGAGATCATCACCTCGCGCGCCGGGCGCCGGGGGATCGGCTTCGGGGCGCCGCTGCACACCGCGGACGACCGCGACGTGTACGGCGACGTCATGCCGGAGGACCTGCTGAAGTTCGGGCTGATCCCGGAGTTCATCGGCCGCGTGCCCGTCATCACGACGGTGTCGCCGCTGGACCAGGGTGCGCTCGTGCGGATCCTCACCGAGCCGCGCAACGCCCTGGTGAAGCAGTACCAGCGGATGTTCGAGATCGACGGCGTCGAGCTCGAGTTCACGGACGACGCCGTCGAGGCCATCGCCGACCAGGCGCTGCTGCGCGGCACGGGTGCCCGCGGCCTGCGCGCCATCATGGAGGAGGTCCTCCAGCAGGTGATGTTCGAGGTGCCGAGCCGCGACGACGTCGAGCGCGTCGTGGTGAACCGCGAGGTCGTGCTGGAGAACGTCAACCCGACGCTGGTGCCGCGGCCGGTCAAGCGCACGCCGCGCGAGAAGAGCGCCTGAGCCCCGGCGCACGCCCCCTACGATCGAGGGCGTGACGACACCTCCGCCGCCCGAGCTCGCCCGCCTGCGCGGGAGCATCGACAACATCGACGCCGCGCTGATCCACCTGCTCGCGGAGCGGTTCAAGGCCACCCAGCAGGTC
This sequence comes from Cellulomonas hominis, assembly GCF_014201095.1. Taxonomy (NCBI): domain Bacteria; kingdom Bacillati; phylum Actinomycetota; class Actinomycetes; order Micrococcales; family Cellulomonadaceae; genus Cellulomonas; species Cellulomonas hominis. The sequence continues at coordinate 148,712 of NZ_JACHDN010000001.1, read as the reverse complement.
GGCGTGCTCAAGGCGCGGCTCGGCCTGCCGGCGTCCGACCCGGGCCGGGAGGCGCAGCAGGTCGCGCGGCTGCGGGATCTGGCGCACCAGGCGGACCTCGACCCGGTGTTCGCGGAGAAGTTCCTCGCCTTCATCGTCGAGGAGGTCATCCGGCACCACGAGGCCATCGCCGCCGGCCCGGACGGGCAGCGGCCGGACGACCAGCCCGCGGGCTGACACGCCGCGCCGACGCGCCGGGCCGGTGCCGCGACGCGCCGCCGAGGGGTGGCGCGACGGCCCCGGGTGTCAGAGGGTGGGAGAGGTCAGGACGGTCGGCCGGTGCGGCCCGGCAGGTGCCCGCCGGTACGACCGACGCATCCGAGACCTCGGAGGTCGCACGTGGAACTGCACTGGCTCAAGCCCCTGCTCGGCCGTCCCGCCCCGTTCGTGACGGTCCATCTCGACGCCACCCGCGCCGACGCGTCGGGCGACGAGGAGGTCGCAGGCCGCTGGCGGTCCCTGCGCCGGGAGCTGGAGCGGTCGGGTGCCGCCGCGGCGGTGCTGGACGAGATCGAGGAGCGGGTGACGCGGCCGACCGGGGTGGGCGGGCCGCACGGGCGCGTGGTCATCGCCGACGGCGGGGGCGTCGTCGTGGACCGCGTGCTCAAGGAGCCGCCGGCGCAGTCGACGGCCGTGCTCGACCAGGTGCCGGTGCTGCTGCCCGCGGTGCGGGCCGCCGACCAGGCGACGCGGTTCCTGCTGGTGGAGATCGACCGGCAGGGCGCCGATCTCACGTGGTCGGACGGCTCCGGGCTGCGCGAGGCGTCGAAGGAGAGCGTCGAGGGCGACCACGACGTGCTGCACAAGGCCCGCGAGGGCGGCGGCTGGGCGCACCGGCGGATGCAGATGCGCGCCGAGGACTCCTGGGAGCGCAACGCCGAGACCGTCGCGGCGGACCTGGACCGGCAGGTCGTCGAGAAGAAGCCGGAGATCGTCCTCGTCACCGGCGACGTCCGGGCGGTGTCGCTGCTGTGCCACGCGGTCGGGGCGCGCACGAAGGACCTGCTGGTCGAGGTGCCGGGCGGCTCGCGCGCCGACGGCGTCAAGCAGGACGTCTTCCACCAGCGGGTCGCGGAGACCCTGGAGCAGTTCCGGCACCGCCGCCGGGAGGAGACCCTGGAGCGCTACCGGTCGGAGCTCGGGCGCGGGGGGGCGGCGGTGACCTCCGTGGACGACGTCGTCGCGGTGCTGCAGCGCGGCCAGGTGCGCGAGCTCGTGCTGCACGAGGACGTCACGCTGCCGGGCTCGTCGCTGGCCGACCGCACGCTGTGGGTCGGCCCGGAGCCGCTGCAGATCGCCACGAGCGAGGGCGACCTGGCGGGCATCGGCGTCACCGAGGGGGCCCGGCGGATGCCGGCGGACGTCGCGCTGCTGCGCGCGGCGCTCGGGCAGGACGCCGGGCTGACGATCGCGACCGACGGCGCCGTCGAGGTGCTGGACGGCGTGGGCGCGGTGCTGCGGTGGAACGACGGGTCGACGCCGAGCGAGTCCGTGCCGACGCAGTCGGCGGACCGGCGCCGGCTGCGCGACGTGGTCTGACGAGCGACCGCCGACGGCGATGGCCGGCGGCCCGGGTGCGGGTCGCCGGCCATCGCCGTGCGCGGGACCGGCCGGGCTACTTGTCCCGGGTGTCGACGTAGAGCTCCTCGACGTCGGCCGCGAAGTCCTCCAGCACCAGCGCGCGCTTCACCTTGAGCGACGGCGTCAGGTACCCGTTCGCCTCGGTGAAGTCGCCGTCGAGCACGCGCACCTTGCGGATGGACTCCGCGCGGGACACGGCCTCGTTGGCGCGCGTCGCGGCGCGGTCCAGGGCGGCGAGCACCTCGGGGTGCTGCGCGGCGGTGCGCACGTCCATCGGCGGCAGGCCGTGCATGGACAGCCAGCCGGGGAGCATGTCGGCGTCCAGGGTGACGAGCGCCCCGATGAACGGCCGGCCGTCGCCGACCACGACGACCTGGCTGACGAGCGGGTGGCCGCGGAACCGGTCCTCCAGGACGGCCGGGGCCACGTTCTTGCCGCCCGCGGTGACGATGAGCTCCTTCGCGCGGCCGGTCAGCCGCAGGTAGCCGTCGTCGTCGAGGGTGCCGATGTCGCCCGTGGCGAACCAGCCGTCGGCGTCCAGCACCTCGGCGGTCGCCTCGGCGTGGTCGTGGTACCCGCGGAACACGTGGGGGCCCTTGGCGTACACGTTGCCGTCGTCGTCCACCCGCAGCGACGTGCCGGGGTAGGCGGGGCCGACGGTGCCGATCTTGATCAGCCCGGGCCGGTTCACGCTGGACGGCGCGGTGGTCTCGGTGAGGCCGTAGCCCTCGAGCACCACCAGGCCGAGCCCGCGGTAGTAGTGGCCCAGGCGCTCGCCGAGCGGGGCGCCGCCGGAGATGGCGTACCGCAGGTTGCCGCCCATCGCGTCCTTGAGCTTGCGCAGCACGAGCGTCGTCGCCAGCGTGTGCGCGGCCCGGAGCTGGGGCGACGGGCCCGCGGTGGAGTCGAGCGCGCGGGAGTACGTGATGGACACCTTCGCGGCCCAGCGGAACATCTTGAGCTTGAAGCCGTGGCCGGCCTTCTGCTCGGCGGAGTTGTAGACCTTCTCGAACACCCGGGGCACCGCGAGGATGTACGTGGGCCGGAACGACGCGAAGTCCGCGAGCAGGTTCCGGGTGTCGGGGGTGTGGCCCAGGGGGGAGCCGGCCTCGATCGCCACCATCTGGATGAACCGCGCGAACACGTGCGCGAGCGGCATGAACAGCAGGGTCCGTGAGCCGGGCGTGGCGCACACCTCGGCCAGCGCGGCGACGCCGTTGCGGGCGTTGTCGACGAAGTTGCCGTGCGTCAGCTCGACGCCCTTCGGCCGGCCGGTGGTGCCGGAGGTGTAGATGATCGTCGCGAGGTCGTCCGCGGCGGCCAGCGAGCGCCGGCGCTCGATCTCCGCGTCCGCGACCCCGGAACCGCCCGCGACGAGCTGCGCGAGGCCGCCCTCGTCGATGACGAAGACGTCGCGTACGCCCGGGAGCGCGCCGCGGACCTGGCCGACGACCGCAGCGTGCGCGGCGGTCTCCACGACCACCAGCGAGGCGCCGGAGTTCGCCAGGATCCACTCGACCTGCTCGGCCGACGACGTCTCGTACACCGGCACGCCGACACCCCCGGCGAACCACACGGCGAAGTCGGTCAGCGTCCACTCGTACCGGGTGCGCGACATGATCGCGACGCGGTCGCCCGGCTCCAGCCCGCGGGCCACGAGGCCCTTGGCCAGCGCCGTGACCTCCGCGACGAACTCGGCGACCGTGACCGGCGCCCAGGACCCGCCCAGGCCGGCCGACCGCTCGATGATGACGCTCGACGCGCCGCGCGCCAGGCGCTGCAGCAGCAGGCCGGGGACGTTGAGCGTCGGGTCGTGCGGGACGGGGGTGTCGGCGCTGAACTCGCGCATCGGTGCTCCTGGTCGACGGGGCTGGGGCCACGGGCCGGCCGCGGCGTGCGCGACGGTGCCGTCCCGCATGCTATCCGGCGACCCGCGACCCCCAGGCAGGACGTGCGGCGACGCTCAGGCGGCGCCCGTGTGCGTCGGGTCCAGCACGCGCTGCAGGAACGACCGCGTGCGGGCCTCGCGCGGGTCGCCGATCACCTGGTCCGCCGGGCCCTGCTCGACGATGACGCCGCCGTCCATGAACACGACCCGGTCGCCGACCTCGCGGGCGAACGCCATCTCGTGCGTCACGACCATCATCGTCATGCCGCCGTCGGCCAGGTCCCGCATGACGGCGAGCACGTCGCCGACCAGCTCGGGGTCCAGGGCGGACGTCGGCTCGTCGAACAGCATGAGCTGCGGGTCCATCGACAGCGCCCGGGCGATCGCCACGCGCTGCTGCTGGCCGCCGGACAGCTGCGAGGGGTGCGACCCTGCGCGGTCCGCGAGCCCGACCCGGTCGAGGTTCGCCATCGCGATCCTGACGGCCTCGGCCTTCGGCCTCTTGAGCACCTGCACCTGCGCCATCGTGCAGTTCTCCAGCACCGTCTTGTGCGCGAAGAGGTTGAACTGCTGGAACACCATGCCGACGTGCGTGCGGACCCGGTCGATGTCGACGTCCGGGTCGGTGACGTCCACGCCCAGGACGTCGATCCGCCCCGCGGTCGGCTGCTCGAGCAGGTTCACGCAGCGCAGCAGGGTCGACTTGCCGGAGCCCGAGGGGCCGATCACGCAGACGACCTCGCCGGCGTGCACGTCCAGGTCGATCCCGGTGAGCACCTCGCGCTCGCCGAACGACTTGTGCAGGCCGTCGATGTGCACGACGGGGGCGGGGTCGGTCATGTGCGGCTCCTCGCGCCGGTGCGCTTCTCCAGGTACCGGGCGAGCTGCCCGAGCGGCAGGGTGATGAGCAGGTAGCACGCGCCGATGAGGAACAGCGGCGTGAGACCACCGGTGGCGCTGTTGAGCGCGTCGCGGCCGATCTTCGTCAGGTCGAACTCGTCCGTCGCGAGCCCGAGCAGGAAGACGAGCGACGTGTCCTTGGTGAGCAGGATGAACTCGTTCGTCATCGGCGGGAGCACGATGCGGAACGCCTGGGGCACCACGACCGAGCGCAGGGTGCGGGCGTGCGACATGCCCAGGGACCGGGCCGCCTCGACCTGGCCGCGCGGCACGGCCTGCAGTCCCGCCCGCAGCGTCTCGGCGATGTAGGCGGCCGAGACGAGCCCGAGCGCCAGCGCGGCCTTGGTGGTGACCGACCCGATGTTGATGCCGAACGCGATCGGGACGGCGTAGCCGAACGACACCATGACCAGCAGCGCCGGGATGCCCCGGAAGAACTCGATGTAGATCGTCGCGATCCACCGGTAGAGGCCGACCGACGACATCCGCATCAGCGCGAGCAGCGTGCCGAGCGACAGACCCACCGAGAAGCCCGCCAGCGTGTACTTCAGCGTGTTGAGGAACGCCTGCGGGATCTGGGTCGCGATGTACCGCGCGGCCTCGACGTTGAAGAAGTTGGTGCCGACGTTCTCCCAGTCGACGAGCGACGCGAGGACGGCGAGCACCACGACGAGCAGGACGTACTGCGCGACCCGGAACGCGCGGGCCCGGCGGCGCGGGCTCCACCGGCGCCGGGACGCGGCGAGCGTCCCGGGCGCCGTGGTGGAGGACGGCGACGTCACGTCAGCTGTCCGACGACGCCACCGGCGCCGTGCCGATGTACTGCGTGTACAGCTCGTCGTAGGTGCCGTCCTCGCGGATCCGCTCGAGCGTGCCGTTCACGGCGTCGAGGAGGGCCGTGCTGCCCTTCTTCACGCCGAGGCCGTACTGCTCGCCGGTGGAGAAGTTCGCGGAGACCTCGAAGCCCTCGGTGACGAACGGGCCGAGGACGGCGATGTCGTTGATCGCGGCGTCGACCTGGCCGGTCTTCAGCGCCTGCACCTGCAGGCCGAGGTCCTCGAACTGCACGGTCTGCAGGCCGTTCTCCTGCGCCCAGGTCTCGCCGGTCGTGGCCTGCTGCACCGCGATCGACTTGCCCTCCAGCGCCTCCAGGGAGTCGATGTCCGAGCCCTCGGGGACGAGCAGGCCCTGGTCGGCGTCGAAGTACGGCTCGGAGAAGTCGAACTTGGCCTGGCGCTCCTCGGTGATGGTGATGCCCGAGGCGACGATGTCGCAGTTGCCGGTGTTGAGGTCGGCGCCGGACTGGATGCCCTCGAACGGCGTGACCTTGGTGACGAGCTCGACGCCGAGGTCCTTCGCGACCTCGCCGACGATCGCCATGTCGAGGCCGACGATCTCGCCGTCCTCCTCGTACTCGAACGGCTCGAACGGCGGGTTCGTGCAGACGGTCAGCGAGCCCTCCTGGACGAGCGCGACGCCGCCGTCGGCGGTCGGGTCGCCGGAGCCGGCGTCGTCGCCACCCCCGCAGGCGGCGAGCAGCAGGGTGGCCGCGAGGGCGGCGGGCAGAGCGGCGAGATGACGGGTGCGCATCGGGGGAGACTCCTCGTGTGGAAACCGGCCGCAAGACTATACGTCGGCGACAATACGTATGCATAACCGGTCGTGGTGGGACGAGAGTCCCAGGATCCCACGCTTCCCGCACGGCGGCCGGAGCACTCAGGCACCCCGGACGCGCGGAGGGCGCGCACCCCGCGAGGCGCGCGCCCTCCGGCCGGCTCAGGCCGTCGGCTTCTGCTTCGGCTCCGGCGGCAGCAGCTCGGCGTCGCGGGCGACGACGGCGGCCTCGGGGCCGTCCGGCACCTCGACCACGTCGAGCGTCCCGGTCGCCCGGCCCGCGGCGCGGACGTCGCCCAGCGCCACCTGCACGCCCGGCAGCAGCGCCGCCGGGACCTCGAGGCGGGCCCGGACGATCTCGGTCCGCATCGAGACCTTGGCCTCGGACTTCACCTTGCGCAGCGCGGCCAGCGCCGCACCCGCCGCCCCGACGACCGCCGGGTCGCCGTCGCCGGCCGCGGCCCGCAGCGGCTCCGCGTCCGGCCACGGGGCGCGGTGCACCGAGCCCTCGCGCCACCACGACCAGACCTCCTCGGTCGCGAACGGCAGCACCGGGGCGAACAGCCGCAGCAGCACGTCGAGGGCGATGCCGAGCGCGGCCCGGGCCGAGGCGGTCGCCGGGTCCACGTCGGCCGCCGCGGCGCCCGCCCCGTACGCGCGGTCCTTGACCAGCTCCAGGTAGTCGTCGCAGAACGTCCAGAAGAACGTCTCCGTCAGCTCCAGGGCGCGGGTGTGGTCGTACGACTCCAGGGCCGCCGTCGCCTTGTCGACGACGTCCGCGAGGCCGGCGAGCATCGCGCGGTCGAGCGCGTCGGTGACCAGAGCGGGGTCCAGCGACGACGCGCCCTGCTCGGCCGGGCCGAAGGACAGGGCGAACTTCGACGCGTTGAGCACCTTGATCGCCAGGCGGCGGCCGATCTTCATCTGGCCGACCTCGAACGCCGCGTCCGTGCCGAGGCGGGCGCTCGCCGCCCAGTACCGCACCGCGTCCGAGCCGTGCTCCTCGAGCAGGCCCATCGGGGTGACGACGTTGCCCTTGGACTTCGACATCTTCTTGCGGTCGGGGTCGAGGATCCAGCCGGAGATCGCGGCGTCCCGCCACGGCAGGCAGCCGTGCTCCAGGTGCGAGCGGACGACCGTCGAGAACAGCCAGGTGCGGATGATGTCCTGCCCCTGGGGGCGCAGGTCCATCGGGAACACCCGCTCGAACAGGTCGGGGTCGGACCGCCAGCCGCCCGCGATCTGCGGGGACAGCGACGACGTCGCCCAGGTGTCCATGATGTCCGGGTCGCCGACGAAGCCGCCGGGGACGCCGCGCTGCTCGGCCGTGTAGCCGGCGGGGACGTCGGAGGACGGGTCGACCGGGAGCTGGTCCTCGGCCGGGAGCAGCGGGTGGTCGTAGTCGGGCTCGCCGTCGGCGTCCACGGGGTACCAGACGGGGAACGGCACGCCGAAGAAGCGCTGACGGGACACCAGCCAGTCGCCGTTCAGGCCGCCGACCCAGTTCTCGTACCGCACGCGCATGAAGTCGGGGTGGAACCCGAGCTCCTGGCCGCGGGCCAGGAGCGCCGCGCGCAGGTCCTCGTCGCGGCCGCCGTTGCGGATGTACCACTGCCGGGACGTGACGATCTCGAGCGGCTTGTCGCCCTTCTCGAAGAAGTTCGCCATGCGGTCGGTCTTCGTCGGCTCGCCGTCCAGGTCCCCGGACTCCCGGAGGCCCGCCACGACCGCCTCGCGCGCGGAGAAGGTCGTCCTGCCCGCGATCTCCTCGTAGGTCGCTCGGCCCGCGTCCGTGGTCACCCACTCCGGGACCTCGCGCAGCAGGCGGCCGTCGCGGCCGATCACCGAGCGGGTCGGCAGCTGCAGCTCGCGCCACCACTGCACGTCGGTGAGGTCGCCGAAGGTGCAGCACATCGCGATGCCCGCGCCCTTGTCGGGCTCGGCGGCCGGGTGCGCGAGCACCGGGACCTCGACGCCGAACAGCGGGCTGGTCACGGTGGTGCCGAACAGGTGCTGGTAGCGCTCGTCGTCGGGGTGCGCGATGAGCGCGACGCAGGCGGGGAGCAGCTCCGGGCGGGTGGTCTCGATGTGGACGGGCGTGCCGTCCGCGCCGTGGAACGCGACCCGGTGGAACGCGCCCGGGTACGGCCGCGCCTCGAGCTCGGCCTGCGCCACGGCGGTCTGGAACGTCACGTCCCACAGGCCCGGGGCCTCCGCCTGGTACGCCTCGCCGCGCCCGAGGTTGCGCAGGAACGCCTGCTGCGCGACGGCGCGGGCCTCGGCGGAGATGGTCTGGTACGTCATCGCCCAGTCGACCGACAGGCCCAGCCGGCGCCACAGCGCCTCGAACTGCTGCTCGTCCTCGACGGTCAGGCGCTCGCACAGCTCGACGAAGTTGCGGCGGCTGATCGGCACCTGGTCCGCGGCCTTGACGCTCTTGCCCTCGCCGCCGACGTGCGGGGGCTCGAAGTCCGGGTCGTAGGGGAGCGACGGGTCGCAGCGCACGCCGAAGTAGTTCTGCACGCGCCGCTCGGTGGGCAGGCCGTTGTCGTCCCAGCCCATCGGGTAGAACACCTCGGCCCCGCGCATCCGGCGGTACCGGGCGACCACGTCGGTGTGCGTGTACGAGAAGACGTGGCCGACGTGCAGGGAGCCGGAGACCGTGGGCGGCGGGGTGTCGATGGAGTACACCTGCTCGCGCGTGGCCGAGCGGTCGAACGTGTACGTGCCCTGCTCGGTCCAGGCGCCGTCCCAGCGCTCCTCGACCCCGTCCAGCGAGACCCGGTCCGGTACCTCGCGTACCCCGCGTACGCCCGCCACGGGGGCGGTCGAGGGGGCAGGGGCGTGCGAGGTGGGAGACAGGTCGGTCATGGTCACCCATCCTCCCAGAAACTCGCCACGCCCCGGACCGCGGCGCGGCGTGCGGGCCGAGGGGGCGGGTTCCGCGCATCCGGGCTCGTCCCGGCATGCCCCGGATGTCCGCAGGGTGCCTCGTCGGCGGGGGCGCGGGGCGCGGGGCGCGGGGGAGGGTGGGGTGGGGGTGGCGCCGGGGTCAGGCGGCCGCGACCGCTTCGCGGCCCGTGAAGCGGCGGACCGTCGCGCGCGTGCCGCCCTCGGCGCGGCGGGCGAGCGCCAGGCCGACGACCGCCGCGCCGAGCAGCGGGCCGACGCCGCACGCGACCATGCCGGCCCGCGCGCCGAGGTGCTCGCACACCCAGCCGATCAGGGTCCCCGAGATGCCCTGCGCGCCGAGCAGCACCAGCACGTACAGCGCCATGACGCGCCCGCGCAGGTGCGGCGCGACCGTCGTCTGCACCAGCGTGTTGCTGCCCGTGAGGTACAGCAGCGTCGCGAGGCCCATGGCGATGAGCAGCGCGATGAACACCGGGCGGGTCGGGGCCGTGGCGGCGACGAGCTGGACGGCCCCGATCACCGCGGCGAGCAGCACCAGGTGGGTGATCCGGCTGCTGCGGCGGCGGGTGGACAGCAGCGCGCCGCTCAGTGCGCCGACGGCCAGCATCGAGGTGAGCAGCGCGTACCCGCCGGCGTCGGCCACGAACACCTCGTCCGTGAACGACGCGAGCACGGTCGCCATGTTGACGCCGGTCAGCGACACGAAGCCGCCGAGCACGACCGACCAGAGGATCCGCGGGGTGCGGCGCACGTAGGCCAGGCCCTCCCGGAGCTGCCCCTTCGCGCGGGCGACGACGGGCGGCGCGGTGAGCTCGGCGGCCCGCATCGCGACGAGCAGCCCCACGGCGGCGAAGCACGCGACGCCGTTGACCGCGAAGGTCCAGCCCTCGCCGACCGCGACGATCAGCGCGCCGGCGACCGCGGGCCCGACGAGACCGCCCAGCTGGAACACCGCCGAGTTGATGCTGATCGCCTGGCGCAGGTGCTGCGGCCCGGCGATCTCGTGCACGAACGCCTGCCGGGCGGGGTTGTCGAAGACGGTCGCGAGGCCGCCGACGAATGCCCCGACCAGCACGTGCCAGGCCTGGATGTGCCCGGTGAGCGCCAGCACCGCGAGGGTCGCGGTGGAGAGGCCGAACACCGACTGGGTGACCATGAGCACCTTGCGGCGCGGGTACCGGTCGGCGACGACGCCACCGACCAGCCCGAGCGCGAGCATCGGCACGAACTGCAGGGTCACCGTGAGGCCCACGAGCGCGGCGGAGCCCGTCAGGCTGAGCACGAGCCAGTCCTGCGCGACGCGGGCGGCCCACCCGGAGGTGTTGGTCAGCACCTGCGACGCGACGTAGAGGCGGAGGTTCCGCACGCCCAGCGCGGCGATCGTCGCGTTGCGGGGGCGCGGCACGGGGGGCTGTGCGGCGGCGGCGTCGGCGGGGCCGTCGACCACGGGGCCGTCGACCACGGGGCCGTCGACCACGGGGCCGTCGACCACGGGGGCGGGGCGGCGGTGGAGGCCGAGGCGCGGGCGGTGCAGCGTCCGGCTCGGGCGGACCCGCGCCGGCGTCGCGGCGGTCCGGGCGGGGGTCGAGGTGCGGGTGCGGGTCGGGGACGGGGACGGGCGGCGAGCCGGTGACACAGGTGTTCCTTGCTGACGTGGTGCGGCGGGGTTCGGTGCGGAACGGGTCCGGTACGAGGCGGTGCCTCCACGGTACGTCGCCGCAGGCAATTTCTCGACGTCATAGCCGCTATCAGTGTGATGATGTTCCGTAATGACGTCGGGGTGTCGCCGCAGGCCGGGGCGGCGCCCGTCCGCCACGGAGGTGCCCGTGTTTGACCCCGACCAGCTCCGCACTTTCCTCGCGGTTTCCGAGACGTTGAACTTCACGCGCGCAGCGGCCCGGCTCGGTCTGTCCCAGCCCACGGTCAGCCAGCACGTGCGCAAGCTCGAGGACGCCGCCGGCCGCCGGCTGCTCGACCGGGACACCCGCGGGGTGCAGCTCACCGACGACGGTCAGGCCATGGCGTCGTTCGCCCGGACGATCCTCGCGGCGCACGACGAGGCCACCCGCTACTTCACCGGCTCGGCGATGCACGGCCGGCTCCGGTTCGGCGCGGCCGACGACCTCGCCCTCGCGCAGCTGCCGCGCGTGCTGCGGGACTTCCGGCGCCTGCACCCGCGGATCAATCTCGAGCTCACCGTCGCGCAGAGCGGGGCGCTGCACCGCCGGCTGCGGGCGGGCCAGCTCGACCTCGTCTTCATCAAGGAGGCGACCGGCCAGGCGGAGGGGCAGCTGGTGCGGCGGGACCGGCTCGTGTGGGTCGCGCTGCCCGGGACGCCCGTGGACGCCGAGGCGCCCGTCCCGCTCATCACCTACCAGGGGACGTCGCTCACCCGGCAGGCCGCCGTCGCCGCGCTGACCGAGGCCGGCCGGCCCTGGCGCATCACGTGCAAGACCGTCGAGGTGAACGGCGTGCTGGCGGCGCTGCGCGCGGGCATCGGGATCGCGGTGCTGCCGCAGAGCCTCATCCCCGACGACCTCGTGCAGCTCCCGGCGGGGCTGGGGCTGCCGGAGCTCGGGGACGTCGACATCACCCTGGTGGCGAACCCGCAGTCCCCGCGGGAGCCGATCGAGGCGCTGACGGGGGCGATCCTCGGGACGTCGGCGCGCTGACCGGCCCGGCGCCGGCTCAGCCGGGCGGGTCCCCGATCCGCTCCAGCGCGTCGACCACCAGGTCCCAGAACCGCTCCCGGTCCAGCCCGACCGCCACGGACGTCCGGCACCCCTCGGGCGCCGGGCCGCGCAGGTCGACCACCGTCATCCCGGTGGTCAGCTCGCCCGCGAGCTCGACGTCCACCGGCGCCCGGCGCACCGTCAGCACGGACGGGTCGATGACGTAGGCGAGCGCGCACGGGTCGTGCACCGGCGGGTGCGGGAAGCCCATCGTCTCCCGGTAGGACCGCCCGAAGAACTCGAGCAGCTCCACCACGAACCGCGCCGGCGCGGTGCCGACCCCGGCGATCCGGGCGACCACGTCCGGCGTCGCGAGCGCCTGGTGCGTGACGTCCAGCCCGACCATGACGACGTCCCACCCGGCCCGCATGACGACGCGCGCGGCCTCGGGGTCGGCGCGGATGTTGAACTCCGCGACCGGGGTCCAGTTGCCCGTCCGGTGGGCGCCGCCCATGAGCACGACCTGCCGCACGCGGTCGACGATCCGCGGCTCGGTGCGCGCCGCCAGGGCGATGTTGGTCAACGGCCCGGTCGGCACGAGGGTCACCGTCCCGGGGTCGCGCGTCATCACCGTCTCCACGATGACCTCGACCGCGTGCCGCGTGTCCACGACCAGCACCGGCTCGGGGAGCACCGGGCCGTCCAGCCCCGACTCCCCGTGGATGCTCGCCGCGTGGTCCCGCTCCCGGACCAGCGGGCGGTCCGCGCCCGCCGCGAACGGCACCCCCGTGATCCCGCCGACCCGGGCCACGGCCAGGGCGTTCCGGGTGACGCGGTCGAGGGACTGGTTGCCGGCGACGGTCGTGACGGCCAGCAGCTCGACCTCCGGGCTGCCGTGCGCGAGCAGCAGGGCGACGGCGTCGTCGTGCCCGGGGTCGCAGTCCAGGACGATCGCGTGCGGCATGCGGCCTCCTCGCCGGTCGGTCCCCGAGCGTCGCAACCGGCGGGGGAGCAGGTCAAGGGCCACGTCATCCCGGCGACGCCCGTCGGGAATCCGCCGGACACACGCGCTGGTTACGCTCGACGGAGGCCCGCGACCACGCGGCGCCGGGGCACGTGAGGGAGAGCGTTCGTGGCACAGGGTGTGGTGGCCGAGGGCCTGCAGGTCGGGTACGCGGCGATGCTGGAGCAGTTCCACCCGACGGAGGCCGTGGAGCTGTCGGCGTACGCGGAGCAGCAGGGGTTCCTGGGCACGATGGCGGCCGACCACTTCCAGCCGTGGGTGCCGCAGCAGGGGCAGTCGGCGTTCGTGTGGAACGTCCTGGCCGCGCTCGGCGAGCGCACCACCGGCGACATGGGCCCGGGCGTGACCGCGCCGACGTTCCGGTGGCACCCGGCGATGGTGGCGCAGGCGTCCGCGACGCTGGCGGCGATGTACCCGGGCCGGCACTGGCTGGGGCTCGGCTCGGGCGAGGCGCTGAACGAGCACATCACCGCCCAGTACTGGCCCGAGGCCCCCGAGCGCATCAACCGGATGTTCGAGGCCATCGAGATCATCAAGAAGCTGTTCGCGGCGTCGATCGCCGGCAAGGACGTCAAGCACGCGGGGCAGTTCTACAAGCTCGAGTCGACCCGCCTGTGGACGATGCCGGAGGTCGCCCCGGAGATCCTCGTCGCCACCGCCGGGCCCGTGACGGCCAAGCGCGCCGGCCGGCACGCGGACGGGCTGATCACCGTGGGGGCGCCGCTGGAGAAGATCAGCGGGCTGTTCGGCAAGTTCGACGAGGGCGTCCGCGAGTCGGGCCGCGACCCGCAGGACCTGCCGAAGGTGCTGCAGCTGCACCTGTCCTGGGCGGAGACCGACGAGCAGGCGCTCGAGAACGCGATGGTCGAGTGGCCCAACGGCGGCATGAAGTTCCCCAAGGGCGACATCCGCTCGCCGTTCGACTTCGCGCAGATGGCCAAGCTCGTGCGCCCCGAGGACTTCGAGGGCCGCATGGTCATCTCGTCCGACCCGGACGTGCACCGCGCCGAGATCCAGAAGTACGTCGACCTCGGGTTCGACCGCGTCTACCTGCACAACGTGGGCCGCAACCAGCGCGAGTGGATCGACGTGTTCGGCCGTGACGTCCTGCCGAAGCTGGTGCGCTGAGTGACGGACTCGACCGCCGCGGACCTGCTGACCGCCTGGGGTGTCCCGGGCATCGGCGAGGTGCGCCCGGGGGACGACCTGGCCGCTGTGCTCGGCGACGCGCTGGCCGCGGACGCCGCGGCCCGGCCGGCCACGGCGCTCGCGGACGGCGACGTGGTCGTGGTGACGAGCAAGATCGTCTCCAAGGCGGAGGGGCGCGTCGTGCGGGCGGCCGACCGCGAGGCCGCGATCACCGCGGAGACCGTGCGCGTCGTCGCCACGCGCGAGCACGCCGCCGGGGTCACCCGGATCGTCGAGAACCGGCTCGGGCTGGTCATGGCCGCCGCCGGCGTCGACGCGTCGAACACCGAGGACGGCACCGTCCTGCTGCTCCCGCTCGACCCCGACGCGACGGCGCGGGCGCTGCGGGCGGCGCTGGCGGCGCGGTTCGGGGTGCTCCTCGGCGTCCTCGTCACGGACACCGCGGGGCGGCCGTGGCGGCAGGGTCAGACGGACATCGCGATCGGCGCGGCGGGCGTGCGGGTGCTGGACGACCTGCGCGGCACGACCGACACGCACGGGCGGGCGCTGCAGGTGTCCGTCGCGGCGCTCGCGGACGAGATCGCGGCCGCCGCGGAGCTCGTCAAGGGCAAGGCCACCGGCCGGCCGGTCGCGGTCGTGCGGGGGATGGCGCACGCCGTCACCGCCGAGGACGGGCCGGGCGCGCGGGTGCTGGTGCGGGTGGGACCGGACGACATGTTCGCGGAGGGCAGCGCGGAGGCGTACGCCCGCGGCTGGAAGGACGCGACGGGGGCGCACCCCGGCGGCTGACCGCGCCTCAGACCGCGCGCGCCAGAACCGCGAGCCACGGGGCGTCGTCGCGCCACGGGTCGCCTGCCAGCGAGGAGCCGGTCGCCTCGATCCGGAGCCCCGCCGCCGCGAGCACCGGCGTGAGCGTGCCCGGCACGTAGTCGTGGAACCACATCCGGTACGTGGTGACGTCGTCGTCGGTCAGCACGGTGTACTGGCGGCACCGGACGTCGTCGTCGTACCGGTGCGTGCGGGCGAGCACGAGGTGCGGGCCGGGGCGCCACAGCCCGCCGTCGGCCCTCTCCCACGCGTCCCCGTCGTCCGCGGCGCCTTGCACCGGGGTGGAGACGTCGAGGGCCAGCGCGCCGCCCGGGGCCAGCGCGGCGCGGGCCCGGCGCAGCAGGTCGTCGCGGACGTCGTCGGCGAACGTCGAGAGCTCGCCGTAGGCCTGGAGCACCAGGTCGAACCGCCCCGGCTCGTCCAGCGTGCGGAAGTCCTGGCGGCGGTACTCGATCGCCAGCCCCGCCCCGGCCGCCGCACGCCGGGCGTGCGCGAGCGACCGCTCGCTCAGGTCCACGCCGGTGACTGCGCAACCGAGGGCCGCCAGCCGCTGCGCGTACAGCCCCGGCCCGCACCCGAGGTCGAGCACCCGGGTGCCCGGACCGGCGAGGCCGGACGCGGCAAGGTGCGCGACGGTGCGGTCGATCTCCGCGGGGCGGCGGCTCGCGGCGTCGTGGGTGGGGTCGAGGTGCGCGGCCAGCAGCTCGCCCGAGATGTACGGGTCGTCCCAGAACGGCGCGTCGGACGGCTGGAACGGCGCGGGCCGCGCGGTCGCGGCGACGAGGGCGTCGAGCACGCCCCGCATCCTGGTGGGTGCGCCGGCGCGGGAGCGAGCGCATTTCCGCGGGACCCCGGGCGGCGAGAGTGCACGGGCGCGGCCGGGCGCACCCCCGGTCCGCCCGGCCGCACTCCCGGCGGGCGGGCGCGGCCCGTCAGGCGCCGGCGGCCATCTGCGCGGACTGGCCCGTGGCGCCCGGTTCGCCCGCCGGGATGGGCTCGGCGATGACCGCGGTGCCGTACGCGCAGACCTCGCTGAACTGGCCGATCGCGTCCGTGTCGAACCGCATCGCGACGATGGCGTTCGCGCCGCGCTGCTGCGCCTCCTCGGTCATCCGGCGCATCACCTCGTGCCGGCTCTCGTACATGATCCGGGTGTACTCGGGGAGCTCGCCGCCGCCGATCGACCGGATGCCCGCCGAGAACGTCGCGCCGAGGTTCGTCGCGCGGACGGTCAGGCCCATCACCTCGCCGAGCACGGCCTGGATCCGGTAGCCGGGGATCTGGTCGCTGGTCACCACGATCATGCGGCGATCGTGCCACGCCCGGGCGCCGGCGGGTCAGGCCTTCGCGCGCGCGGCGGCCTTCGCGGCCTGCTTCGTCTCCCGGACCCGGCGGAGGGAGTCGGGGTCGCGGACGTCCGCGATGGACCGCGGCACGTCGTCGCCGTACGCGCCCGCAGCCTCCCGCCAGCCGGCCGGGGCCACGCCGCGCTGCTTCGCCAGGAGGGCGAGGAAGATCCGCGCCTTCTGGTCACCGAACCCCGGCAGTGCCTTGAGCCGCTTCAGGACGGTGGCGCCGTCCGGGTCGCCGTCCGACCAGATGCGGGTGACGTCGCCGTCGTACTCGTCGACCACCGCGCGGGCGACCGCCTGGATCCGGCCGGCCATCGAGCCGGGGAAGCGGTGCACCGCGGGCGGGGTGGCGCACAGGGCGGTGAACGCCTCGGGGTCGGCGTCGGCGATCCGGCGGACGTCGAACCCGTCCATCCGGGCCGCGATCTTCGCCGGGCCGGCGAACGCCGACTCCATCGTGACCTGCTGGTCCAGGAGCATCCCGGTGAGCAGGGCGAACGGGTCGGTGTCGAGCAGGCGGTCCGCGTCGGCGTCGCCGGTCAGCCAGAGCGTCATGCGCCGATTCTCGCACCGCACCGCGGGGCGGTCACGGACGGGTCACGGGGCCGCGGACCGGCTCGACGGTCCCGCTCGGCCAGCGCACGTCGGGGCACTCCGAGGCGGTGCGGCAGAACGTCGTCGGCGGGTGCGCGTTCCAGCCCAGCGGCAGGGCGACCAGCCCGGCGACGCAACCGACGAGGGTCAGCACGGACATCACGCGGTCGCGCATGCGCATGTCGCACCCTCCTCGCGGTCCGGCGTGCCGCGCGGTCCGCGACGCTCACCCCTCCCATCGGCCGCCGCGGGCCCGCGTCCAGCGCCCGACCGGGTGACGCGGCGCCGGGGCGGCGTGCCACGATCGTGCAGAGGCCCCGGGAGGAGCGGACATGGGTGAGGTCGCCGAGTACGTCGCGACGCTGGACGGGCCCGCGCGGGACGTCGTCGGGCGGCTGCTGGACCGGGCGCGGGCGCTGGTGCCCGAGGCCGAGGAGGGCCGGTCGTACGGGCTCGCCGCGTACCGGTACCGGGGCCGGCCGCTGGTGACGGTGGTGGCCGGGCCGCGCGGGTACACGGCGTACCCGTTCAGCTCGGACGTCACGGCGTCCGTGCTGGCGACGCTCGACGGGTACGACGCCACGAAGGGCGGGATCCGGTTCACCGACGACCGGCCGCTGCCGGACGCGGCGCTGGACGCGCTGGTGCGCGAGCGGCGGGCGGAGATCGACGCGGCGCTGGACCGGCCGCGCTCGCGCTGACCGGCGGGCGGCCGGCGCCGCCCGGGTCACGTCCGGCGCTGCCCGGCTGCGTCCGGCGCTGCCCGGCTGCGTCCGGCGCTGCCCGGTCGTGGCTCGGCCGTCGCCCGGTCCCGTCCGCGTCCAGGTGCCGCGCGCGCCGGCCGACCCCGGGGCGTGCGCGCCACGGCAACGCCGAGTGGAGGGTTTCGACGCGACACGCCGGGCGTGTCGTGCGCGAACCCTCCAGTCGGCGACCCCCGCCCGGGCGGGGACGTCCGCAACCCCGGGTAGCCGGCGTCCCCGACCCCCGGGGGGATCGGCGGCCGGACACCGGCCCGATACGCGGAGCGCGTAGGGTGCCCGGGTGCTGCACGGTCGGTGGGTCCTGGTCGTCCCGGTGAAGGACGCGCGGCGGGGCAAGTCCCGGCTCGCCGACGTGCTGGAGCCGGGCGCCCGCGCGGCGCTCGTGCGGGCCATGGCGCTCGACACGGTCGAGGCGGTCCTCGCCGCCCCGCGGGTCGCGCGTGTCGTCGTGGTGACCGCCGACCCCGAGGTCACCGCGCAGGCCGGCGCGCTGCCCCGGGTCCGGGTGCTGCCCGAGCCCGCCGCGTCCGCCGACGACCCGCCCGGCGGCTGGGACGCCCTGAACCGCGCGGTGTCCGCCGGGGTGGCGGCCGCCCGCGCCGAGGCGCCGGCCGCGCACGTCGGGGTGCTGCTCGGGGACCTGCCCGGGCTGGACCCCGCCGAGGTGGATGCGGTGCTGGCCGCCGCCGAGGAGCACCCGCGCGCCGTTCTGCCGGACGCCGACGCGACGGGCACGACCCTGCTGACGGCGGCCCCGGGGGAGCCGATGGAGCCCCGCTTCGGCGGCGGCTCCGCGGCGGCGCACGCGGCCCTCGGCCACGCGGTCCTGGACGTCCCCGGGCCGTCGCCCCTCCGCCACGACGTCGACGTCCCGGCGGACCTGACGGCGCTCACGGCACGCGGCGTCGGCGGCCGCACGGGCGCCCTCCTGCGCCGCCTGGCCCCGCTGCGCTGAGCGCACCCGCACCCGCTCGGCACCCGCACTCCCTGCCGCACGCCACCTCTGTGCCGAGATGGACCCGCTCCGCCGAGGTGGGGCCCTGCACGGACCGCTCTCGGCCGGCCGCACCCATCTCGGCGCGGGCGCCGGGCGCCGTCTGGCGCGTGGCGGGCGCCGGGCGCGAGGCCCCGGGCGGCGGCGGGGTGTCAGCGGGCGACGAGGGACAGGGCCTCGGCCGCGATGCGGGCCGTCGCCGGGACGTCCCGCATGAGCGTGTCCGTCGCCGCCGTCGCCCAGCCGTCGCGCGCGAGCGCCGCCGCCGCGTCCGCGTCGGCGTCGTCCACCAGCCACGCGTCCAGCACCCCGCCCGCGCCGCGCCGGCCGTAGTGCCGGGCGACCGCCTCCGCGGTGGCCTCGACGCCGATCGCCGCGAGGCACTCCGCCGCCATGCCCCGCACGGGCGCCCCGCCGATGATCGGCGACACCCCGACCACCGCGGCCGGCGTGATCGCCAGCGCGTCGCGGATCCCCGGCACGGCCAGGATCGTCCCCACCGACACCACGGGGTTCGACGGCGGCAGCACGACGACGTCCGCGGCCGCGATCGACTCCAGCACCCCGGGCGCCGCCGTCGCCGCCGCCAGCCCCACCTGGACGAACCCCCGCGCCGGGACCGAGGCCCGGTGCCGGACCCACCACTCCTCGAAGTGGATCGGCTCGCCGGCGCCGACGTCGACGTGCGTCTCGACCGGCTGGTCCGACATCGGCAGCAGCCGGACGCCCTGCCCGGCCAGCCCCCACCGGGCGGACAGCCGCGCGGTCGCCTCGGACAGCGTCAGGCCCTCGCGCAGCCACTGCGTGCGGGCCAGGTGCGTCGCGAGGTCGAGGTCCCCGAGCGTGAACCACTCCCACCCCACGCCGTAGGCCGCGAGGTCCGCGGACACCCGGGAGGTCTCGTCGCGCCGGCCCCAGCCCTGCTCCTCGTGCACGGCGCCGCCGAGGGTGTACATGAGCGTGTCGAGGTCGGGGCACACCCGCACGCCGTGCAGCCACATGTCGTCGCCGGTGTTGGCGACCACCGTGACGTCGGCGGGCTCGCCGCGGTCGGCGAGCAGGGCCAGCAGGCCGCGGGTGAACCGGGCGCCCCCGACGCCTCCGGACAGGACGGTCAGCCTCACGGTGCTCCTTCGACGGCGGCGCGGGTGCGGGCGGCCAGGGCGGGCGCCGGGACGCGGTCGGGCGCAGGGGCGTCGCCGAACGCGATCACCGGCCGGCCGGTCCGCGGGTGGGTGAGGACCTCGGCGTCCACGCCGTAGACGCGGCGCACCAGGTCGGCGGTCAGCACCTCGCGCGGGTCCCCGGCGGCGACCAGGCGCCCGCCGGACAGCACCAGGACGTGCGCGCAGTACGCCGCCGCGAGGTTGAGGTCGTGCAGCGCGGCGACGGTCGTGCGGCCGAGGTCGCGCACGAACCGGAGCAGCGAGAGCTGGGCGCTGACGTCCAGGTGGTTGGTGGGCTCGTCGAGCAGCAGCAGGTCGGGCTCCTGCGCGAGGGCGCGGGCGACGTGCACCCGCTGCCGCTCGCCGCCGGAGAGCGCCGACCACGCCCGGTCCGCGAGGTGCGCGGCGTCCGCGGCGGCCAGCGCCCGGTCGACGGCGTCCTCGTCGGGGTCCGAGCCCCAGAGCGTCCGGTACGGGATGCGGCCGAGGGCCACGACCTCGCGGACGGTGAGCGGCACGGTGGAGGAGGACTCCTGCTCGAGCAGGGCGATCCGCCGGGCGCGCTCGCGCCGCGCGATCGTGTGCACGGGCACGTCGTCGACCAGCACCGCGCCCGCCTCGGGGTCGAGCAGCCCCGCGACCAGCCGGAGCAGCGTCGTCTTGCCCGCGCCGTTCGGGCCGAGCAGGCCGGTCAGCGCGCCGGGCGGCGGGGTCGCGTCCACGCCGTCGACGACCCACCGGCCGCCCAGCCGGGTGCCGACGCCGGTGATGCTCAGGTCCATGCGCTGCCCCTCCCGCGCCGCAGCAGCACCGCGAACACCGGCACGCCGATCAGCGCCGTCACGATGCCGACGGGCAGCTCGCGCGGGTCGAACAGCGTGCGGGCGCCGGTGTCGGCCCACACCAGGAAGATCGCCCCGGTGACCGCCGCGACCGGCAGCAGCCGGCGGTGCGCCGGGCCGGTCAGCGCCGACACGGCGTGCGGCAGCACCAGCCCGACGAACCCGATCGACCCGCTGACCGCGACCATCGCCCCGGTCAGCAGCGCGACCAGGGTCATGAGGATCCACCGGGTGCGGTCCACGTCGATGCCGAGCGCCGCCGCCGCGGTGTCCCCGAACGCGAACGCGTCCAGCCGCACCGCCGAGGCGACCAGCACCGTGCCGACCAGCACCAGCGCCGACCCGGCGATCGCGACGGACTGCCACGTCGACCCCGCGAGGGAGCCGAGCAGCCAGTTGAGGATCTCCCGGTAGGAGTCGCCGGTCGCCGACCAGAAGATGACGAACGACGTCCCGGCCGCCGCGAGCTGGGACACCGCGAGCCCCGCCAGCACCGCGCGGCCCGGGGTCAGCACGCCGCCGACCCGCGCGAGGCTCAGCGTCGCGACCAGCGCCGCCAGCGCGCCCCCGAACGCCGCGACCGGCAGCAGCAGCCCGACCCCCACGACCAGCACCGCGACCGCGCCGAGCGACGCCCCGGAGGACAGGCCCAGCAGGTACGGGTCGGCGAGCGGGTTGCGGGTCAGGCTCTGCATGACGGCGCCGGCCAGCGCCAGCCCCGCCCCGACCGCCGCGCCCGTCAGCACCCGCGGCAGCCGCAGGTCCCAGACGATCGCGTCGGTCAGCACCGGCACCCCGCCGTCCGAACCCGACGCCGGGCCGAGCCCGAGGTGCCCGGCGATGCTCCGGGCGACCTCGGCGACGGCGATGTCCGCCGGGCCGATGGTCACGCACACGAGGACGGTCGCGACCAGCAGCGCCAGCCCGACCAGCAGCGTCGCGGCCAGCGGCGGGCGCCACGGTGCGCGACGCCCCTGCTCGGGCGCGGTGCCGGCCGTCGTCGCGCGGGGTGCCTGCGTGGTCATCGGCGTGCTCAGCCCTCCAGCGCCGCGAGCTGCTCGGACAGGTCGGCGACCGCCTGGGCGTTGCGCACCCCGGCCTCGGCCGCCGGGAACGGCACGGTCAGGTAGCGGTGCTCGCGCACAGCCGTGAGCTGGGCGGTCGCGGGGTTGCCCTCGAGCAGGGCGATCTTGGAGTCCGCGGTGTTCCAGGTGGCGTCGACGAGCACGATGACGTCGGGGTCCGCGGCGACGATCTGCTCCCAGCCCGCCGAGGTCCAGGTGTCGTGCACGTCCGCGAAGATGTTGGTCAGACCGGCGGCGTCCATCATCATCTGCGGCGCGCCGATGCCCGCCCCGACGTACGGGGTGTCCGTCCCGGACGAGTACCAGAGGGCCGTGGTCTCCTGCGCGGGCGGCGTCACGGCGTCGAGCTGGGCCTGCTGCTCGGCGATCAGCTCCTCGGCGCTGTCCTGGGCGCCGAACAGGGACGCGACCTCGCGGATCTCGTCGAACAGCCCGTCGAACGTCAGCGGGTCCGGCATGTACCCCTCCTCCTTGCACGCGGCGGGGGAGACGTACGTGCCGATGCCGAGCTGCTGCAGCGCGGACCGCTCGCCGGCGCCGTCGTCGGAGAAGTTCGACTCCCACCCGGCGTACACGAAGTCCGGCTGCGCCTCGAGCAGGGCCTCCTGGCCGGGCACCTTGTCGGACAGCACGGGGATCGCGTCGTACGCGGCGGCGAGGTCGTCCGGCACGGGGCCGTCGGCGAACGCCGTGCCGACCAGCCGGTCCCCGAGGCCGAGCGCGAGGAGCATCTCGATGGACGTGGACTTGATGGCGACGACCCGCTCCGGCGGGCTGTCGACGGTGACCTCGGTGCCGCAGTTGTCGACGGTGACGGGCTCGAACGCGGCGGCGGAGGTCTCGGCCGGGGCGGGGGTGCCGCCGGCCTCGGACCCCGAGCCGCCGCCGCACGCGGCCAGCGCGAGGACGGTCAGCGCCGCGGGGACGGCGAGGAGGAGGCGGGAACTGCTGCTGCGCACGAAGGCCTCCTGACGGGGTGCGGCGACGGCGCGCGGCACCGGCGCTCGCGGGGTGCCGCGGTCCGACGGTGGACGCTGGGGGACCCCGCGCGGCGGTCTCGGTCCGCGGGGCCGGGGGAGGGTGCACGTCGCGCCCGGTGGCTGCGCCGCCCATGCGCGGGCGGCGACGTCCAGGCCACATCCGGCCTGGTCCGGGGCCCACCCTACGCCGCCCGCGCCGCGCTCTCGCGCGCCCGGACGCCGAGACTGCAGGATCCGCGCTGCGGGACGCGGGCGGTTTCAGGCGGCGGTTGCAACGAGTAGGTCGTTGAGTCGTTGTGCGGGATTCTGCCAGCCGAGGGTTTCGCGGGGTCGGCCGTTGAGCTCGCGGGCGACGGCGTCGAGGTCGTCCTGGGTGTAGGTGCGGAAGTCGGTCGAGGACCGGGGGAAGTACTGGCGCAGCAGCCCGTTGGTGTTCTCGTTGCTTCCGCGCTGCCAGGGCGAGTGCGGGTCGCAGAAGAACACCCGGCAGCCTGTGGCCAGGGTGAACGCCGCGTGCTGGGCCATCTCGGATCCCTGGTCCCAGGTCAAGGTCTTGGCCAGCTCGCCCGGGACCCGGCCCATCAGGTCGATCAGGACCCGGGTGACCTCCTCGGAGACCCGGGAGTTCGGCAGCGCCCCCAGCATCACGAACCGGGTGGACCGCTCGACCAGCGTGATGATCGCCGAGGACCCCCGCGCCCCGATCACCAGGTCACCTTCCCAGTGCCCCGGGACCGCCCGATCAGCGGCCTCGGCGGGTCTGGTCGAGATGTTCAGGTCCCCGATCCAGGTCTTCGCGCCCCGGCCGGCCGACGCAACCCGTGACTGAGGTCGGCGCGCTGCGCGCCCCGAGCGCAGCGCGACCTGCCGGTCCAGCTCCGCGCGCATCCCGCCGCGGGCCTGGTAGTAGATCGCCTGGTAGATCGTCTCGTGGGACACCCACTGCTCCGGTCGGTCGGGGAACTCCTGACGCAACCAGTGTGCGATCTGCCGAGGCGACCACCGTTGCGCGAGCTTGGCGGCGACCACCGGCCAGAGTCGACCCGGGAACGGCGCGCGACCCTTGACGTTCGCGTTCCCGATCAGCTTGCCGGCCCGGGGGCGCCGCGCGCGCCGGGCGGCCCGGGCGTGGGCGTTGCCGTGGGCGTAGACCCACCGGTAGGCCCCGCCGCGACCGGCCCGACCCGAATGAGCACCACCAGGATGCCGCGACCCGGCCCCACCCAAGTGCATACCCCGGTAGGAGTTGTTCCGCGTGACCTCACGCCAGACCGTCGAGCGATCACGCCCGATCGCCCGACCGATCGCCGGGAACGTCAGCCCCTGACCGAACAACACCTCGATCTGCGCCCGCTCCTGCAGCGACAACCTCGAACCAGCCATGCCACGCACCCTCCCGGTGAGGACCACGTTGCAACAACCACCTGACGCCAAGGCGGTGGGCGCAGTCGAATCCTGCAGTCTCGGCGGAGCGGGGGGCGGGCGCGGCGGGTGCGCGCGGGCGCGGGCGGCGCGGCGGGGTCAGGGGGCGGCAGCGAGGGCCAGGGCGCGGGCCGTGCGTGCCACGACGTCCGGGCCGCCCGCGAGAGCGCCGACCGTCACCCGGACGTGGCCCGCACCGTCGTCCTCGGCCGGCGGCGCCGCGCGGAACGGGCGCCCCCGGGCGACGCGGACCCCCGCGGCCTCCAGCCGGACCAGCGCGGTGGCCTCGTCGGCGACGGGCACCCACATGTTGATCCCGTCCCCCGGCGGGACGACCAGCCCGTGCTCGGCGAGCGCCGTGCTGAGCGCCCGCTGGCGCGCGTAGTACAGCCGCCGGGCCTGCGCGACGGCGGCCAGGGCCTCGCCGTCCACCAGCAGGTCCGCGAGCAGGCGCTGCAGCAGCCGGCTGGTCCAGCCGGGGCCGAGCATCCGGCGCGCGACCACCCGGTCCAGCACCGCGGCCGGCCCGCCGACGGCGGCGATCCGCAGGTCCGGGCCGTGCGACTTCGAGTAGGACCGGACGTGCACGACCCGGTCGGGCAGGTGCGTGCCGAGGGAGACGTCCGCGGAGGACGCGATCTCCCCGGAGTGGTCGTCCTCGACGACGTGCACCTCGGCCCCGGGGGTCGCGGCGACGTGCCGGCGGATGACGGCGGCGAGCTCCCGCGCCCGGGTCGGCGTCATCGAGACCCCGGTGGGGTTGTGCGCGCGCGGCTGCAGCACGATGAGCTCGGCGCCGGTGCGCAGCGCCGCCTCCAGGGCGTCGGGCCGCAGGCCGTGCCGGTCGAGCGGGACGGGCACGCGCTCCAGGCCGAGCTGGTCGCACAGGTCGAACACGGGCGGGAACCCCGGGTCCTCGACGACGACCCGGTCCCCGAACCCGGCGAGCTGCTCCAGGGTGCGGCTCATCGCGTCGACCGCGCCGTCCACGACGGTGATCCGCTGCGGCGTGAACGGCCAGGACGCGCGCAGCAGCCGCATCAGCGGCTCCACGACGGGCGCCCCGAGGTAGGTGCCGGTGCCGGCGGCGGGCGTGGCGGCGGCGACGCGGCCGAGGGCGCGCTCGAGGGGCGGCAGCAGGTCGGGGTCGGGCGTGCCGGTCGACAGGTCGAGCCGCAGCGCGGGCCGGGGAGCGGCGTCGGCGCGGCCGCCGGCGGCCATGTCCCGGTACCGCGGCGGCAGCCAGGAGGCCGGCTCCGGCAGCACGACGGTGCCCGCCCGGCCGCGCGACGTCACGAGCCCGACGGCCGCCAGCGCCTGCCAGGCGCCGGACACGGTCGCGGGGCTGACGCCGAGGTCCGCGGCGAGCCGCCGGACGGTGGGCAGGCGGTCGCCGGGTCGCAGCTCGCCGCTGCGCACCAGCCGCGACACGGCGGCGGCGATCCCCCGAGGACTGCGGTCCTCCACGTGCTGGGCCACGTCCATGCCGGTCATCGTCCCCCGCGCCGGCGGCCTCTCCCGACCGCGCGCGGCAGTGTTTACCGGCCCGTCATACGCGTTCTCGCGACGGTAACGCCCAGAAACCGCGCAGAAATGTTCAACCCCCACAGTCACATTCCCATCGGGGTCAGGCACCCGCCGCGGACGATGCGGTGGCCCCCCGACCGGGACGATCAGCGGAGGTTTCACATGGCAGTCGTGCGCGTCGCCTTCACCCAGGCCACCTGGACCGGCGACAAGGAGTCGATGATCCAGCTCCACGAGGACTGGACCCGCAAGGCGGCCGCCGAGGGCGCCCAGGTGATCGGCTTCCAGGAGCTGTTCTACGGCCCGTACTTCGGCATCACGCAGGACACGAGGTACTACGAGTACGCCGAGACCATCCCCGGCCCGACCACCGACCGGTTCAGCGCGCTGGCCAAGGAGCTCGGCATCGTCATCGTGCTGCCGATCTACGAGGAGGACCAGCCCGGGGTCCTGTACAACACCGCGGCGGTCATCGACGCGGACGGCACCCTGCTCGGCACGTACCGCAAGCACCACATCCCGCACCTGCCGAAGTTCTGGGAGAAGTTCTACTTCCGTCCCGGCAACCAGGGCTACCCGGTCTTCGAGACCGCCGTCGGCAAGATCGGCGTGAACATCTGCTACGACCGGCACTTCCCGGAGGGCTGGCGGGTGCTCGCGCTGAACGGCGCGGAGATCGTGTTCAACCCGAACGCCACGGCCCCCGGCATCTCGAACAAGCTGTGGGAGGTCGAGCAGCCCGCGGCCGCCATCGCGAACGGGTACTTCGTCATCGCGAACAACCGCGTGGGGCTCGAGGACAACGAGTACGGCGACGAGGCGGTGAACTTCTACGGCTCGTCGTACGCGGTCGGACCGGACGGCAACTACGTCGGCGAGGTCGGCTCGTCCTCGGAGAACCAGCTGCTGATCCGCGACCTCGACCTGGACCTGATCCGGACGACGCGCGAGCGCTGGCAGTTCTTCCGCGACCGCCGGCCGGACGCCTACGGCCCGATCGTGGCGCCCTGACCCGGGGAGGACGACGCATGAAGACCCTCATCACCGGCGGCACGGTCGTGAACGCGACGGGCTGCGGCGCCGCCGACGTGCTGATCGACGGCGAGACGATCGTCGCGCTGCTGCAGCCCGGCTCGACCGCCCTCGGCGTCGACCTGTCCGCGACGGTCGACCGGGTGATCGACGCGACCGGCAAGTACGTCATCCCCGGCGGCATCGACGCGCACACCCACATGGAGATGCCGTTCGGCGGCACGTTCGCCTCCGACACGTTCGAGACCGGGACCACGGCCGCGGCCTGGGGCGGGACCACGACGATCGTCGACTTCGTGGTGCAGTACCCGCACGAGAACCCGGTCGACCAGTACGCCCTGTGGCACCAGAAGGCGGCGGGGAACTGCGCGGTCGACTACGCGTTCCACCAGATCCTGTCCGACGTGCAGGACTCCTCGCTGCACGCGATGGACGAGCTGATCGCCGAGGGCGTGACCAGCTTCAAGCTGTTCATGGCCTACAAGGGCGTGTTCCTGTCGGACGACGGGCAGATCCTGCGGGCCATGCAGAAGGCGTCCGACAACGGCGCGATGATCATGATGCACGCGGAGAACGGGTCGGTCATCGACACCCTCGTGCAGCAGCACGTCGCCCGCGGCGAGACCAGCCCGTACTACCACGGGATCTCCCGGCCCTGGCAGGCCGAGGAGGAGGCGACGCACCGCGCGATCATGCTCGCCCACCTCACCGGCGCGCCGCTCTACATCGTGCACGTCTCGGCGAAGCAGGCGGCCGAGCAGATCGCCCAGGCGCGCGACCGCGGCCAGAACGTGTTCGGCGAGACCTGCCCGCAGTACCTGTACCTGTCGCTCGAGGACCACCTCGGCGCGACCGGGCAGCAGTGGGGCGACTTCGAGGGCGCCAAGTACGTCTGCTCGACGCCGCTGCGCTCGAAGCACGAGGGCCACCAGCACCAGATGTGGAACTCCCTGCGCACGAACGACCTGCAGCTCGTCTCGACCGACCACTGCCCGTTCTGCATGAAGGACCAGAAGGAGATGGGGATCGGGGACTTCTCCAAGATCCCGAACGGCATCGGCTCGGTCGAGCACCGGATGGACCTGCTGTACCAGGGCGTCGTCACCGGCGAGATCTCGCTCGAGCGCTGGGTCGAGATCTGCTGCACCACACCGGCCCGGATGTTCGGCATGTACGGCCGCAAGGGCGTGCTGGCCCCGGGCGCGGACGCCGACGTCGTCGTCTACGACCCGAACGGGCACACGTCCATCGGCGTCGGGAAGACCCACCACATGGCCATGGACTACTCCGCCTGGGAGGGCTTCGAGGTCGACGGGCACGTCGACACGGTGCTGTCCCGCGGCGAGGTCGTGGTCGACGGCGGCGCCTTCCTCGGCCGCGCCGGCCACGGGAAGTACGTCAAGCGCGGACTGTCCCAGTACCTCATCTGACCCGCCCGCACCCAGACGGAAGGAGGCGCGCCCATGGAGTTCGGCGTCGTCATGCAGAACGACCCGCCCGCGTCGCGGGTGGTGGACCTGGCCCGCCAGGCGGAGACCCACGGCTTCGACTACGTGTGGACCTTCGACTCGCACCTGCTCTGGCAGGAGCCGTTCGTGGTGTTCTCGCAGATCCTCGCGGCGACCCGCAAGGTCAAGGTCGGGCCCATGGTGACCAACCCGGCCACCCGGGACTGGACGGTGCTCGCCTCGTCGTTCGCCACGCTCAACGAGATGTACGGCAACCGGACCGTGTGCGGCATCGGCCGCGGCGACTCGGCGGTCCGCACGCTGGCCGGGAAGCCGTCGAACCTCGCGACGCTCCGGGAGTCGATCCACGTCATCCGCGAGCTGGCGAACTCCCGGGCGGTGGAGCACAACGGCCGGAAGGTGCAGTTCCCGTGGAGCCACGGCTCCGAGCTGGAGATGTGGGTGGCCGCGTACGGCCCGCTCGCGCTCAAGCTCACCGGCGAGGTGGGGGACGGGTTCATCCTGCAGCTCGCCGACCCGGACATCGCGGCGTGGATGATCCGCACCGTCCGGGACAGCGCGGAGGCGGCGGGCCGGGACCCGGACGCGATCAAGTTCTGCGTGGCGGCCCCCATGTACGTCGGCGACGGCGACTCCCCGGCGGCCCGGGCGCACATGCGCGAGCAGTGCCGGTGGTTCGGCGGCATGGTCGGCAACCACGTCGCGGACATCGTGGCGAAGTACGGCCAGGGCTCGTCCGTGCCGAAGGCCCTCACCGACTACATCGAGGGCCGGCAGGGCTACGACTACAACGAGCACGGCCGCGCCGGGAACTCGCACACGCAGTTCGTGCCGGACGAGATCGTCGAGCGGTTCTGCCTGCTGGGCAGCCCGCGCGAGCACGTCGAGAAGCTGCAGGCACTGCGCGAGCTCGGGGTCACCCAGTTCGCCGGGTACCTGCAGCACGACAACAAGGACGAGACCCTGCGGATGTACGGCGAGCGCGTCATCCCGGCGATGGCCGAGCACGTCGTGGCGACGGCATGACGGCCGGCACGGCCGAGGCGGCGGTCGGCGCCCCCGCGCGGCCCCGGTGGGTCCGGGCCCCGCTGCCCCGGGCCGTCCGCGCCCTGCGCCCGGTCGCGCTCGGCCTGGCCGCCCTCGTCCTGCTCGCCGCCCTGTGGGAGCTGGTCAAGGCGGTCGTCCCCGAGCAGGGGTGGTCCGTCGGCGAGCGGCTCGTGCTGCCGCGCACCAGCGACCTGGCCATGCCGCACGTGTCCGAGATGATCGCCCGTCTCGGGGAGCCGCTGACCGCGCAGCCGGGGGCGGACCCGCTGTGGCTGGCCGTGCTGCGCGCCGGCGCGACCAGCCTGCGGATCGCCGCGGTCTCCTGGGTGATCGGCGTCGTCGTCGGCTTCCTGCTGGCGCTGCTGATGACCCGGTTCCGGGTGGCGCGCTCCGCGGTGCTGCCGCTGGTCGTGCTCAGCCAGACGGTCCCGCTCATCGCGCTGGCCCCGCTGGTGAAGGGCTGGGGCTCGAAGCTCGAGCTCGGCTTCACCTGGGAGCCGTGGATGTCGGTGGCGGTCATCGCCTCGTACCTGGCCTTCTTCCCGGTGGCGGTCGGCGCCCTGCGCGGCCTGACCTCCCCGGACGCCCTGCACCGCGAGCTGTTCGCGGGCTACGCCGCCTCGTGGACCCAGACCCTGGTCCGCCTGCGGCTGCCCGCGAGCGTGCCGCACCTGCTGCCCGCCCTCCGCCTGGCGGCCACGAGCGCCGTGCTCGGCGTCGTCGTCGCGGAGGTCTCGACCGGGATGCCCGGAGGTATCGGACGCATGATCCTCGAGTTCGCCAACTTCGCCAGCAGCGACCCCGCCAAGCCGTGGGCGCCCATCTTCGGGGCGGTGCTGCTCGGCCTGGTCGCCTCCGGCGCCGTGGCCCTGCTGGGCACCGGCCTGCGCCGCTTCCGCCGGGCGGAGGTGGCCGCGTGAGCGCCCCCGCCCCGGCCGCGGCCGTCGCGCCCGCCGCCGGCACGGCCCCCGCGGTGACGGTCGCCGGGGTGTCCCGGGTGTTCCCCGCGGACGGCGGACGGTCCGTCACCGCCCTGGAGCACGTGGACCTCACCGTCGGCGCCGGGGAGTTCGTCTCCCTCATCGGCCCGTCGGGCTGCGGCAAGTCCACGCTGCTGCGGCTGATCGCGGACCTCGACCGGCCGACCGGCGGCTCGATCTCCGTGTTCGGCCGGCCCGCCGAGCAGGCGCGCCTGGCCCACGACTACGGCATCGCGTTCCAGCAGGCCGGCCTGCTGCCGTGGCGGACGGTCCGGGCCAACATCGAGCTGCCGCTGTCCCTGCACGGCGTCGGCCGCGGTGCCCGCCGGGAGCGGACCGACGAGATGCTCGCGCTGGTCGGCCTGACCGAGTTCGCGGACCACTTCCCGGACCAGCTGTCCGGCGGCATGCAGCAGCGCGTCGCGATCGCCCGGGCGCTCGCGGAGCGGCCCAGCCTGCTGCTCATGGACGAGCCGTTCGGCGCCCTCGACGAGATGACCCGCGAGCGGCTGCAGTCCGAGCTCGTGCGGATCTGCGCGGAGACGCAGGCGGCGGTCGTGTTCGTCACGCACTCGATCCCGGAGGCCGTGTTCCTGTCCGACCGCGTCGTGGTGATGTCCGCCCGGCCGGGCCGGATCGCGGGCATCGTGGACGTCCGGCTGGGCCGGTCCGGGGAGCGGGGCGACGACCTGCGCGAGGACGAGGCGTACTTCGCGGCCGTCACGGCGGTGCGCGAGGCGCTGCACGGCGGCGCCGAGGGCGTCCCGAGCCGCGGGGTGGAGACCCGGTGAGCGCCGGCTGGTCCCGCGCCCTGCACCGGGCCGCGCCGGTGCTGCTGGCGGTCCTGCTGCTCGCCGCGTGGCAGGCCGTGGTCGTCGTCGGCGAGGTGCCGGCGTTCCTGCTGCCGAGCCCGACGGCCATCGCGGGGGAGTTCGCGGAGTTCCTCCCGACGATCGCCTCCGCGGCGCTGGTCACCGGGACGAACGCGCTCGTCGGGCTGGTGCTCGGCGCGGTGGTCGCCATCGCGGCGGCGGTGCTCGCCTCCGCGGTGCGGACCGTCGACGCGCTGCTGAACCCGGTGGTCGCCGGGCTCGCCGTGGTGCCGATCGTGGCGCTCGCCCCGGTGCTCTACACGATGTACGGCGCCTCGGTGGAGACCGGGCGGCAGATCGTCGTGGCCGTCGCCGTGGCTGTGCCGGTCTTCGTCAACACGCTGCGCGGCCTGCGCCAGGTGCGCCCGGTGCACCGGGACCTCATGCGGGCCTACGCCGCCACGCCCCGGCAGGCGGTCCGGGCCGTGACGATCCCGACGGCGCTGCCGTTCGTGTTCACCGGCCTGCGGCTCGCGTCGTCGCTCGCGGTGATCTCCGCGATCGTCGCCGAGTACTTCGGCGGCCCGCGCAGCGGCATCGGCTCGTTCATCACGACGGCCGCCGCGGGGTCGAACTACGCCCGCGCGTGGGCGTACGTGCTCGGCGGCGTCGTCGTCGGGCTCCTGTTCTACGGGGTGACCCTCGCCGTCGAGCGACGGGGGAGCCGCGGGGTGCGCACCGGCTGAGGCCCGCACCCACCAGCACGTCCCGCGGTCGGGGGTCCGCGGGCGACCCGGCTGCCGACGGCGCCAGACGGGCAGGTAGCACGCACGTCACGAGGCAGGACGGAAAGGGGACGACATGAGGATCACCACCACGAGGCGGGGCCGGCTCGGCGCCGGCGCGCTCGTCGTCGCGGCGGCGCTCGCGCTCACCGCGTGCTCGAGCGGCTCGGACGACGCCGACGCGGGGTCGGGGTCGGGCGACGAGACGTCGGCGTCCGGCGAGCTCACGCCGGTCAAGCTCCAGCTCCAGTGGCTGACGCAGGCCCAGTTCTCCGGCTACTACGCCGCGCTGGACCAGGGCTACTACGAGGAGGAGGGGCTGGACGTCGAGATCCTCCCGAGCGGCGGCGACATCGTGCCGCAGGACGCCCTCGCGAACGGTGAGGTCGACTACGCGGTCGCGTGGGTGCCGAAGGTGCTGGGCTCCATCGAGCAGGGCGCCGACATCACCAACGTCGCGCAGATCTTCGAGCGCTCCGCCACGCTGCAGGTGTCGTTCGCGGACGCCGGCATCGACGCGGTCGCGGACCTCGAGGGCAAGAAGATCGGCTCCTGGGGCTACGGCAACGAGTGGGAGCTGTTCGCGGGCCTGAACAAGGCGGGCGTCACCGACTTCGAGATCGTCCAGCAGGCGTTCGACATGAACGCGTTCCTGGCGGGCGACATCGACGCGGCGCAGGCCATGACCTACAACGAGTACGCCCAGCTCCTCGAGACCGAGAACCCGGAGACCGGCGAGCTCTACCAGCCCGAGGACTTCAGCGTCATCGACTGGAACGACGAGGGCACCGCCATGCTCCAGGACGCCATCTGGGCGGACGCGGGCCGGCTGGCCGACGACGCCGAGTACGCCGAGACCACCGTGGCGTTCCTCAAGGCGACGCTCAAGGGCTGGATGTACGCGCGGGACAACCCGCAGGAGGCCGCCGACATCGTCACGGCCGCCGGGTCGACGCTCGGCA
Organism: Cellulomonas hominis; assembly: GCF_014201095.1. NCBI lineage: Bacteria > Bacillati > Actinomycetota > Actinomycetes > Micrococcales > Cellulomonadaceae > Cellulomonas > Cellulomonas hominis. The sequence goes on along the minus strand of NZ_JACHDN010000001.1, from coordinate 116,291 downwards.
CCAGCCACCAGCTCTGGATGACCAACGAGGTCAACAAGCTCATCTGGCCGTCGACGTCCGGCGGCATCGGGATCATCGACGAGGCCGCGTGGGACGCCACCGTCGAGATGGCCAAGCAGACCTCCAACGAGACCGGCGCGACCATCATCACGGCCGACCCGCCGGACACGGCCTACACCAACGAGTACGTGCAGCAGGCGCTGGACGAGCTCACCGCCGAGGGCGAGGACGTCGAGGGGGCGGACTTCGCCCCGATCGAGGTCACCCTCAACCCCGGCGGCAACTGACCGGCGACCCGGGCCGGGGACCTGCCCGTCCCCGGCCCGGGCCGTCGCCCGCACCTGGACCGCACCCGCAGCGCACACCGGAAGGCACCGCACCATGACCGCACTCGACGCCGACGGGCGGCTCGCACTCGAGCTCGACCGGGCGCACGTGTTCCACTCCTGGTCCGCGCAGGGCGCGCTGCACCCGCTCGTCGTGGACGGGGCCTCGGGCTGCGAGGTGCACCTGGCCGACGGGCGCACGATGCTCGACTTCAGCAGCCAGCTCGTGAACACCAACATCGGGCACCAGCACCCGCGGGTCACCGCCGCCATCGCCGAGCAGGCGTCCCGGCTGGCCACGATCGCCCCCGCGCACGCCGTGCTGCCCCGCGGCCGGGCCGCCGAGGCGATCCTGCGGCACGCGCCGGAGGGCTTCTCGAAGGTGTTCTTCACGAACGCCGGCGCCGACGCCAACGAGAACGCCATCCGGATGGCGCGGCTGGCCACCGGGCGCGACAAGATCCTGTCCTTCTACCGGTCGTACCACGGCAACACCGGCGCGGCCGTCGTCGCGACCGGCGACTGGCGGCGCGTGCCGAACGAGTACGCGCGCGGCCACGTGCACTTCTTCGGGCCGTACCTGTACCGCTCCGAGTTCTGGGCCGCGACGCCGGAGCAGGAGACCGAGCGGGCGCTGCATCACCTGGAGCGCGTCATCGTCTCGGAGGGCGCGTCGTCGATCGCCGCGATCCTCCTGGAGACGGTCGTCGGCACCGGGGGCGTGCTGGTCCCGCCGCCCGGCTACCTGGCCGGCGTCCGCGCGCTCGCCGACCGGCACGGCATCCTGCTGATCCTCGACGAGGTGATGGCCGGGTTCGGCCGCACCGGGTCCTGGTTCGCGTTCGAGCAGCACGACGTCGTGCCGGACCTCGTGACCTTCGCGAAGGGCGTGAACTCCGGCTACGTCCCCGCCGGCGGCGTCCTGATCTCCGACCCCGTCGCCGCCGTGTTCGACGACCGGGTGTTCCCCGGCGGGCTCACCTACTCCGGGCACCCGCTCGCCATGGCCGCGATCGTCGCCACCATCGAGGCGATGGAGGACGAGAAGGTCGTCGAGAACGCCGCCCGCGTCGGCGCCGACGTGCTCGGGCCGGGCCTGCGCGCCCTCGGCGACGCGCACCCGTCGGTCGGGGAGGTGCGAGGGACCGGCGTGTTCTGGGCCGTCGAGCTGGTCGCCGACCGCGCGACCCGCGAGCCGGTCGGGGCCACCGGGATGGCCGCCGTCAAGGCGGGACTGCTGGACCGCGGGCTGCTGCCGTTCGTGCAGGACAACCGCATCCACGTCGTGCCGCCGTGCGTCGTGTCGGACGCCCAGGTCGCGACGGCGCTCGCGGCGTACGACGCGGTGCTGACCGAGCTCGACGCCCGGCTCTGACCCCCGCCCGTCACGTCCCCGACCCACTGAGTAGCCTCGTCGGCGAAGACCGACCCACCTGGGAGGACCCCGCATGTCCAGCACGTCCGCCACGCCCACCCTCCGCGCCGTCGTCACCGGCGCGTCCAGCGGGATCGGCGCGGCCACCGTCCGCCGCCTGCGCGCAGACGGGTGGGAGGTCGTGGCCGTCGCCCGCCGCGCCGACCGGCTCGCGGCCCTCGCCGAGGAGACCGGCGCCGAGGCGTTCGTCGCCGACCTCACCGACGACGCCGACGTCGCCCGCCTCGCCGCCCACGTCGAGGCCACCGGCGGGCTGACCTCGCTGGTCAACAACGCCGGCGGCGCCCTCGGGCTGGACCGCGTCGCGGACGCCGACCTCGAGGGCTGGCGCCGGATGTACGACCTCAACGTGCTGGGGACGCTGCGCGTGACGAAGGCGCTGCTCCCGGCGCTCACGGCCAGCGGCCGCGGCGACGTGCTGGTCGTGACGTCGACCGCCGCGATCGCGCCGTACGAGGGCGGTGCGGGCTACACGGGTGTCAAGCACGCGGAGCGGATGCTGACCACGACCCTGCGCCTGGAGCTGATCGGCGAGCCGGTGCGGGTCATCGACATCGCGCCGGGCAACGTCGCCACCGAGGAGTTCTCGCTCGTGCGCTTCGGGGGCGACGCGGCGCGGGCGGCCAAGGTGTACGAGGGCTACCAGCCGCTGGTCGCGGACGACGTCGCCGACGTCATCGCGTTCGCGCTGACCCGGCCGCACCACGTCAACATCGACACCCTCGTGGTCCGCCCGCGCGCCCAGGTCAGCAACACCCAGATCGCCCGGAACGCCTGACGCGCCCGCGGCGGGAGCGTCAGGCGCCGGCGCTCACCGTGCCCTCGAGCTCGTCGGCCCGGCGGATGTGCCGCGTGACCCACGGGGACAGCGCGAGCAGCCCGACGGCGAACAGCAGCGCCACCGCGCCGATGCCGCCGAAGTAGGCCGTGTCCGAGGTGCCCTCGGTGGCCTTGATGAGCTGCGCCGTGATCGCCTGCCCGGCGGCCGGGGCGAGGAACCAGACCGCCATCGCCTGGTTCCGGAACGCCCGCGGGGCGAGCAGCGTGGTCGCCGCGAGGCCGACGGGGGACAGGCACAGCTCGCCGAGCGTCTGGATGACGTAGACGACCACCAGCACCCACGCGGGGGCCTTGCCGTCGCCGATCCACGCGGACGCGGCGGCCATCACCAGGAACGACAGCGCCGCCAGGCCGAGGCCCATCGCGAACTTCGTCGCGGTCGGCGGGCGGTCGTGCGTCTTCGTCCAGATCCAGGCGAACACCGGCGCCAGGATGATGATCGACAGCGGGTTGACCGACTGGAAGAACTCCGGGCTGATCGTCACGCCGAAGAACGACAGCTCGGTGCGGTTCTGCGCGAACGCCGCCAGCGTGGTCGCCGCCTGCTCGAAGATCATCCAGAACAGCATCGCCGCGACGAACAGCGGGATGTACGCGATGACCCGCGGCCGCTCCGCGTCGGTGACCTTGGGTGAGCGGTACATCGCCACGAAGTACGCCACCGGGGCGAGGAACGCCAGGTAGGACATCGTGTCGATGAACGTGTCGAGGTTCAGCCCGCCGGACACCAGCGCGGCGACCGCCACGACCGCCACGACCGCGAGGACGAGGAGCCCGAACCCGCGCACGAGCTTCGGGCGCTCCTCGGGGCGGATGGGGTTCGGCGCGGAGCCGCCCGCCCGGCCCAGGTACTTGCCCCCCGCGACGAAGAACACCAGCGCGATGCCCATGCCGACCGCGGCCACGAGGAACCCGGCGTGGTACCCGCCCCACGCCCGCGCGGCGCCGACCAGGAACGGCGCGGTGAACGAGCCGATGTTGATGCCCATGTAGAAGATCGAGAACCCGGAGTCGCGGCGGGGGTCGTCCCGTGCGTACAGGTCGCCGACCATGCTCGACACGTTCGGCTTCAGCAGGCCCGTGCCGAACGCCACGAGCGCGATGCCGAGGTAGGACGTCGGCGCGCTCGGCAGTGCGAGGAACACGTGCCCCGCGGCGATGATGATGCCGCCGATCAGGGTCGAGCGCCGCGCGCCGATCAGCCGGTCGGCGACCCAGCCGCCGATCACCGACAGCAGGTACACGCTCGTGCCGTAGATCGACACCAGCGCGAGGCCGGTGCGCTCGGCGATGCCGAGGCCGCCGTCCGCGACCGAGTCCGTCAGGTAGTACAGCAGGATGGCGCGCATCCCGTAGTAGCTGAACCGCTCCCACAGCTCCGTGGTGAACAGCGTCATCAGCCCGCGCGGGTGGCCGAAGAACGCCCGGTCGCCGGCGAGCTCCCCGGCCGCGCGGCCGTTCGCGTCGGCCTCGCGTTCCGGCGCGCTCATCGCGTCGCCCCCGTCTGCGAGCAGGAGCGGCACGCGCGCGCCGGGCGTCGTGCGGGGGTTCGGCGGGTTGTCATGGTGTTCTCCTGCACTCGTCTGGCCGAGCGCACGCCCGCGACCCTGAGCGGTCCCGGGGCTCGCGCGCAGCGGCGGGACCCGCCTCCCAGGATGTGACCGCCCCTCGCAGGGCGGCAAGACGAACGTCCCGGTGTGCGGGCGGACACGGGCGGATCTGGGTGGTCGTGGCCCGTCGACCGCGGGGACCGAGGGCGCCGCTTGCGGATCCGGGTGCCCGTCGCGGCGTGCCCTCTGAGTAGTCGGCGCCGGCGGGTGAGTGCTCTGGTCACGGCGGATCGTCCACGAACCGGTACTTCACGCGGACGTCGGCGAGGGGCACGACGAAGGTCGACCCGGACTCGGTCCACGTCTCGGGCACGAGCAGCAGCGTGGCGTCGCCCGCGGCGAGCAGCCGCAGCCCGCGGTACCGGTACGCGAAGCCGGACCCGCTCGCGGGCAGGGCCTGCTCGCGCACGGTCTCGTCGCCCGGGAACAGACGGCCCGGGGTGTCGAGGACCACCTCCGGCAGGTCCGTGAGGTCGGCGGCGAGCAGGCGGGCCGATCCGCGCCCGGACCGTTCGGCGACCGTCGCCGTCGCCCACAGGGTCGCCACCAGGACGACGAGCAGCAGCAGCACCCGCTCCACGCGGAACCCGGTCGCGCCGGGCCGCCAGGCGAGAACCCGCTCGACGGTGAGCGCGCCGGACCCGAGCAGCAGCGACGTGACCAGCGGGTACGGGAGCCAGTCGAGCAGGGGCCGGTACAGCGCCACCAGCGCGACCCCCGCCGTGAGGAGCAGCACGCCCACCGCGCCGGCCACGCCCCGGACCCGGCGCACGGTGGCCGCCGGCGCGTGCGCCAGCCACCGCCGCACCAGCCCGTCGCCCCAGACGAGTGCCGCGGTGACCAGCAGCAGCGTCAGCCCCGGCACGAGCAGGGACTGCGGCGCCCGCATCACGAACTCCTGCGTGGTGTAGCCGAGCGTGTCGACGTCGACGCCGAAGTACCGGAACTGCGCGCGCGTCGCGACGTAGCCGAAGTAGAACAGCAGCGCCGTGACCAGGGTCGCGGGCGCCACCACGCCGCTGAGCACGCCCCACACCTGCCCCCACCCCGGGGCGCCGGGTCCGGGCGGCGGCTCCGGCGCGGGCTCCGGGACGGCCGGCGCCGGAGCCCGCCGCCCGGAGCGCACTCAGCCCCCGCCCGTCGGGTCGGTGCCGGGCGCGTCGGCGGGATCGTCCGGGGGATCGTCCGCGGGCTCGCTCGCCCCGGGGTCCTCCGGCTCCGTGCTCCCCGCGTCGCCCGGCCCCTGTGCCGGCACGAAGACGAACGGCACCCCGCCGGCGGTCGGGCCCCACCGCTCGCGGAGCTCGGCGCACACCGCGGCGTCGTCGCACGCCAGCGTGCCCAGCAGCCCCACCTCGACCCCGGTGGCCCCGGGCGCCGCCCGGAACCGCACGGCGCAGCTGTACGACGAGGAGTCGACCAGGCCGGCGCACGCCGGGTGGTCGCTCCCGCACGCGCCGGGGAGCAGCGCGGTCCCCGACGGCTCCAGGACGACCTGCTCGACCGTCGCCCGGACCCCCTCGGAGGCGCCGAAGACCTCGACGCAACCGACGCCGTCGTCCAGCTCGACCGGGCCCCCGCCGCCGACCGGCAGCCCGACCAGGACGACCTCGCCGCCGCCGGCACCACCCTTCGAGGGCGGCTCCTCGGCCCCGGGGTCGGCCGGGTCGTCGGGGTCTTCGGGGTCGTCCGGGGCGGAGGACGTGGCCGGCGCGGAGGTCGCCGGCGGGGTCGAGGGGCCGTCGCCGGCGTCGTCCGCCGAGGGTCCCGAGCAGCCGGCCAGCGCCAGGGCCGCCAGCAGGACGAGGGCCCCGACGGGCCGGGTTCCCGTGCGCATCACACCGCCCCCTCGGGGTGTGGCCGTCACCGCGTGCGGCCGGCGCTAGTTGTACTGACCCGTTGCGTTGTTGACGCGGTCGATGGGTGTGAGTCCGCCGATGCCGAGGTGGGGTCGTTCCAGGTTGTAGTGCTGGAGCCAGGCGGGCAAGGCTGCGGCGCGGTCGGCGTTGGATGACCAGATGCGGGAGTAGGCCCACTCAGTGGCCAGGGTCCGGTTCAGCCGCTCGACCTTGCCGTTGGTCCAGGGGCAGTGCGGGCGGATGAACTTCTGCACGATGCCCAGGTCGGCCGCGGTCTGGTGGAAGACGCGGGAGTTGCGGTAGGCGAACGCGTTGTCGCTGATCACCCGCTCGACCCGGACGCCGTGATCTGCGTAGAACCCCGCGGCGCGCGCCAGGAACCCCGCGGCGGTCGCGCCCTTCTCGTCGGGGTGGATCTCGGCGTAGGCCAGGCGGGAGTGGTCGTCGATCGCGGTGTGGACGTAGTCGTAGCCGATCCCGCGGCCGCGGACCTCCTCCGAGCGGCCGTGGGCGCGCCAGCCACCGCCGTCGGGGATCCGCCCGAGCTTCTTGACGTCGATGTGCACCAACGACCCCGGGTGCGGGTGCTCGTAGCGGTTCGCCGACCGGCGGGTCGCCCGGATGACCTGCCCGGTCACGGGGTCGCAGTCAGCCAGGCGCGGGACCCGGTGGCGGTGCAGGATCCGCCCGACGGTCGAGGCCGGCAACCCCACTAGACGCCCGATCGCGACCGGCCCGCGACGGCTCAGCATCCGGGCGATCCGCACCCGGGTCTCGACGCAGGCGCTGGTCCGACGCGGATGGCTGCGGGCCACGCTCGACCGGTCAACGAGCCCGGCGGGCCCCTCGGCCTGGAACCGGCGCCACCACCGCCACGCGGTCGTGCTGGACACACCCATCTCCGCAGCGACGTGCGCGACCGGACGCCCCGCGCCGATCCGCTGGACCATGGTCAACCTGCCGGCAGGCGTCAGCCGGGCGTTAGCGTGGGCCATGAGAGACCTCCGTTGGTCAGAGTCGGTTCCTAGACAGCTCCAACTCGACCCGGAGGTCTCTCTTCACGTCAACAACGGTCTTGGTCAGTACAGCTAGTCCGCGGGGTCGCAGGGCCGATCCGCCCCGTTCGCCCCAGGACGCGCGATCGTCCAGGGGCTCCCGTCCCGGAACCCGCACCTGCGCGACCGGCATGGTGAGTGCGTCGCGACCGCCTCTAGCCATTTGTGGAGTACAGAACTACGATGAACATCCGGTGGACGGGCGGCGCCGACAAGCATGGCGTCTCACGCGAGGACGCGGTCAACGCGATGCTCCGGCACCAGTTCCGCATCTCGCCGTTCGGGTCGTCGCGGGTTCCCGGCCGGGCAGCGCCTGACCTGTTCATCGGGCCGGGACTGGACGGTCGCCTGCTGGAGGTCATGGCGGAAGTCGCCGACGGGCGCCTCGTCGTGTTCCACGTGATGGATGCCAGACCGAAGATCCTCGAAGCCGCCAGGAGGGCGCAGTGAGCACGACGACCGGACCCGGACGTGCCGGTGACGACGACTACTACGAGCGGCTCGCCGCCGAGGTCGGCGCAGACGACTGGCAACTCCCGACGGACGCGGTCGTGACCCCCGGACGCGGTGAGCTGCCGGGCCGCGACCACCTGGCGCCGTTCCTCAGCGACGACGAGATGGAGGCGGCCACGCGACGAGGACGTGGCCGTCCTCGTCTCTCCGCGTCCGGTTCCGGCCACTCGCCCAAGCGGCAGGTCCGCCTTCCCGTCGAGGTCGACGCCGCCCTGGTGAGGCTCGCGCGCGACCAGGGGCGCACGCCCAGCGCGGTCATGCGCCAGGCGATCGAGGACTACGTCCGCAGCGCGTGAGCCCTGCAGCGGGCCGGACGTCTCAGCGGGCGGACCCCGGCTACCCCGTGACGACGCCGCCGTAGCCCAACCCGAACCCGATCCCGTACGCGTTCCCCGCCGCGTCGACGTACGGCTCCGTGTCCCCGCCGACGTCCTCGAGCTGCGCCTCGAACGCGTCCATCGACGCCGGGAACGCCATCGGCAGCCGCCCCTGCGGCTCGTGCAGCCCCAGGGCGACCTCGACCAGCGCCGCGTCGCTCACCCCGAAGCCGACGAGGACCGCGTCGGACGCCGCCTCGAACTCCGCCGGGACCGTCGGGTTCGTGGCCTTGAGCACGGTGACGACGGGGATGTCCCGGCCCGACGCGCCGACGGCGGCGACCGCCCGCTCGAACGCGTCGAGGTCCGCCTCGTTCGCGATCCGGGAGGTCGCGCCGTAGTACGAGCGGTTCTCGCGCGTCCCGTCGGGCAGGACGTCCCCGGAGATCGACACGCGTCGCACGTGCTCGCCGTCCGCGGTGTACGGGCGGTACTGCAGGGACAGCGGGTACCACTCGCCGGTCGCGTCGTCGTGGCCGACCGGGCTGAAGTGCGTGCCGTTGACCGGGCTGCGCATGCCGACCAGCACGAGGTCCACGTCGGTGAGGTCGGGGGCCGTGTAGCCGACGACCCGGCCGTCGGCGTCGAGCACCGCCTCGTCCGTCACCACGGCGCCGACGTGCTGCTCCAGGGCGGCGACGTCGAGGCCGGGACCCTCGGGCGGGACGACGCCGCCGAGCTTGCCGCCCAGGTCGAGGGTGGAGGTGCGCGGGACGTAGACGGTCGCGCCCCGCCACGCGTCCGCGTCCGCCGGGGCGACGGTCCCGTCGGAGTTCTTCAGCATGACGACCGAGTCGAGCTGCGCCTCGTAGCCCGCCGCGACCTTGTCGGCGGACCCGGCGATCGCGCGGGACTCGTCGAGGTCGAGGTACGGGTTCTCGTACAGCCCCGGCTGGAACATCATCCGGAGGATGCGTGCCGCGGACTCGCGGAACCGGGTGTCCGCGTCGACGCCGACGCGGCCGGCGTCGTAGTCGGCCTGCCACAGGTCGTACGCCGCCAGCACCGGCGCGACGTCGTTGTTGCCGCCGACCATGTCGTGCCCGGTGCGCAGGACGGCGTCGTGCCGCTCGTCCTCCGTGAGGTCCTCGACGCCCCAGCCCGTCCCGCCCGTCGAGCCGGCGTCGGAGATCGACCGGGTGACGTTCCAGTCGGTGATGACGACGCCGTCGTACTCCGCGCGCAGCTGCGCGATCCGGCCCGTGTCGTACGCCGCGCCCGTGCGGTCGGCGAACAGCGGCTCGCCGTCGGGACCGACCACGATCGAGTAGGAGGTCATGACGGACGCCGAGTCCAGCGCGCCGAGGAAGGCCTGCGTGTGCGTGGCGAAGTTCCCGCCTGGGTACACGGCGTACTTGCCGGCGTCCGTGTGCGGCTCGCGGCCGCCCTCGCCCGGGCCCTCGCCGGCCCAGTGCTTGATCATCGCGTTGATGGACTCGGGCCCCCAGCCGTCCACGCCCGGGGAGCTCTGGAACCCGTCGACGTTGGCCGCGGCGAACGCGGCGGTGAGCTCCGCGTCCTCGCCGAACGTGCCCTCGGTGCGCAGCCAGCGCGGGTCGGTCGCCAGGTCGATCTGCGGGCTCATGGCCGTCGCGATGCCCAGCGCCCGGTACTCCGCGGAGATCGTGGTGGCGAACTCGTGCACCGTGCCGACGTCGCGCGTCGCGGCGAGCCCGAGGTTCGAGGGCCAGCGCGAGAGGTCGTCGCCGGGGGAGTTGTACCCGGCGGCGCCCGCCGTCGAGCGCGGGTCGGACGTGAAGTTCACCGGCACGTACGGCCGGTCCGCCGTGGCGAGGGACTCGACGAACGCCTGCACCTCGTTCGACCAGGTGACGTTCGCGTCCACGTCGTTCGGCCCGGCGTTGAGCACGCTCCGGACGTGGGACTCCGCGAGGTACTGCTCCTGGTGGGCGGTGAGACCGTCCGCGGGGGAGTGCTCCTGCGTGCCGTACAGCATGAGGCCCGCGAGCTGCTCGGTCGCGAGCTCCCCGGCCAGCGCCGCGGCGCGGTCGGCCGGCGACTCCCGCCAGTCCTCCCAGGTGTCGAGCGTGCCGTTGGCGTTCATGTCCTTGAACGCCACCGTCCGGCCCCCGACCCGCTCGGACAGGAGCTCGACGCCGCTGCCCGCCCCGTACGACAGCACCGGGGCGTCGCCGGGGTTGGTCACGACGACGAACGTCGTCCGGCCGTCGGTGACCTCGCGGGTCGTGAAGGCGTCCTCCGGGGTGCCGCCCGTGCAGGCGGCGACCGCCAGCAGGGCCGTCCCGGTGAGCACCGCCGCGGTGGTGGTGCCGCGTCGCGTGCGCGCTGTCGTCATCGACGGGTCCTCGTCTCCTGGCCACGGTGCCCGGGGGAGCCCGGGGAGACCACCACAGCGCGCGCCGACCGGCCCAGGGGGCCGTCGTGCACACACGGTCGGCGGGGATGGACGAACGGTCGCCGCGTGGCCGCCGGCGTCAGGGGACGGCGGGGTCCGGCACGTCGGCGCGGCGGTCGATCACGTACTCCGCGAGGCCCTCCGGCAGCGGCGCGCCGCCCGGGCCGCCGCCGTCGCGCAGCCACGCCTCGAGGACGCCGGTGGCCTGGTCCCCGGCCAGCCGCTCGAACCACACCGGCTCCGCGCCGGCCCGCCGCCGCGCGCCGGAGGGCCGGGCGACGACGACGTCCCCGCGCTCGCACTCGTCGAGGCACTCGACGAGCGTCAGCCGGGCGGCGCCGCGGTCGGCGAGCGCGCGCAGGCGCGCCATCTGGCCGCCGGGCAGCGGGTCCCCGTCGCCGAGGGTCTCGCCGGCGCACAGGGAGCACGCGGTGACGCCGGGGAGGGCGCGCTCGGGGCAGGACGGGGTGTCGGGCACCGCACGAGGATAGGGGCGTCGCCGCGCAGATCAGTACGGGCGCGGACACAGAAGACCCCCGCCAGCCTCGGGCTGACGGGGGTCGGGTGCTCCCTCGACTGGACTCGAACCAGTAACCGTCCGATTAACAGTCGGATGCTCTGCCAATTGAGCTACGAGGGATCGCGCGGGGAAAACTCTAGCAGCCCGCCGAGGGTGCTCCGGACACCGGGACATCGGGACCCGGAACTTCCTCCGGCCGGGCCCGCGGCGTGGGAGCATCGCCGTCGGGTCGGCCGGGAGCAGCGTCGCGGCAGGCCACGGACGTCGGGGCGAGGACGGCCGCCGGAGCCGAGCGCACGAGAGCGAGCACCATGACCTACCCCCCGGGTACGCAGTTCTTCCCCGAGCCGGACGAGCCCGTCGACCCCGCCCTGGCGGCGCTGCTGCGGCAGGTCGCGGAGCAGCGGGCGCAGGACCCGCTGATCGGGGCGCGGGTGGCCGCCCAGGAGGTCGCGCGGCGCCTGATGGCGGCGCTCGGCGACCGTCGCGGCGTGCATGCGGAGTCGCTGCTCTGCACGGCCGGTGCCCTCGCCGGGTACGCGTGCCAGAGCGCGGTGCGTGACCTGGCCGTCCTGCAGGGCGTCCCGGCAGGGCAGGTGTTCGTCACGGTCCAGGACGCCGCGGGGCGCTCCTACCTGTTCGGCGACCGCCTCAACGGCCCGCTGCTGGAGGACGGCCTGTCGGTGTGGTCGGTGGTCGCGGGCGCCGCCGGCACCCTGGGGCGTGCCGACGAGGTGCCGGACGTGGTCGAGATCGTGCGAACGGTGTCCGCGACGCTCGGCCGGCCCGAGTGGGGGCGCTCGCTGCTTCCCGCCGGGAGCGCGCTCCAGGCGCCCCCCGCCGAGCTCCTCGCGGCGATGTGGCCGATGACCTCCGGTGTCGTGCGCGCGCTGACGGCCGACCCGGCGCTGTGGCACGTCGCCTACGCCGCGGCGGCCGCCGCCCTGCTCGAGTGGGTGGTGGGCCACGGCACCCTGTCCGTGCGGGACGGCGTGACGATCACGATGGAGTCGGCGATCGCGATGTCGAAGGTCGTCCTCCCGGCCGGCTGAGCGCCGCCGCCCCGGGCGAGCGTCAGGCGCGCAGGCCCGCGGCCGCGCGCACCCGGGCCTCGGCCTCCTCGATCAGCGCGACGACGGCCGGGTCCGCCAGGTCGACGCGCCCCGAGCCGATGGACTGCGTGAACAGGTCGCCGTCGGCGCCGCGGCGCAGCACGACGCGGACCGGGCCCGCGCCGGGGGGTGTGACGGTCTCGACGTGCACGACCGACGACTGCACCCGCTCCCGGAACGTCTGCGCGAAGGCCACGGGCAGCGGCGGGGTCAGGGGCAGCTCCTCGGCGGTGCCGGTGACCCAGTGCACGGTGATCGCCGCGGGGTCCGGGACGAACGACGCCCGGTCGACGTCGGTCCACGCGTGCCGGGTGACCTGGGTGGCGTCCACGACGTAGAGCGCCCGCCGGGTCGCGGCGAGCCAGCGGCCGCCGGAGGCCTGCGCGCAGGCGAGCACCTTGTCGCCGGGCGGGAGGTCCAGCGACCGGCGGACGTCGTCGGGCAGGGCGTGGCGGCGGGAGAACATCGGCACGAGGCCCCACCGTAGTCCGCCGGGCTGGGAGCTCCCGGTACCCTGGCCGCCACCGGGGCCAGTAGCTCAGCCGGTCAGAGCAGCGGACTCATAATCCGTCGGTCGTGGGTTCAAGCCCCACCTGGCCCACCCGGCCGCCGCCCGGCCGTCGCCCGGTCGCAGAGTGGAGGGTTCGGACCGGCACGCCGACGGCGTGTCCGCCCGGACCTTCCACTCCGGCCAGTCGCCCGGGCTCAGTCCAGGTGCCAGACCTCGACCGCGTCCCGCCACGGCCCCGCGCCCGCGGGCGTGCCGGAGCCCCACGGGGCCTGGCACGGGTCGGTGTGCCGCCACCACTCCTGCGTGACGGGGTCCGCGGCGACGCCGGCCATGTCGGCGGCGTGGTCGTCCCCGGTGTACTCGTACGTCGCGAACAGCGTGTCGTCGACGAGGAAGATCGTGTAGTTCCGGACGTGGTGCGCGGTGAGGGTGGCCTCGACCTGCGGCCAGACGGCGGCGTGCAGGCGCAGGTACTCCTCGCGCTTCTCGGGGCGCAGGCGGACGATCTGGCCGTGGCGCTCGACGGTCACGGGGTCTCCTCGGTGTCGGGGTCGGCGGGAGCGGCGGGGGCGGCCGGCTCGTCCGGGTGCGTCAGCGCGTACCGCTCCACGCCCACCAGGTGCACGGCCATCCGCAGCCGCGCGAGGTCGGGGTCCCGGGACCGCAGCCCGGCGAGGACGTCCCGGTGCTCGCGGTGCGCGTCGTGCATGGACCCGGCCTCGGTGACCGTGCGCCACAGCCGGGTGCGCAGGGTGTGGCTCATCAGCCCGTCGACGAGCGCGGCGAGGGCGCCGTTGCGGCCGGCGACGGCGATGGCCCGGTGGAACGCGGTGTCGGACTCGATGGCGGCGGCGAGGTCGTCGGCGTCCGCAGCACCCGGCCCCGCCAGCCGCGCCTCCGCGTCCGCGAGGATCGCCTCCATCGCGTCGAGCTCGGCGTCGGTGGCGTGCCGGGCGGCGAGCGCGACGGCCTCGGACTCGAGCACCCGCCGGACGGCCAGCAGGTCGGCCGCCCGGTGCGCGGGCGTGATGTCTGCGAGCAGCCCGACGGGCCCGAGCAGGTGCGCGGGCTCCAGGGAGGTGACGTAGGTGCCGGCGCCCTGGCGGGTCTCGACGATCCCGAGCGTGGCCAGCGCGCGCACGCCCTCGCGCAGGGAGCCGCGGGAGACGCCGAACCGGGCGGCGAGGTCGCGCTCGACGGGGAGCCGGTCGCCGGGCGCGAGCATGCCCTCGGTGATCATGGCCTTGATGCCGTCGATGACGACGGCGGTCTGCGAGGCCGGCGGCAGCGCGGTCACGCGGCACCTCCGGCGGGCAGGCGGTACCAGCGCGCGGCGGTCCCGCCCCACAGGGCGTCGGCCTCCGCGTCGGACAGCCCGACGGCCCGCGCGGCGTCCTCGACCCGCCGGACCTGGTCGGCGTACGACGCGCCGCCCAGCAGCATGACGGGCCAGTCGGAGCCGAACATCAGCCGGTCCGCCCCGAACCGGGACGCCGCCTCCGCGAGGTAGGCGGGCAGCGCGGGGACGTCCGGGCCGGCGGTGAGCGTCGCGGTGCCGGAGACCTTGCACGCGACGTTCGGCGCCTCGGCCAGCCCGGCGACGAGGCGCCCCCAGTCGCGCGCCGGCATCGCGTCCAGGGACGGCTTGCCCAGGTGGTCCAGCACGTACCGGACCTCGGGCGTCCGGTGCACGAGCTCCGTCGCGGAGGCGATCTGGTCCGGCTCGACCAGCAGGTCCACCGCGAGCCCGGCGGCCCCGGCGGCAGCGGACCGGGCGCGCGCGGCGTCCGACCCGAGCCAGGCGCGGTCGTCGCGGAACTGGGTGAGGTCCCGCAGCCCGACCAGCCACCGGGCACCCGGGTGCGCCAGCAGCGCGGCGATCTCGTCCTCCGGGTGGCCCTCGCCCGGGATCCACCCCACGACCCCGAGCACGTGCGGGTCGGCGGCGGCGAGGTCGAGCAGCTCCGGGGTCTCCGCCGCGACGGGCACGGTCTGCACGACGACGGCCGCCTCGACGCCCGTCCCGGCCGCGGCCGCGGCCCAGTCGGACCGCGTGAACGTCTGCCCGATGACCGGCGCCTCGTCGGGGCCGATCCAGGGCTGCGGGCGCACGCCCAGGTCCCAGACGTGGTGGTGGGCGTCGAGGCGCATCCCTCAGCCCCCGACGGCGGCGCGGTAGTGGGCCTGCATGGCCTCGCGGACGATCGTGGTGTCCAGGCCGGTGGTGAGCATCCGGGCGCCGCGGGCGCGCCAGTCGCGGACCATCTGCAGGTCGGTGCAGTGCACGGCGGGGATCTTGCCGTGCGCGAGCGCGGTGTCGACGACGTGCTGGATCATCGCGGCGACCTCGGCGTCGTCCCGGTAGGTGACCTGGCCGTGGCCGGTGGACAGAGCGAGGTCGTACGGGCCGACGTAGAGCACGTCGACGCCGTCGACCGCGGCGATCCGCTCGACGTCCGCGAAGCCCTGCGGGGTCTCGATCATGGCGATGCAGAGCGCGTCGTCGTTCGCGCGGTCGGGCGGGGTCACGCCGTCGAGGTCCGCGAAGATCGGGCCCCAGGACCGCCGCCCGCGCACGCCGGTGCCGCCCGGGAGCCCGGGGTAGCGCACGGCCTCCGCGGCCGTCGCCGCCTGCTCGGCGCTGTCGACCATCGGGAGCACGACGCCGCGCGCGCCGAGGTCGAGCGCCCGCGAGATGACGGCGGTCTCGGAGGAGGGGACCCGCACGATCGGCGTGGTGCCGCTGCCCGCGAGGAACCGCAGGACGACGGGGAGCTCGCTCGCGGTGACCAGGCCGTGCTGCATGTCGATGCACGTGTAGTCGAACCCGGCGCGGGCGGCGAGCCCGATCGTCACCGGGTCGGCCAGGGTCGTCCACACGCCGTGCGCGGTGCCGCCGGCCTCCCACAAGCTCTTCATCACGCGCTCCTTGTCTGATGTCTCGGGCCCTACGACCGACCCGGTCCGCAGTCTAGCCGGGCATCCCGGGGTTGAGAGGGTCGATTCATCAGACCTATAGTCACCGGCATCCGACCCGGAGGAGACACGATGAGGACCCGCTCGGTCGCCGGCGACCTGGCCCTGACGGAGATCGGGCTGGGCGCCGCCCAGTTCGGGAACCTGAACCGCGAGACGACCGACGAGGCGTCGACCGCCGCCGTGGACCGCGCGTGGGAGGCCGGCATCCGGTACTTCGACACCGCGCCGCACTACGGCCTGGGCCTGTCCGAGCGCCGGCTCGGCGCCGCGCTCGCCGGCCGTCCGCGCGACGAGTTCGTGCTGTCCACGAAGGTCGGCCGGCTGCTGGTGCCCGACCCGCACGGCGCTGGCCGGACCGACGACGAGGGCTTCGTCGTGCCCGCGACCACCCGCCGCCGGTGGGACTTCTCCCGCGACGGCGTGCTGCGGTCCGTCGAGGAGAGCCTGGTCCGGT
Organism: Cellulomonas hominis; assembly: GCF_014201095.1. Classification (NCBI taxonomy): domain Bacteria; kingdom Bacillati; phylum Actinomycetota; class Actinomycetes; order Micrococcales; family Cellulomonadaceae; genus Cellulomonas; species Cellulomonas hominis. The sequence goes on along the minus strand of NZ_JACHDN010000001.1, from coordinate 100,323 downwards.
TGGGCCTGGACCGGATCGACGTCGCCTACCTGCACGACCCGGACGACCACTGGGACGCCGCGTCCACGACCGGCGTCGGCGCGCTGATCGAGCTGCGCGACCAGGGCGTGGTGCGGGCGGTCGGCGCCGGGATGAACCAGTCGGCGATGCTCACCGAGCTCGTGCGGCGCTGCGACGTGGACGTCGTCATGCTGGCGGGCCGGCTGACCGTGCTGGACCAGACGGCGCTCGCGGACCTCGTGCCCGTGGCGGCGGAGCGCGGCGTCGGCATCGTCGCGGCGGGCGTGTACAACTCCGGCATCCTCGCCTCGCCGACGGTCCCGGACGACGCGCACTTCGACTACGCCCAGGCGCCGGCGGAGCTGCTGGCCCGCGCCCGGGCGATCGCGGCGGTGGCCGGCGAGTTCGGGGTCGCCGTCCCGGAGCTCGCGGTGCAGTACGCCCTCGCGTTCGACGTCGTGGCCTCCGTCGTGCTGGGCACCCGGACGGCCGCGCACGTCGACGCCGCCGTCGAGCGGTACCGCGCCACGGTGCCCGCCGAGCTCTGGACCGCGCTGGTCGCGCAGGGGCTGCTGCTCCGCGTGCCCGGCGAGCACTGACCACCCACCACCGAGAGACACGGACCCATGACCACCATCACCGGCGTGCGCGTGCACGACCTGCGCTTCCCGACCTCGCTGTCCGCCGACGGCTCCGACGCGATGAACAAGGACGCCGACTACTCGGCCGCCTACGTCGTGCTGGAGACCGACGGCGACCTGGAGGGCTACGGGTTCACGTTCACCATCGGCCGGGGGAACGACCTGTGCGCCGAGGCCGCCCGGCAGCGCGCGCTGCCGCTGATCGGCCGGGACGCGGACGCGCTGCTCGACGACCTGGGCGCGACCTACCGGGAGCTCGCCGCCGACTCGCAGCTGCGCTGGCTGGGCCCGGAGAAGGGCGTCGTGCACCTGGCGATGGCCGCGGTCATGAACGCGCTGTGGGACATGGCGGCCCGGCGCGCGGGCAAGCCGCTGTGGCGGCTGCTGGTGGACATGAGCCCGGAGGAGCTCGTCGCCGCGACCGACCTGCGCTACCTGCCCGACGCGCTCACCGCCGACGAGGCCGTGGCGATGCTGCGCGAGCTCGAGCCCACCCGGGCGGCGCGGATCGCGGAGCTCGAGGCGCGCGGCGGCTACCCCTGCTACACGACCTCGGCCGGCTGGCTCGGCTACTCCGACGACAAGCTCCGCCGGCTGCTGCAGGAGGCGGTGGACGCGGGGTACAAGCATGTGAAGCTCAAGGTCGGCGCGGACCTGGAGGAGGACGTCCGGCGGCTGCGGATCGCCCGCGAGGTCGTCGGCTGGGACGTCCGGCTGATGATCGACGCGAACCAGGTCTGGGACGTGCCGCAGGCGATCGAGTGGGTGCAGCGGCTCGCGGAGTTCGAGCCGTTCTGGATCGAGGAGCCCACCAGCCCCGACGACGTGCTCGGCCACGCCGCGATCCGGAAGGCGGTCGCGCCGATCGGGGTGGCGACGGGGGAGCACGGCATGAACCGCGTGCTGTTCAAGCAGCTGTTCCAGGCGGAGGCGATCGACTTCTGCCAGCTCGACTCCGCGCGCCTCGCGAGCGTGAACGAGATCCTCGCGGTGTACCTGATGGCGAAGAAGTTCGGGGTCCCGGTGTGCCCGCACGCGGGCGGCGTCGGGCTGTGCGAGCTCGTGCAGCACCTGTCGATCGTCGACTTCGTGGCGGTGTCCGGGACGCTGGAGAACCGGGTCACGGAGTTCGTGGACCACCTGCACGAGCACTTCGACGACCCGTGCCTCGTGGAGAACGGGAACTACCTGCTGCCGTCGCGCCCGGGCTACAGCGCCCGCATCCACGAGGAGTCGGTCGCGACGTACCAGTACCCCGACGGCACCTACTGGGCCACCGCGCGCGCCTGACCCGGGCTCCGCACGTCCGCAGTGGAAGGTTCGAGCGGACACGCCCCCGGCGAGTCCGCTCGAACCTTCCACTGCGCGCGCTGGTGGCGCGGCGGGTTTCAGCCGTGCAGGAGCTCGGCGTCGGTGGGGTCGCCCGGGAACGCGGGCGCGTCGAGCGGCCGGGTCCAGTAGCTCCACCAGCCCCAGCCGCCGCCGACCGGCTGCCAGCCCGCACCGTCGGGTCGCCCGCCCCAGGTGCGGGCGTGCTCCCAGTGCCGGTCGTCGCGCTCGAGCACGTGGTAGAGCGGGCCGTAGCCGACGCTGTGCCAGCCGTACCGCTCCGCGCGGGCCAGCGCCGCCATCTCGTTGAACGCGCTCAGCGGCCGCAGCACCCGCCGGTTCGGGGCGGCCGGCGGCTCGTCCGGCGCCGGGCGCCCGTACCGCTGCTGCGCGGCCTGCCGGGTCATGCCGAGCACGGCACCGATCTGCTCCCAGGTGCACCCGGCGCCCCGGGCGGACTCGACGGCCGCGGCGAGCAGGACGTCGGTCTCGGACCGGGCCGCGCGGGCGAGCGCCACCAGCTCGAGGTGAGCGCCGGCGTCCCGGGCGAGGCGCTCGCCGAGCGTCGGGTCGGCGGCCTCGAGGGCGGCGGCCAGGTGGTCGCGCAGGGTCGGGGCGGCGGAGTGGGCGTCCGGGTCGGCGGTCATGGTGTCAACGATGGCTTGACACGGTCCGGGTGTCAAGGGCTGGTTGACACGGGTGCCGGGTCGGGTGCGGCCCGGAGCCGCTGACCCTAGGCCCGGGGAAGGGAACGCGGTAACCTCGAGGCGACATCCCGGACGGCCCCAGTTCCGGGGGCTGACCAGCCGGGATGCCGTGGCACGTCGACAGGTTCCAGCGGTCCCACCCCGTCGGACATCGGAGCAGCACGTGACCCTGTGGCAGTCGTTCCTCCTCGTCGTCCAGGTCGTGCTCGTCCTCGCCCACCTGCCCGTGCTGGTCACGTCGCGCGCGCTGGAGACGGCGTGAGCGCCCGGGTGCGCGGGGCGCGCGCGCTCGCCGCCGTCGCCGCGGTCGCGCTGCTGGTCGCCTGCGGCGGCGGGGACCCGTCGGGCACCGACGACACCGCCGGGGCTGCCGCGGGGTCGTCGGACGAGCCGACCGCGCAGGAGCCCACGCCGGAGCAGCTGACGCTCGAGGCCGGCTCGTCCGTCGTCGGCCTGCCGGACGGCGCCGGTGAGCAGCCCGCCGACGCCGTGGCCGCCGCGGGCCGGACGGCGGACGACTCGCTGGTGTACGTCGTCACCCTCGGGTCGAGCACCTGCCCGGCGGTCCCCGACACCAGCGCGGAGGCGACCGGCGACGCCGCGGTGGAGGTCACGTTCCCCGACCCGGGGACCGGCGCGTGCACCGCGGACTTCGTGCCCGCCACCACCGTCGTCGCGCTGCCGGAGACGATCGACCCGGAGCAGGACCTCACGGTGACCATCGGCACGCTGGGCGAGGTCGTGCTGCCCGCGGGCTCCGACGCGCTCGTCTGGGCCACCGCCGCCGGGTGAACCGCTGAGCCGGCGGGCGCCGGGACCCGGCGACCGCTCCGGCGCGCCGCCGTGTCCCCGCGTTCCGACGGTGCTGTTCGCGTGGCTGCTCCACCGGCTCGTCACCCGGCCGGTGGGCACCGTCGACCGGACGGCGGCCGGCGCGGCGCCCCGGCTCGCGGCCACGGCTCGGGGCCGCGGCGCCGGGGTCCTGGCGGTGGCGGACCCGGACGGTCAGCGGGTCCGAGCACGCCCCGGTGACCGCCGCGCAGCGCGCGCCGGGAAGGTGACCGCGGCGGTGAGCACGAGCAGCCCCGCGACCACGGCGACGACGTTCTCCTGCAACGCCACGATCGCGCGCCCGACGTGCGGGACCGACCCGAGCACCTGACCGACCTCCGTCACCGTGTACGGCAGCGCGTCGGGCTCGGTGTTGGCGTCGCCCTGCAGGCGCAGCGTGGTCGCGCCGCCCGTGCCCGGCGCGGTCTCGATCACGCGGTGGGTCACCAGGCCGCGGCCGTCCGTGCGGGGGACGGTGACCACGTCGCCGACCGCGACGGACTCCGCCGGCACGGTGCGCGCGAGGGTCACCGCGCCGACCGGGATGCCCGGGGCCATCGACCCCGACACCACGACCGCGGGCCGGACGCCCAGCGCCAGGCACGCGGCCACGGCGAGCAGGCTCAGCACGCCGACGACGGCCGCGAGGTCGAGCAGCAGCCGCTGCGCGCGCCGGGCGGCCCGGGTGCCGGCGCGGGGCCGGGCCGCAGCGTGCTGCTGCTGCTCGCGGCGGGCGCGTCGGGTCGGGGCGCCGGCGGGGGTGCGCTCGGTGGCCACGGCGGTCACGCGGTCTCCTCGGTCGAAGTGGCGTCGAGGCGGACGGTCAGCCGGGCGAGGCCGCCGTTCAGCGCCTCGGTGGCGGGGACGTCGAGCAGGTGCACGCGGACGGTCACGGTGGTCCAGGACCCGGCCGCGCCCTCGGACCACGCCGCGCCGTCCGCCACGGCCGCGCCGCCGCGGGCCGTCAGGACGCCCAGGTCGGCCGGCGTGCCGGGGGTGGCGCCGTCGAGCAGCGCGCCGCCGTCGGGGCCGAGGACGGTCACCCGGAGGTGGGGCGTGATGTCCGGCGTGCCCGCGACGGGCGCGGCGGCGACGGTGGCGCTGAGCGCGGCGGCGATCGAGGCGTGGTTGTTCGCGATGCGCAGGGTGGTCTCCACGGTGCGGCCGGGGACGAGCAGGTCCCGGTCGGGCAGGTCCACCGCGAGGGGCGTCCCCGGGGCGGCCTGGCGCGCGGTGCCCGCGGCGTCGACGAGGACGACGTCGAACGGGTCATCCGAGCCGACGCCGCCCGCACCGAGGCCGAGGCGCGCGGCGTCGGTGAAGGCGGCCGACGTGACGGCCGAGCCGGCGAGCATCCCGGCGACGAGCGCGACGGCGGCGACGAGCGCGGCCAGGCCGGCGCGCCGGACGGGGAACCGCGGGGCCGTCGCGGCGGGCGCGGGGGCGAGGTGGCGGCTCATGCGGACGCTGCCGCGGTGCCGGGCATGACGAGCGCGGTGAGACCCTGCGAGGGCGTCGTCGGCGTCGTCGTGGTCGCGAAACCGTTCCGGACCACCCGGTGCGTGTTGTGGCTGCCGCCCTGCGTGGTGCCGCCCCAGAGCACGAGCGTGCCGTCGGCACGCAGCGCCATGCCCGAGTAGCCCGTGCCGGCGAGCAGCTCGACCTGGCCGAGCGCGGTCATCCGGGTGGGCGTGCGGATGTTGGCGTTCGACGTCGCCCCGGTGCTCGGGTGCGGGCCGTACGAGTAGGAGTAGCGCCCCCACACGTAGGCGTAGCCGTCGCTGCCGAGCACGAGCACGTAGTCCTCCGTCGTGGCGACCTGCCGGGCCGTCACCCCCGCCGCGAGCGTGATCGCGGTCGGGGTGTTGTTGGCGGCGGACCCGCCGTCGGTGCGGCCGGTGCCCCACTCGACGTAGTTGCCCCAGGTGAGCAGGGTGCCGTCGTCCAGCACCGCCTGGCTGCCGTAGTAGTGCCCGGTGAGCGACTGGAGCCGGCAGGTGTCCTCCGGGGAGCCCGCGACCACGCCGACGGCGTCGCAGCCGGTGGTGGTGAGCGCCGACAGGGCCTGCGACCGGGTCGGGGTCGAGCGGGAGGTGGTCACGTTGTCCCCGGACGGGTCGCCCGCGTAGGCGCCGGCGCCGTTGGCCCAGCCCCACCACAGCACGCCGGTCGTGGCGTCGCCGGCGACGGTGTTGCCGCGGATCGCCCAGCCGTTCCACACGCCGGCGCCGATCGAGTGCACGCCGGTGAGGATCCGGGTCGGCGTCGCCGCCGAGGCCGTCGCGGTGCCCTGGCCGGTGACGCCCCGCGACTGCGCGTAGCCCCAGGTGTAGAGGTCGCCGGTGTCGGTGAGGGCCATGAACACCGAGGCGCTCGACACGAGGTCCACCACGGTGCCCGGGATGCTCACCTGGCCGGGGCGGTTGAACGGGACCGCGTTGGTGCGGCCCATGATGTTGTGGACCTGGTTGCCGCCCCAGGTGTAGACGCGGCCGTCGTCGGACAGCGCGGCGAGGCCCGAGTAGCTGACGTCCGCCGGGTAGTAGTTGTCGAGGCTGACGCCGGCCAGCCGCACCGCGCGGCGCGCGCCGTCGGGGTGCCCGTCGGACGGCAGCGTCACCAGGCTGATCGTCGCGGCCGAGTCGACGGTGGTCGTGCCCGTGCCGGACAGGCCGTTGCCGCGGTAGCCCCAGACGGCGATCGTGCCGTCGTCCTGGACGGCGGCCGCGGTGCCCGCCAGGTAGGTCTGCTGCGGGACGAACCGGGTGGTCGGGGACGCGAAGACGTCGGTGACGGCCTCGGCGCGGTCGGTGTAGGCGGCGGTCGTCGGCGCGGTGGACGCGACGACGGCGACGACGGCGAGCGCGGCGGCCGCGAGGCCGGCCAGGGCGCTGCGGGTGCGGGTCACGAGTCCTCCTCGGTGCGGGACCGGCGGCGGGCGGCGACCAGCAGCAGGCCGGTCAGCAGCAGGACGAGGGCGGCGAGGCCGGCCGCGACGGCGCGGGCGCCGGTGGTCGCGAGGACGCCGGACGTGGTGGGGGCGTCCTGCTCCGCGACCAGGCGGAAGGTCAGCGTGAGGCCGGCGCCCTGCGCGGCGTCGCCGGCGGAGGCGGGCAGGGCCGCGGTGCCGTGCACCGTCACCGGCGTCGCGCCGAGCCGCCCCAGCGGGACGACGCGGCCGCGCAGCTCGGCGGCGGTGCCCTCGGCGAGCACGGCGCCGTCGGCGTCGGCCAGCGTCAGCCGCAGCGCGTCGGGGCCATCCGCGAGCGGGCCGTCGCCGCCGTCGAGCACGAGGGCGAGGTCGCTGGGGCCGGCGCCCTGCGCGGCGCGCGCGGTGACGTCGAAGGCGGTTGCGTGGCCGGGGTAGGGCACGTCGAGCCGCGCGGTGCTGGTGCTGCCGGCGACGAGGTCGACGGCCGGGGCGGTGTCGGCGGGCGCGACGGATGCGGGGGTGAGGGCGAGCAGGCCGGCGAGGGCCAGGGCGGCGGCGGTCATGCGGTGCTCCCGTCCAGGCGCAGGCCGACGACCATCGCGCGGTTGAAGTAGTAGGGGTTGCCGAGCGCCGGGTCGAGGGTCACCGCGACCTGGACGCGCCGGGCGACGCCGGTCTCCCAGTCGTCGATCACCACGGGGTCGAGGTCCGCGGCGCGGTCCGTCGCGACGACCTCGCCGTCCACCGAGACCGTGAACCGCGCGACGTCGAACGGGTCGGCGCCCGGGCCGGAGAAGCCGGGGTCCGTCGGCAGGGGCGCCGTGCGGGCGTTCCGCACGGTCAGGGTGATCGTGCCGGTCGCGCGGGTGGTCGTCACGACGTCCACCTCGATGGCCGGGGCGCCGCCGGGGCCGGGGACGACCGTGTCGATCACCAGGGGGTCGGGGTTCCCCTGGACGACCGCGCCCGACCCGTCGACGAGCGCGATGTCGAACGCGCCGCCGACCGGGCCGAGGTCGGCCTCGGCCGCGTCGGTGAACGCGGCGTGCGTCACGGCGGTGCCGGCCGCGAGCAGGAGGACGCCGGCGACGCCCCCGAGCGCGAGGACCGGGCGGCGGGTCACGCGGAGGGTGCCCGGGGCGCGGTGGCGCGCGGTCACCGGCTCGTCCCCTCGAGCAGCACCTGGACGCCGGTGCGGGCGCCGACCCAGCGTCCGTCGCCCGTGGCGGGCAGGGTGAGCGACAGGTCAAGGACGCGGACGTCGGAGCCGTGCGGGCCGACCGCGCCGGGCAGGGTCACGCGGACCGCGCCGGCCGGGCCGGACGCGAGCAGGGCGCCGTCCTCGCGGACTGCGGCTTCGAGGGCGCCGAACAGGTCGGTGCCGGGGCTGGTGGGGTCCGGGTCCGCCAGCGCGAGGACCACGGTGGCGTCGGTGCCGGAGGTGTTGCGCACCGCCACCCGCACGTCCACCGAGCCGCCGGGGGCGAGCTCGTCGCTCGCGAGGTCGAGCGTCCAGGCCGCGTCGCTCGCGTGCCAGTCGGCCGCGGCGGGGCGCCAGCCCGGGGAGCCGCTGCCCGCGGACTCCAGGGCGAAGGTCACGCCCTCGAAGTCGACACGCACCTCGTCCGTGCCGACCACCCGTGCGGCGGTCAGCCCGACGAGCAGGCACAGCGGCAGGGCGAGCACCGCCGCGCGGCGGGTCGTGGTGCGCATCGGGGTCCTCTCGTGCTGGTGGGGCGGGGTCGGGGGTGTGGCCGGCCCTGCCGGGCGGAGGCGGGTCCGCCCGGCAGGGCCGGTGCGCGGCGGGACGCTCAGACGGAGGTGCCGTCGAAGGTCGCCTGCAGGAACGCGCCCTTGCCGGACAGCGTGTTGTCGCCGAACGCGGCGCCGGACTCGCTCTGCGACAGCAGGGCGACGGTCAGGGTGACCGTGCTCTCCTCCTCGGCGGCGAGCTCGTTCAGGACGACCGCGGACGCCTCGGCGAAGGTCAGGCCCGACTCGGCCACGGGGGTCGCGTCGCGCGAGGTCCCGGGCATCGCGACGTCGAACCGCAGGCTCGACAGGTAGTTCGCGTCGGTCACCCGGCCGGCGCCGGCGTCGTCCGCCAGCTGCGAGAGCGTCAGGGAGAGGGACGAGGCGAAGGCGGTCGAGTCGTTCCGGACCGGGATCTCGACGCTGATCGGGGTGGAGCCCGGGAACACGGACTCGGCGCCGGAGATCGCGATCGGCACGCCGGCCGCGTCGTCGGCCTCCTGCCAGGTGCCGGCGACGAACGTGCCGTCGCCGTCGGTGCCCCCGACCTGGATGTTGTAGGTGCTGTCGGAGCCGCCGATGCCGCCGCTGCCGAGGTTGAGGCGGGCGACGTCGGTGAAGGCGGCGGTCGTGAGGAGCGCGGCGACGCCGGCCAGGGCGCCCCAGGCCACGAGGGCCTTGCGGCGGCGCGAGCGGTCGTCGGTGGGCTGATCGGTCATGCGGGACTCCTGGCGGATGCAGTCGCGCCGGGTCGGCGCGAGTGGTGAGGGGGTCGCTACCAGGGGACGCGACGGGGACCACTCAGGCGGGTGTGACGTGGCCCATGAGTGGTGGCGGGTGCCCGACGTCCAGGGACGGGACCGCTCAGGCGGCGTCCACTCTGCTGAGTGGAGGGGTGAGCGACGTCAGTAGGTGGTGCGTCTGAGTGGACCGACTAGGTGGTGCCGGTGCGCGTGCGGGGGACCCGGGCGGCGACGCGCCGGGCGTGGTCCCCAGGCTCCCGGCGGCGGCGTGGTGATCGGCGCGGCCGTCGCTACAGTCGGCCGACACAGAGGAAGGGCCCGGTGCTGGCACAAGTGGCGTCCCGCAGAGTGGTGTGCGAGCCCGGCCTTGATCGGGCATCGTCGTAGACGTGTAGGCGGTCACCGCGTGATTCTTCGAGAGACCTACCAAGTCGACTCGAGAGAAGGACCCGCGATGACCGCTGGACCCAGTCTGGACCCTGCCCGCTTCCTGCACGAGCACCTGAGCACGGCCAGCCCCGACCTGCTGCGCGAGCTGCTGGGCGTGTTCATCGACACCCTGATGGGCGCCGAAGCCGACGCGATCTGCGGCGCTGACTACGGCTCCCGCTCTGCGGAGCGGACCAACGTGCGCAACGGCTACCGGCACCGCGACTTCGACACCCGGGTCGGCACGATGGACGTGGCGATCCCCAAGCTGCGCGCCGGCACCTACTTCCCCGACTGGTTGCTAGAGCGCCGCCGGCGCGCGGAGGCGGCGCTGACTAGCGTCGTTGCAACCTGCTACCTCCTGGGCGTCTCGACCCGGCGGATGGACAAGCTCGTCGAGTCGCTCGGGATCACCAGGCTGTCGAAGTCCCAGGTCTCGCGGATGGCCGCGGACCTGGACGAGCAGGTCGCCGCGTTCCGCACCCGTCCGCTGGACGCCGGCCCCTACACGTTCGTGGCGGCCGATGCCCTGAGCGTGAAGGTCCGTGAGGGCGGACGGGTGGTCAACATCGCGGTCATGGTCGCGACCGGGGTCAACGCCGACGGGCACCGAGAGATCCTGGGCATCGACGTGTCCACCGCGGAGGACGGGGCCGGGTGGTTGACGTTCTTCCGAGACCTGACCGCCCGCGGCCTGACCGGGGTCAAGCTGGTGACCTCTGACGCGCACTCCGGGCTGGTCGCCGCGATCGGCGCGACCCTGCCCGGCGCGACCTGGCAGAGGTGCCGCACCCACTACGCGGCGAACCTGATGTCGACCTGCCCGAAGTCCTCCTGGCCGTGGGTCAAGACGCTGCTGCACAGCGTCTACGACCAGCCCGACACCGACGCGGTCCACGCCCAGTTCGACCGGCTGCTGGACGCCGTCGCCGACAAGCTCCCGGCCGTCGCGGACCACCTCGAAGCGGCCCGGGCCGACGTCCTGGCGTTCACGTCCTTCCCGAAGGAGGTCTGGCGCCAGATCTGGTCCAACAACCCGAACGAGCGTCTCAACCGCGAGATCCGCCGCCGCACCGACGTCGTGGGGATCTTCCCCGACCGCACCTCGATCATCCGCCTGGTCGGAGCCGTGCTCGCGGAGCAGCACGACGAATGGGCCGAAGGACGCCGCTACCTCGCCCTGGACGTTCTTGGCCGATCCCGGCTCACTGCCCTGCCAGACCCGCCGGAGGTGACCACGCCCCAACTCCCGGCGCTCAGCGCCTGAACCCGAAGATCACGCGGAAGCCGTCACACACCACGCCCGGGGACTTGACCCTGGCACACCGGACCCTTCGCGCCCGCTCGACAGTTCCTCAGGAGACCTGACATGCAAGCACGGCCATCTTGGCATGCCCGGAGGGCGACGTCAGTCGTCCTCGCCGGGGCGCTCGCGGCCGGGGCGACGTCCGCCCTGGTCCTCGCCCCGAGCCCGACGACCGCGCAGGCGCGCGTGCCCGCGCACGGCATCACCATCACGCCGCAGGGCTACGGGCCCGTGCACCTGGGCCCGCTCGAGGGGCCGGCCGGTGCGGAGGAGCACGGCTACTGCCTCCAGGCGCGCGTCACGGCGTCCGGTCCGGCGGACGTCCCGCTCGGCATGGAGTACGTGGACGACGCACCGCTCGCCGCGGCGCTGGCGCGCCACCGGGGCGACGCGGACGACCTGACCCAGGCGGCGATCGGCTACGCCGTGCACCAGCGTCAGGAGCGACCGGGGTCGATGGCCGGCGGCGTCGTGGAGGTCGCCAAGCTGCTCATCGCGGCGGCGACCCCGCAGGCGGTCAAGGACCGCGCGGACGAGTTCCTGGCCGAGGGCGCGCGGACCGCCGGGCCGTACACGGCTCGCGCCGGCGTCGTCACCGGGCAGGGCACCCGCACCGGCACGATCGAGGGGATCGTCCTGGTCGGCGCGGCCGGCCTGCCGGTCGCGGGCGCTCCCTTCGAGGTGCGGCTGACCGGGCCGGCGGTGTTCGACGCCACCGGCACCGGGCGCTACGCGGGGGTGTCGGGGGACCAGCCGGTCACGCTGGCGTGGACCGCCACGGGCACCGGCGCCGTCGGGTACGAGGTCGAGTTCGACGACGCGGGGCGCACCACCGTCACCGTCGTCGACCTGCCCGGGAACCGCCAGGACCAGCTCACCTACGGCAACCGGCCCGAGCACGACCTGCGCGTCGTCGAGGTGCCCGGCCCGGAGTTCCCCGTCGTGGGCGACTTCCGACCGCGCGCGACGACCACCGTCCAGGACGTGCGGGTGGCGGACGGCGGGCCGCTGGTGGACGTGGTGGAGTTCGCGGCCGCGCCGGACGACGAGTGGATCGCGATCGACGGGGACCCCGTGGACGTCCCGGCGCACGTGACCTGGTACGGCCCGTTCCCCGAGCCGCAGCCCCAGGCGGACGCCCCGCCCGCGGACGCGCCGGTGGCGGGGGTCGAGCGCGTCGTCGCCGACGGCCCCGGCCCGGTGACCACGCCCGGCACCGTGCGCTCGACGGGGGACGGCTTCTACACGGCCGTCGTCTCGATCCGGGTGGCGGACGCCGGGGCGTCGGCGCCGTACCTCCGGGAGGACTTCACCGCGCCGTTCTTCGAGGCCGCCGAGACGGCCGTCGACCGGTACTCCCTCGCGCACGAGTCGGAGACCCGGGAGTTCAACGTGGTCCCCGGCGGGCGGGCCTTCGACCGCATCACCGTCACCGGCTACCCGGACGGCCACGGGTCGTTCGGCGGGCTGGGCCCGTGGCAGCCGGACCTCGGCGAGGCGACCGTCACCGTGTACGGCCCGCTGCCCGCGCTGCCGACCGGCTCCGAGGTGCCGGAGGGCACGCCCGTGCACTGGGCCGACACCGTGGCGGCGGTCGACGGGGTCTACCAGGTGGGCTACGACGAGGCGCACCCGGTCGTCGCGCCGTCCGCCGCCACCCACCCGGGCGGTGACTACTTCGTGTTCGTCTACGCGTTCGCCGGCGACGACCGGGTCGAGCCGTTCGTCAGCCCGTTCGACGACCTGCGCGAGGTCTTCTTCGTGCCCGGCCCGCCCGAGGTCGTCGTGCCGCCCGAGGCCGTGACGCGGGCGCAGGACACCGCGCCCGCCGGCGGGACCATGCACGACGTCGCGCTCGTCACGGGGACGACCGAACCGGGCGACCACCTGGTGTTCGCCGCGTACGGGCCGCAGGACCCCGCGGCCGAGCCCGTGTGCGACGGGTCCACGCTCCTGTGGACCTCCGACCCGGTCCAGGTCGCGGGGCCCGGCTACTACGACTCCGGGACGGCGCCCGCGCCCGGACGGGCCGGGGCCGTGTACTGGGTGGAGACGCTGACCCGTTCCGACGGCACCGTCCTGGACCGGGGCGACTGCGGGGCCGTCGCGGAGACGACCCTGGTCGTCGACGCGCCCGCGGTCCGGACCACGGCGCTGGCCTCGTCGGACGCACCGGAGACCGGGGCCGAGGTCTGGGACGCGGTCACGGCGACGGGATCGTTCCCCGCCGGCAGCGTCGCCCGGGTGGACCTCTTCCACGCGGCGCCCGGCGCGGAGCTCGTGTGCACGGAGCCCGTCTGGACGACGACCGTCCCGCTGACCGGCGGTGCGGGGGAGTACCGGACCGCGCGGTACGTCACCACTGCCCCGGGGACGTACGGGTTCGTCGAGCGGACGACGGGACCCGATGGGGAGGTGCTCTCCGAGGGCACCTGCGGCGAGGAGTCCGAGACCCTCACCGTCGCGGCGGCCCCGCCGCCGCTGGCCGTCACGGGCGCGGACCTGCGGGTCGCGGGCGGCGTGGCCGTCGCGCTCGTCGCGGCCGGGGCCGTGGTCGTGATGCACCGGGCTCGCGTCCGGAGGGCGCTCGACGAGGCCGAGGGGCTCGACGGCTGAGGTCGTGGGCGCGACACCTGCGGGGGCGGGGCCGCGCGGGAGACCGGGCGACCCGCCTCCGCAGGCCACCCGCCTCCGCGGGCCGCCCGCCCCCGCGGGCCGCCCGCCCCCGCAGGCCACCCGCCCCCGGGGGTCGCCCGCCCCTCGCGGGTCGACCGCCCCTGCAGGTCACGCCCCCACGCGGGTCTACGATCGCCCGCAGGGCCCAGGGCTTCGGGCGAGCCGGCACGGGCCGCGCTCCCCGCCGGAGGGGCCCGCGACGACCAGGAGGATGGGGCGGATGACGCGGGGCCGGCTGCGCGTCCTGCTCGGGGCGGCGCCCGGGGTCGGGAAGACGTACGCGATGCTCGAGGCGGGCCGCGACCTGCGCGCGGACGGCACGGACGTCGTGGTGGCGGTGGTCGAGACCCACGGTCGCGGGGCGACCGCGGCGCTGCTGGAGGGCTTCGAGGTCGTGCCGCGCGTGCGCGTGGAGCACCGCGGCGTCGCGCTGACGGAGATGGACCTGGCGGGGGTGCTCGCCCGGCGGCCGCAGGTGGCGCTGGTCGACGAGTACGCGCACACGAACGCCCCGGGGTCCCGCCACGACAAGCGGTGGCAGGACGTCGCGGAGCTGCTGGACGCGGGCATCGATGTCCTGACGACGGTGAACATCCAGCACATCGCGTCCCTGAACGACGTGGTCCGGACGATCACCGGTGTCCCCCAGCGGGAGACGGTGCCGGACCGGGTGCTGCGCGCGGCGGACCAGATCGAGCTGGTGGACCTGGCGCCGCAGTCGCTGCGGGACCGGCTGGCGGAGGGCCACGTGTACCCGGCGGAGCGGGTCGACGCGGCGCTGTCGAACTACTTCCGCCTGGGCAACCTCACGGCGCTGCGCGAGCTCGCGCTGCTGTGGCTGGCGGACGAGGTGGACTCGGCGCTGCGCAGCTACCGCGCGGAGCACGCGATCGACGTGCCGTGGGAGGCGCGCGAGCGCGTGGTGGTCGCGCTGACCGGCGGGCCGGAGGGGGAGACGCTGCTGCGCCGGGGTGCGCGGATCGCGGCGCGGTCGGCGGGCGGTGAGCTGCTCGCGGTGCACGTCAGCGCGCAGACGGGGCTGCGGGACGCGGACCCGGAGGCGCTGGCCGGGCAGGTGGCCCTCACCGAGCAGCTCGGCGGGACGTACCACCAGGTGGTCGGCGAGGACGTGCCGCGGACGCTCGTGGAGTTCGCGCGGTCGGTGGACGCGACGCAGGTGGTCATCGGCATCAGCCGGCGGGGCCGGCTGGCGGCGGCGCTGTCGGGTCCGGGCATCGGGGCGACCGTCATCCGGCTGGCGGGGCCGATCGACGTGCACATCGTGAACCACGCGGCGGCGGGCGGGCGGCTGGCGCTGCCCCGGCTGGTCGGCGGCGCGCTGACGGCGCGGCGGCGGGCGCTCGGCTTCGGCCTGTGCCTGGTCCTCGGCCCGCTGCTCACCTGGGTGCTGGAGGCCACGCGGACGGAGACGTCGCTGGTCGGCGACGTGCTGACGTACCAGATCCTCGTCGTGGTGGTCGCGCTGGTCGGGGGGTTCTGGCCGTCGCTGCTGACGGCGGTGCTGTCGGGCGTGAGCCTGGACTACTTCTTCATCGAACCGGTGCAGACGGTGACGATCGCCGAGACGCGGCACGTGCTGGCGCTCGGGCTGTACGTGGTGAACGCGCTCCTGGTGAGCGCGGTGGTCGACCTGGCGGCCCGGCGCAGCCGCGCGGCGCAGCGCGCCCGGGCGGAGTCCGAGCTGCTGGCGACCGTGGCGGGCGGGGTGCTGAGCGGGCAGGACGCCGTGACCGCGCTGCTGGACCGGGCGCGGGAGGCGTTCGGGCTGGCGGGCGTGCGGCTGCGCGCGGGCGACGAGGTGCTGGCGGAGTCGGGCACCGTCCGGGCGGGCGCGCCGACGGTGGACGTCGACGAGCACACGGTGCTCGCCCTGGACGACGGGGCGCCGGACGCCCCGGGCGCGGACACGGCGGACGTCGACGGCGCGGGCGGGCGGCTGCTCGGCGTGGTGGTCACGCAGGTGGCGGCGGCGCTGGAGCACCAGCGGCTCAGCCGCACCGCGGACGCCATCGGCCCGCTGCGGGAGACCGACCAGGTGCGCAGCGCCCTGCTGTCCGCGGTGAGCCACGACCTGCGCCGCCCGCTGACGGCTGCGACGACGGCGGTGGGCAGCCTGCGGTCCGCAGACGTCGACTGGTCGCCGGCCGACCGGGAGGAGCTGCTCGCCACGGCGGAGGAGAGCCTCGCGACGCTCACCGGCCTGGTGACGGACCTGCTCGACGTGAGCCGGCTGCAGGCCGGCGTGCTCGGCGTCTCCTGCCGCCCGACGGACGTGGACGACGTGATCCTGCCGGCGCTCGACGAGCTCCGGCTCGGCCCCCACGACGTGCACCTGGAGCTCGACCCCGCGCTGCCGCCCGTGACGGCGGACCCCGCGCTGCTGCGCCGCGTGATCGTCAACGTGCTGGCCAACGCGGTGCACGTGAGCCCGCCGGGGGTGCCGGCGCGGGTGCAGACCAGCGCGTTCGCGGACCGGGTGGAGATCCGGGTGGTGGACCACGGGCGCGGGGTGCCGGCCGACCGGCGGGCGGACCTGTTCCTGCCGTTCCAGCGCCTCGGCGACACCGACAACGCGACGGGGCTCGGGCTGGGTCTCGCGCTGTCCCGCGGGTTCACCGAGGGCATGGGCGGCACGCTCACGCCGGAGGACACCCCCGGCGGCGGCCTGACCATGGTGATCGCGCTGCGCCAGGCCGACGGTGGCGCGGGGGAGGAGGAGGCGTGAAGATCCTCATCGCCGACGACGACCCGCAGATCCTGCGCGCCCTGCGCATCACGCTGCGGGCCCGCGGGTACGAGATCCTCACGGCGACGGACGGCACCGCGGCGCTGAACCAGGCGATCGAGCACAAGCCCGACCTGTACCTGATCGACCTCGGGATGCCGCGGCTCGACGGGGTCGAGGTGATCCACGGGCTGCGCGGCTGGACGAGCGCGCCGATCCTCGTGCTGTCCGGGCGCACCGGCTCGGCGGACAAGGTGGAGGCGCTGGACGCCGGCGCCGACGACTACGTGACCAAGCCGTTCGGGGTGGACGAGCTCCTGGCCCGGATCCGGGCGCTCACCCGGCGGGTACCCGGGCAGGACGCCGAGCCGCTGGTCCGGATCGGGGACGTGACCGTCGACCTCACGGCCACGACCGTCACGCGCGACGGCAGCCCGCCCGAGCCGGTCCGGCTGACGCCGACGGAGTGGCGGATCCTCGAGATCCTCGTCCGGAACGCCGGCCGTCTCGTGACCCGGCAGACGCTGCTGCAGGACATCTGGGGCTCCGAGCACGTCACGGACACGGGCTACCTCCGGCTGTACCTGTCGCAGCTGCGCAAGAAGCTGGAACCGGACCCGGCGGCACCTCGGTACCTGCTCACGGAGCCGGGGATGGGCTACCGGTTCGACCCGTCGGGCGGGGCGGCCTGACGCGCTCCCGTGCCCCGGCGATGTGAGCGCCCACATCCGTGACCAGCGCGGCTGTCCGCTCTCGGGCGGTACTTGCCGATCTGTCCGATTTCTGTATAGTTCTCCGCGTTGAGCGACAACGGCAAACCTGCCGCAAGGCAGGGACGCAAAGCCACGGGGCCCTCTGGGCCAGCCGGGCTACCGAACCGACTAGGAGTCACCACCATGACGTACCCCCTCGAGGCCCAGCTCCCGACGCAGGCGACGTCCTCCCTCCTCACCCCGGGTGAGGTCGCGGTCATGTTCCGCGTGGACCCGAAGACCGTCACCCGCTGGGCCCAGGCCGGCAAGCTGTCGGCCGTGCGCACCCTCGGCGGCCACCGCCGCTTCCTCGAGTCCGAGGTCATGGAGCTGCTCGGCGCGGTGCCGCAGCAGGTCGCGCGCTACTGAGACCACGCGAGGACCCCCCGGGCCGGATCGGCCCGGGGGGTCCTCCGCTGTCCGGGGGACGGTGGTTCAGAGCGGCTCGACCAGGGTGGCGAGCACGGCGCGCCGGACCTCGGCCACGGTGCGCTCCGGCTGGAACGCCAGCCACTCCAGGCCCGCGACGAGGGTGGCGCCGAACATGGCCGCCGCGGTGAGCGACGGGTCGCGCCCGGGCCAGGACTCGGCGACGACCTCCGCGAACACCGCGAACGACTCGTCGCGCACCTGGCGGATCGAGTCCTGCCAGTCGCGTCCGGTGCGGAACACCTCCGCGACCAGCACCTTGGCGAAGTCGGGGTGCGCGTGGATCTGCTCGAGCAGCTCGTGCACCAGCGCCCCGACGGCCTCGCGCCCGGACCGGCCCTCGACAGCGCCCCGCAGCGCGGCCGTCAGCCGGCGCTGGCCCTCGCCGAGCACGGTCTCGAACAGCGCGGACTTGGACCCGAAGTTGTAGTAGACGCTGCCCTTGGCGACGCCGGCGCGCTCGGCGATGTCGTCGACGGACGTGGCGGAGAACCCGCGGTCCGCGATGAGCGCGACGGTCGCGGCGGTGATCGCCTCGCGGGTGCCCCCGCCGCGCGCGTCGTCGGTGCGCCGCGGCCCGGCCGTCCGCGGTGCGGGTGCATCGGGGGCGGCCGGGCCGTCGGTGGTGCGCATGGTGCTCAGCCTGTCAGATCGTCAGGGCGGGGTGCAGGCGGGACAGGCTCCACGTGCGGAGCCGCCCGGCGCGCCACGCGGTCAGGGCGAGCGAGCCCAGGAGGACCACGCCGAGCACCGCCACGGACAGCCACAGCCGCCCGTCGACGCCACCGGTGATCGTCTGGCGCAGGCCGGTGACGGCGTAGCTCATGGGGAGCAGCGGGTGGATCGCCCGGAAGAAGGCCGGGGTGGTCTCCACGGGGTAGGTGCCGCCGGACGACGCGAGCTGCAGCATGAGCAGCGCGAGGATCGCGACCTTGCCGGCGGCCGGGCCGAGCACCGCGACGAGCATCTGCTGCAGGGCCAGGAACGTCGCCGCGACCAGCAGCGTGAACCCGATGGTGCCGAGCGCCGTGGACATCTCCAGGCCGACGCCCCAGTGGATCACCGCGAGCATCACCGCGACCTGGGCGACGCCGATGGCCAGCGCCGGCAGGTACCCCGCGAACGCGGTCCGCCAGCCGGCCGCCGGGGTGGCCAGGGCGCGCGACGGCAGCGGCCGGAGCAGCAGCCAGGTGATGAGCGCGCCGACGAACAGCGCCAGCGGGATGAAGAACGGCGCGAAGCCCTCGCCGAAGCCCTCCGCCTGCGCGAGGTCGTCGGAGGACAGCGACACCGGGGAGGAGATCACGTCCGCCCGGGCGGTGCGGGTGGCGTCGGAGTCGTCGGGGATCTGGGCCGCGCCGTCGGACAGGCCGTCCGCGATC
Source organism: Cellulomonas hominis (assembly GCF_014201095.1). Taxonomy (NCBI): domain Bacteria; kingdom Bacillati; phylum Actinomycetota; class Actinomycetes; order Micrococcales; family Cellulomonadaceae; genus Cellulomonas; species Cellulomonas hominis. The sequence continues at coordinate 81,668 of NZ_JACHDN010000001.1, read as the reverse complement.
TGCTGCGCGCCGTCGCCCACCTGGTCGGTGCCGTCGGCCACCTGCCCCGCGCCGTCCGCGAGGGTGCCGGTGCCGGTCGCGAGCTCGGCCGCGCCGTCCGCGAGGTCGTGCGAACCGGTCTGGAGGCGTGTGGCGCCGGCGGACAGGGTGCTCGTCGCGCCGGCGAGCTGCTGGGCGCCGGACGCGACCTGGGAGGTGCCGGCGGACAGCTGCGACGCGCCGGCCGCGAGCTCGCCCGACTTCGTGGCGAGGGTGCCGAGGCCGGTGCTCAGGGCGCCGGCGCCGGCGTCGAGGTCGTGGGCGCCCTGGACGAGCTTCGTGAGCTGCTGGGCGGCCGCGGCCTGCTCGTCCGCGTCGGGGAGCCCGAGGCCGTCGACGGTCGTCTGCAGGGTGGTGAGCGCGGCCTGGATCTGCCCGGCGGTGGCGAGGTCGCCTGCCGCGGCGTTCTGCTGCGCGACCTGGGTGAGCGTGGCGCCGAGGGTGCCGAGCGACCCCGTGAGCGTCTGCGCCGCCGCGGACATCGCGGTGGTCGACGCGGCGAGCGTGTCGACGCCCTGCCGGACCGCGTGCGCGCCCCCGGCCAGCGTCGTGGACGACTGCGCGGCGGTCGACGCGCCCGAGGCGAGCTGCCCCGCGCCGGCGGCGAGCGTCGCGGCGCCCTGGGCCGCCTGGCCCGCGCCGGAGGACAGCGTCGCGGCGCCCGAGGCGAGCTGCCCCGCGCCCGACGCCAGGGTGTCCGTGCCCGTGGCGAGCGTGCCCGAGCCGTCGGCCAGCCGGGCGGCGCCGTCCGCGGCGCTGACCGCCCCGTCGGCGACCTGGTGCGCGCCGGTGGACAGGTCGCCGCTCGCGGCGCGGAGGGTGAGCGCGCCGTCGGCGGCCGTGGCGAAGCCGTCGCGGGCGGAGCCGAGGCCGACCAGCATCGTGTCGACGGCCTGCTCGCCGATGGTGGCGGACACGGCGGACTGCACCTGCGCCATGGCGGTGCGGCCGAGGGTGGAGGCGAGGAAGGAGTTCGCGTCGTTGTACGTGACCTGGAGCTGCGCCGCGGTCGGGTCGTCGCCGCCGGCCGAGGCGATGTCGGCGGAGAAGTCGGCGGGGATCGTGACGGCGAAGTAGTAGGTGCCGTCCGCGACGCCGTCCGCGGCGTCCTGCGCGTCGGTGAGGCGCCAGTCGAGGTCCCCGGAGTCGACGAGCTGGTCGGTGACCTCGGTGCCCGCGGCCAGCGGCTCGTCGTCCAGCGTGGCGCCGGTGTCGGCGTTGACCAGGGCGACGGGCAGGCGGTCCATGTTGCCGGTCGGGTCCCAGAAGGCCCACAGGTAGAGCGCGCCGTACAGCAGCGGCACGAGGACCATCGCGCCGACGGCGAGGCGGGGCAGCAGCCCGCGGCGGAACCGGCGCAGCTCGGTGCCGGTGGAGGTGAACGAGAGCATGGTGGGCGTCCTGGTTCAGGCGGCCGGGACCGCGTGGGGTCCGGTGGCGAGGGTGATCTGCTGGGGGAGGCCGGCCCACTGCATGCGGGCGACCTCGTCGAGGGAGGCGACGGAGGCGACGACGGTGGTGCCCGCGGCGGCGATGGCCTCCAGGCGGGTCCACACGGTCTGCCGGCGGCGCGAGTCGTGCACCTGGTCGACGTCGTCGACGACGAGCAGGGCGGGGTGCTGCGCCATCGCCAGGGTGACCCGCAGCAGCATGGCGTCGACCTCGTCGAGGTCCCAGACGAGCGTGCTGGTGCGGGGCAGCGGGCGCTCGCCGAAGACGGGCGCGGCGAGCCGGGCGAACCCGGCCTGGTCGAGGCGCGGGGTGCGGCGGTACCACGGGCTGAGCCACGCGAGGCGCTCGCGCACGACCTCGCCGACGGTGACGGACTCGTCGAGCTCGTCGATGCCGGCGAAGCCGGCGATGGCGGCGCGGCGCTGCACGGCGGTCCGGCGACGGGGCAGCGGCTCGCCGAGCACGGTCAGCCGGGAGCCGGCGTCCGGCACCATCCGGCCGGCCAGGGTGAGCAGCAGGCTGGACCGCCCGCCGCCCTGCGGGCCCTGCACGACGGCGAGGGTCCCGGCGGGGACCTCGAGGTCGACCGGGCCGTAGACGGTGCCGCGCGCGCCGTTCAGCCGCAGGTCGCGGGCGTGCACGGCGATCACCGGGGGAGCCGGCGGGGTGCCGGTGGCGTGGGCGGGGCGGGCGCTGGGTGATGTCGATGTCACGGGTCTCCGACCCTTCGTTGCACTGACTGGTCAGTACAAAGATAGGACGATCCGTCCGCGACGTCACGCCGGGTGCCCTGTTCCGCGGATCACAGCGCGGGCATGGAAGAATCGCGGGCATGGCGATGAGAGAGATCCGCGTGGTGGGCGACCCGGTGCTGCGCACCCCGTGCGAGCCGGTGACCACCATCGACGCCCGGGTCCGCGGCCTGGTCGAGGACCTGCTGGAGACGGTGGACCACGACGGCCGCGCCGGGCTGGCCGCGAACCAGATCGGCGTCGGGCTGCGCGCGTTCTCCTGGAACATCGACGACGAGCTCGGCTACGTGCTGAACCCGACGATCGTGGAGCTGTCCGAGGACTACCAGGACGGCGACGAGGGCTGCCTGTCGGTGCCGGACCTGTGGTTCCCGACCCGCCGCGCCTGGTACGCCCGCGTGGTCGGCACCGACCTCGACGGCAAGGAGGTCGTCGTCGAGGGCGTCGAGCTCATGGCCCGCTGCCTGCAGCACGAGGTGGACCACCTGGACGGGCACCTGTACATCGACCGGCTCGACCGGTCCGTGCGGAAGAAGGCGATGCGCGCGATCCGCGAGACGCTCTGACGCGCCGACGAGGGCCGGGGCACCCGGAGCACTGGTGCTGACCGGCCCTCGTCGGGCATGCTGTGCACTGCACGCCGCGAGTCCGTGCATCAGGCCCGGGCATCGGGACGAGGTCGTTGGGGAAGGCGAACCTCGAGCCGATCCGGGAGGGATGACATGGCAGGTGCGATCACCCGCGGTGTTCTTTTCGTGCACTCAGCGCCGCGCGCGCTCTGCCCCCACCTCGAGTGGGCGGCGGGCAACGTGCTGGGCACGCGCGTGTCCTTGGAGTGGACCGAGCAGCCCGCGGCGCCCGGCATGTTCCGCGCCGAGCACTCGTGGCAGGGCGCCCAGGGCACCGGTGCGCGCGTCGCGTCGGCCCTGCGCGGCTGGACGCACCTGCGCTACGAGGTGACGGAGGACGCCAGCCACGGCAGCGACGGCGCCCGCTGGAGCCACACCCCCGAGCTCGGCATCTTCCACGCGCAGACCGACGTGCACGGCAACGTCGTGGTCCCCGAGGACCGGATCCGCGCCGCGCTCGACACCGGCGACCCGCGGACGATGCGCGACGAGCTGGCGCTGGCCCTCGGGCAGGCGTGGGACGACGAGCTGGAGCCCTTCCGGTACGCCGGCGCCGGTGCACCCGTGCGCTGGCTGCACCGGGTCGGCTGAGGACCCCGGGAGCCCAGGGCGGGCGCCTCGCGCATTCCCAGGGGATCTTCAGGAAGCGTGCCTAGCGTCGATCACCTCAGACGATGTGATCGAATTCAACGAGCCCGGCCGCTCCGGGATCGCGAGGAGGGCACGACCATGGCGCACTCGCTCCGACGCCGCACCCTCGGCCTGCTGTCCGGCCTCTCCGTCGTCGTGGCGGTGGCCGCGTGCGGGGAGGGCGCCGGGGCCGCCACGGAGGACGACGCCCCGAGCAGCAGCCAGGCGGACGCCTCGTCCGACGCGGGCACCGGCGCCTCCGACGACGCCGCCGCCTCGGGCGACCTCGCCGACGGCACCTACGAGGCCGAGGGCTCGTACAGCACCCCCGGCGGGCAGGAGTCCATCGCCGTCGAGCTGACGATCGCCGACGGCGTCGTCACCGACGTCACCGTCACCCCGGAGGCCACCGGCGGCAACGCCGCCCGGTTCCAGGACGAGTTCGCGTCCGGCATCGCCGACGAGGTGGTCGGGCAGGAGCTCGCCGGGCTGTCGGTCGACAAGGTCTCCGGGTCCTCGCTGACCGGCGACGGGTTCAACGCGGCGCTCGACCAGATCCGCGCCGATGCCGCGGCCTAGCGTCGTCTTCCAGGCCATCGGGACCGGGTGGCAGCTCGACACCCCGGAGCCCCTGCCGGCCGACGTGCTCGCGGCCGTGCACGACCGGATCGCGCGGTTCGATCAGGACTGGTCCCGGTTCCGCGCCGACTCCTGGGTGGCCGAGGTCGCGCGCGGCGGGGCGGGCACCTACCGGCTCCCCGCCGACGCCGGCCCGCTGCTCGACGCGTACGACGTCGCGGACCGGTGCACCGGCGGTGCGGTGAACCCGCTGGTCGGGCGCGCGCTGGAGGACCTGGGCTACGACGCGGGGTACTCGCTGCGCCCGCGTCTCGACGCCGGGGGCGCGCTCGCCACTCGGCCCGCGCCGCCCTGGCGGACCGCCGCGCACCGCGCCGCCGGCACGCTCACGCTCGACGAGCCCGCGCTGCTCGACGTCGGCGCGGGCGGCAAGGGCTACCTCGTCGACCTCGTCGCCGGGGTGCTCGCCGAGCACGGCCTCGCGGAGCACGTCGTGGACGCCGGGGGCGACCTGCGCGCCGCCGTGCCCGAGCCGCTGACCGTCGCGCTCGAGGACCCCCGCGACCCCGCACGGGCGGTCGGGGTGGTCCGGCTGGCGGGCGGCGCGCTCTGCGGGTCGGCCACCAACCGCCGGGCCTGGGGGCCGGGGCTGCACCACGTGGTCGACGCCCGGACCGGGCTGCCCACCGCGGACGTCGTCGCGACGTGGGCCACCGGCCCCACCGCGCTCGCCGCGGACCTGGCGGCGACCGCGCTGTTCTTCGCCGAGCCCGACCTGGTCGCGTCGCGGTTCGGGGTCCGGTACGTCGTGCTGCGCGCGGACGGCGGCATCCGGTGGTCGCTGGACCTGGACGGGGAGGTGTTCGCGTGAGCGGCTGGGTGGAGGAGCGGCTGGGCCGGGTGACGATGTACCGGCTGCTCAGCCTCGGTCTGGGGGCCCTCGCCGCGGTGGCGCTGCTGCTGTCGCTCGCGGGCGTGCTGTTCGTCGAGCCGGGGCCGCTCGTGGTCAGCGCGCTCGTGGCCGTGGCGGCGTCGGTGGCGAGCGCCTGGCTGCTCGCCGCGGCGTTCCGCACCCGCGCGCACACCGAGTCGGCGGTCATCACCGGCCTGATCCTGCTGTTCCTGTTCTGGCCGACGCTGGAGGCCCGCTACCTCGGGACGCTCGCGCTGGCGGCGGTGCTCGCGAACGCCTCGAAGTACCTGCTCGCCTGGCGCGGGCGGCACGTGCTGAACCCGGCCGCGGCCGGCGCGCTGCTCGTCGGGCTCACCGGCTGGGACGCCACGACGTGGTGGGTCGCCGACCGGTGGCTGCTCGTGCCCGTGCTGCTGCTGGCCGCCGTGGTCGTCGTGCGGACCCGGCGGTACGCGCTGGTGGGCACGTTCGTCGTCGTCGCCGTGGTGGCCGTGTCGGTCCGGCTCGTCGTGGAGGGCGCCGCCGGGCTGGACGCCGTGACCACCGCCCTGGTGTCGTACCCGGTCCTGTTCCTCGGCGGCGTCATGCTCACCGAGCCGCTGACCCTGCCGCCCCGCCGGTGGCAGCAGCTCGTCGAGGCCGGCGTCGTCGGCGTCCTCATGGCCGTGTCGTACCACGTCGGCCCGCTGTACTCGACGCCCGAGGCCGCGCTGGTCGTCGGCAACCTGCTCGCGTTCGCGTGGGGCCAGCGCGGCGCGGTCCGGCTCACCCTGACCCGGCAGACCCGGCTGACGCCCCGGACGGTCGAGCTCGCGTTCCGGGCCGACCGGCCCGTGCGCTACCTGCCGGGGCAGTACCTCGAGCTGACCGTCCCGCACCCGCGTCCCGACGCCCGCGGCACCCGGCGGGTGTTCAGCGTGTCCTCCGCGCCCGCCGCCGACGAGCTGACGGTCGCCCTCACCGTCCCGGAGCGGGCGTCGACCTACAAGCGCGCGCTCGCCGGGCTGCCCGTGGGCGCGCGGCTGCGGGCGACCGGGCTCGGCGGGGACTTCGTGCTGCCCGCCGACCCCGCGCGGCCGCTGCTGCTCGTCGCCGGCGGCATCGGCGTGACGCCGTTCGCGGCGCACCTGGCCGCGCTGGCGGCCGCGGGGGAGCAGCGGGACGTCGTCCTGCTGTACTCCGTGACCGAGCACGCCGACCTGGCGTACGCCGAGCCGATCCGGGCGGCGGGGGCCCGGGTGCTCGTGCTGTCCCCGACGCCGGACCAGGACGGGCTGCCCGCCGGGTGGCGGCACCTGGGGGAGCGGCGGCTGTCGGCGGAGGTGCTGGAGGAGGCCGTGCCGGACCTCGCGCAGCGGGACGCCTACGTGTCGGGGCCGCCGGCGATGGTCGACGGCACGCGGGCGCTGCTCCGGCGGGCCGGGGCGCGGCGGGTCCGCACGGACGCGTTCACGGGCTACTGACCCCCGCGCCGTCCACCCTGCGCCGTCCACACGTGCGCCGAGACAGGTCGGTAGCCCCGAGACAGGGCCGCAGAACGACCTGTCCCGGCCAGGGCGACCTCCCTCGGCGGAGCAGCGGGGTCGGGCAGGGCGCGAACGGGCGCGTGCGGTCCCGTGGGTCAGGCGTTCGTGACCACCAGGGCCACGTTGTGCCCGCCGAAGCCGAACGAGTTGTTCACCACCGCGATGTCGCCCGCCGGCAGGGCGCGCGGGGTGTCGCGCACGAGGTCGAGCACGAGCTCCGGGTCCGGCTTCTCGACGTTGATCGTCGGCGGGGCCTGCCGGTCCTGCACGGCCAGCACCGAGAACACCGTCTCGAGCGCGCCGGCACCGCCGAGCAGGTGCCCGGTCATCGACTTGGTGGCCGACAGCGCGACGCCGTCCGCGTCGGAGCCGAGCGTCTCGCGGACCCCGCGCGCCTCGATGAGGTCGCCGACGACCGTCGAGGTGGCGTGCGCGTTGACGTGCTTGACGTCCCCGGTCGCGACCCCGGCGTCCTTCAGGGCCATCCGCATCGCGGCGATCTGCCCGCGGCCCGTCGGCTCGGGGGAGGTGATGTGGTAGCCGTCGGAGGACAGGCCGACGCCGGAGATCGCGGCGTACACCTTCGCGCCACGGGCGGCCGCGTGCTCCTCGGACTCCAGGACGACGATGCCGGAGCCCTCGCCGATGACGAAGCCGTCGCGGTCCACGTCGTACGGCCGGGAGGCCCGGGCCGGGTCGTCCGTGCGGGTCGACAGCGTGCGGGAGGCGGCGAACGCGGCCATCGGCATCGGGTGGATCGTGGCCTCGGTGCCGCCGGCGATGACGACGTCGGCGCGGCCGCTGCGGATCATGTCGACCGCGTAGCCGATCGCCTCCGCCCCGGACGCGCAGGCGGAGACCAGGGCGTGCGCCCCGGCGCGGGCGCCGAACTCCAGCTCGACGTACGCGGACGGCGAGTTCGGCATGAGCATGGGGACGGTCATCGGCAGGACGCGGCGGGCGCCCTTCTCGCGGAGGGTGTCCCACGCGTCGAGCGTGGTCCAGATGCCGCCGATGCCGGAGGACACCACGACGCCGAGCCGGTCGGGGTCCACCTCGGGGGTGCCCGCGTCGGCCCAGGCCTCGCGCGACGCGATGATCGCGTACTGCGCGGACGGGTCCATCTTCTTGATCTCGGGCCGGGGGAGGACCTCCTCCGGGCGCACCGCGAGGGTCGCGGCGAAGTCGACCGGGAGGCCGTAGGTCTCGGCCCAGTCGTTGTCCAGCGTGCGCGCGCCCGACGTGCCGGCCAGGGCGGCCTGCCAGGTCGTGGGGACGTCCCCGCCGAGCGGGGTCGTGGCGCCGAGTCCGGTGACGACGACTCGCGTGCTCATGGGTGCTCCTCGGGGGGTGTCGGGCGGGTGGTGCGGGGATGCCGGGGCGGTGCGTCCGCCCCGGACGCGACCGGGGTCCGCGCGGGTGCCTTGACGGACCCGGCGCGGACCCCGGTCGGTGCGGCTCAGGCCTGGGCGTTCGAGATGAACGACACCGCGTCGCCGACGGTCGCGAGGTTCTTGACCTCGTCGTCCGGGATGCGGACCTCGAACTTCTCCTCGGCGAGGGTGACGATCGTCATCATCGACAGGGAGTCGATGTCCAGGTCGTCCGTGAACGACTTCTCGGGCAGGACCGAGTCGGTCGGCAGGCCGGTCTCCTCGCTGACGATCTCGGCCAGGCCGGCCAGGATCTCCTGCTCGCTGTGCGCCATCGGTGTCTCCTTGGTTGTGCGGTGCGCCACCGCCGGCGGGCGGTCGCGGTAACGGTCGATGAACGGTACTGCGGTGGCGGCCCCGTCAGGGCAGCACGACCACCTGGGCGGCGTAGACGAGGCCCGCGCCGAAGCCGATCTGCAGGGCCAGGGCCCCGCTGGACACCTGTCCCTCGCGGAGCAGCCGCTCCGTCGCGAGCGGGATCGAGGCGGCCGAGGTGTTCCCGGTGTCCGCGATGTCGCGGGCGACGGCCACGGTCTCGGGGAGCTTGAGCTGCTTGATCATCTGGTCGATGATCCGCATGTTCGCCTGGTGCGGGATGAACGCGTCGATGTCGTCGGCGGTCACGCCGGCGGCGTCCAGGGCCTTCTGCGCGACGGGGGCCATCTGCCAGACCGCCCACTTGAAGACGCTCGGGCCCTCCTGGCGCAGGGTCGGCCAGCCGGCCCCGTTGTCGCGGACGTCGATCCAGGAGTGCGTCTGGCGGATCGCCTGCGACTGGCTGCCGTCCGAGCCCCACACGGTCGGGCCGATGCCGGGCGTGTCGGACGGGCCGATCACGACCGCGCCCGCGCCGTCGCCGAGCAGGAAGGAGATGGAGCGGTCCGTCGGGTCGATGAAGTCGCTCATCTTCTCCGCGCCGATGACGAGCACGTGCCGGGCGGAGCCGGCGCGCACCAGGGCGTCCGCCTGGCCGATGCCGTAGCAGTAGCCGGCGCACGCGGCGGAGACGTCGAACGCGGCGGCAGGGGTCGCGCCCAGCCGGTCGGCCAGGATCGCGGCGCCCGACGGCGTCTGGTGGAAGTACGTGACCGTGGCGAGGATCACGGCGTCGATGTCGGAGCCCTGCAGGCCCGCGTTCTCGATCGCCTGCCGGCCGGCGCGCTCGGCGAGGTCGAGCACGTCGGTGTCCGCGCCGGAGCGAGCGCGGGTGACGATGCCGGTGCGCTGGCGGATCCACTCGTCGGAGGAGTCGATCGGGCCGACCAGGTCGTCGTTCGGCACGAGGTGCTCACCGCGGGCGGCCCCCAGGCCGAGGATCCGCGTGTGCGCGGGGCCGGTGGCCTGGGTCAGGGTGGGGCGGGTCACTGGGCGGTCTCCCGGGAGTCGTCGGTCGGGTCGGGCGCGAGGGATCCGCCCGCGTGGCGGGCCACCAGGTCCCGGGCGGCGGGCAGGTCGGCCGGCGAGGTGATCGCGACCGTCTCCACCCCGGGCAGGCTACGCCGCGCCAGGCCCTTGAGCACACCACCGGGGGCGAGCTCCAGCAGGCCGGTGACGCCGAGCTCGGCGAGCGTGGCCTGGCACAGGTCCCAGCGCACCGGGGAGGCGATCTGGGAGACCAGGCGGGCCACCACGTCGGCGCCCGTCGCGTCGGAACCGTAGGCGGCGCCGTCGGCGTTGCTCAGCAGCGCGGTGCGCGGCGCGGCGCTCGGCCAGCCCGCGGCGACGGCGCCGAACGCCTCCAGCGCGCCCTGCATGTAGGGGGTGTGGAACGCGCCGGCCACCTGCAGCGGCACCACGCGGGCGCGGGCCGGCGGGTTCTCGGCGAACCGGGCGATCGCCTCGAGCGAGCCCGCCGCGACCGTCTGGCCGCCGCCGTTGACGTTCGCGGGCCACAGGCCGGCCGCCTCGATCGCCGCGGCGACCTCGTCCGGGTCGCCGCCGAGCACGGCGGTCATGCCGGTCTGCTCGGCCGCGGCGGCCTCCGCCATGAACCGCGCGCGGTGCGACACCAGGCCGACGGCGCCGGCGTCGTCGAACACGCCCGCGACGGCCGCCGCGGCGAACTCACCGACCGAGTGGCCGGCGGTCGCGCCGACGGCCACGGGCCCCTCGTCCTCCAGCGCCCGCAGCGCCAGCAGGGACGTCGACACGATCAGCGGCTGGGCCACCGCGGTGTCCCGGATCGTGTCGGCGTCGGAGGTCGTCCCGTGGGTCAGCAGGTCGACGCCCGCGGCCTCCGAGAGGACCGCCAGGCGGTCGGCGGTGCCGGGCAGCTCGAGCCAGGGGGCGAGCATGCCGGGGGTCTGGGCGCCCTGTCCGGGGCAGACGATCGCGAGCACCCGACCACTCTGCCCGGCGTCCGCGCCCCCGCCCGCTCACGACGCGTACCAACCTGGGATGCACGGCTTGTGCGGCTCCCACAACTCCGGGCGTCTCAGGCGGGGTGGTCCAGGCGGCCCACCGCGAGGGCCTGCTGCAGCACGTACGCCTCCCGGGCGTCCAGCGGGTCCCAGCCGGTGACCTCGGCGACGCGCCGCAGGCGGTACCGGACGGTGTTCGGGTGCACGTACAGGGTGCGGGCCGCGGCCTCCAGCGAGCGGCCGGCCGCCAGGTACGCGGTCAGGGTCTCGAGCAGCGAGCCCGTGCTGGCGAGCAGCGGCACGTACGCCTGCTGCACCAGCACCGCCCGCGCGGACGCGTCCCCGACCAGCACGCGCTCCGGCAGCAGGTCGTCCGCGAGCACCGGGCGGGGCGCCTGCGGCCACGCGTGCACGGCCGCCAGCCCGGCCAGCGCGGCGCGGGCGGACCGGGCGGCGTCGGCGAGGTCGTCGCCGGTGGGGCCGAGCACCACGGGCCCGGGCCCGAACCGCGGCAGCAGCCCCGCGGCGGCCTCGCGCAGGTCGCCCGTGCCGCCGAGGAACACCACGAGCCGGTCGCCCTGGATGCCGACGAGCGCGTCGTCGGCGGCCCGCCGGGTCGCGCGGCGCAGGTCCGAGGTCCGCACGTCGTCCAGCGGGGAGGCGGTCGTGCCCACGACGACGAGCGTCCGCCCGCGCCCGGACCAGCCGAGCGCCGCGACCCGGGAGCGCAGCGAGTCGTCGACGTCCCCGCGCAGCAGCGCGTCCACGACCAGCGCCTCGAGCCGGGCGTCCCACGCGCCGCGCACCTCCGCGGCGCGGGCGTAGACCTCGGCCGCCGAGAACGCCACCTCGCGGGAGTAGCGCAGCACCGCCTCGAGCAGGTCGCGCTCGCCGCCCGGGGCCGCCAGCCGGTCGGCGTGCGCCTCGACCACGTCCACCACGACCCGCACCAGCTGCAGCGTGTGCTGCAGCGAGATGGAGCGCGTGAGCTCCGGCGGGGCGGTCGCGAAGATCTCCCCGACGCCGTGCGGCGGCTTGGAGGGATCGGCGAACCAGGTCACGAACGCCGTGATGCCGGCCTGCGCGACCAGCCCGACCCAGGACCGGTCGTCCGCGGGCAGCGCCCGGTACCAGTCCAGGTCCTCGTCCAGCCGGCGCATCGCCGCCGCCGCGAGCACGCCGCTGCCGTCCCGGACCCGGCGCAGCGTCTCGCCGTTGCTGGCGTCCGGGGCGGTGGCAATCCGGCCGGCGCGGGTGCGGGTGCGGGCGGGGGACAGGCCGTCGGCGTCGCCGGGGGGCGCGGGCGGGGGGCTGGGCTGGGCTGCGGGCGTCGCGGCGGTGCGGCTGGGGTCGGCCATGGGGCGAGCATAGGTGCTGGGCTTGTGGGGAACCGACAAAGACCGCGCCCGCGTCGCCGGCCACCGCCGGTCGTTCGACCAGTGCGCGACGGGTGCAGCGGATAGTGTCGATCCATGGCACTGCTGTCCCGACTGCGCCGACTCCTGGGCCGACCCGCACCCACGTCCCGTGTCGGGGCGCGCCGGCCCACGGGCGCCCCGCGGCACGGTGACCTCCCGCAGGAGGACGCCCTGCGCTCCCGCCTCGGCGACGACCCCAACGACGAGCGGGCGTTCGCCGCGCTGGCCGAGATCGTCCGCCGGCACGCCGTCACCGGCTCCGACGACGACCCGCTGACCGCCGAGGCCGACGACGCCGAGAAGCAGCGCGCCGCCGACCTCGCCGTGTGGTCCCTCGGCGAGGAGCTCGCCGGGAACCCCCGCGCCTGGTACCCCCTGGTCGAGGTCGCGCGGCTGTCCGTGCGCGACGACCTCGAGGGCACCGTCCGCCGCCTCACCACCGCCGCCGAGCGGGACCCCTCCGGCCGGGCGCTCGTCGCCGGCCTGCGGCTGCTGCGCGAGGCCGGGCTCCCGGTCGACGCGCTGTCCCTCGGCACCGGGCACTGGCACCCCCGCGAGCACGACCCGGAGGTCGGGCGCGAGCTCGTGCTCGCCGCGGTCGAGGCAGGGCGGCCGCTCGACGCGAAGCAGCACCTGGCGTCGCTGGACCTGTACCCGAAGCAGGACGACATCGCGCACCTCCGGCGGGAGCTGACCCGCCTGGTCGAGCAGGCCGAGCGGCACGCGGGCGCCTGACGCCCGCCGCCCGGCCGCCGGCGTTGGTGCGAGGGCGCCCCACGGCGCCCGGGTACCCGCGCCTCACGTCCCCGGCGCGACCGCGGGGTCGTGCAGGGCGTCGAGATCGGTCGTCCGCGCCGAGATCGGTCGCCGGGGCTGCCGATCTCGGCGCGGAGTGCCGATCTCGGCGCCCGCCGCGCGGGCGACGCCCGGGCGCGCCCCGGGGCGTTCTCGCGACGGGCGCACCACCCGCGGCGGCAGGAGCGCATCACCGACGACGACGGGCCCCGCACCTGCTCGGTGCGGGGCCCGTCGCCGTCAGGCCGGGGTGCGGGTCAGGCGTCGCCGCCCGCGTTGCCGGAGGTGCCGGCGGTCACGTCGTGCAGGCGGTACCGCTCGATGGCCTGCGCCGGGGCCTCCGGCGCGACCTTGCCCTCGCGGGCGAGCTGCTGCAGGACGCGGACCACCGTCGACGGCCCGTCGATCTTGAAGTGCCGGCGGGCGGCGGCGCGGGTGTCGGAGAACCCGAACCCGTCGGCGCCGAGCGTGGCGTACCGGCCCGGGATCCACTGGCGCACCTGGTCGGCCACGAGGTGGTCGTAGTCGGTGGTCGCCACGAACGGGCCCTCGGCGCCCTGGAGCTTCGCCGTGAGGTACGGCACCCGCTCCTCCTCGCCCGGGTGCAGGAACGCGTGCTCCTCGGCGGCGAGCGCCTCGCGGCGCAGCTCGTTCCAGGAGGTCACGGACCAGACCGCGGCCTGGACGCCCCAGTCCTCGGCGAGGAGCTTCTTCGCCTCGAGCGCCCACGGCACCGCCACGCCGGAGGCGAGGATCTGGGCGCGCGGCCCGTCGCCCTCCGCCGGGGACAGCTGGTAGATGCCCTTGAGGATGCCCTCGACGTCGACGTCCTCCGGCTCGGCCGGCTGGACGATCGGCTCGTTGTAGACCGTCAGGTAGTAGATGACGTCGGGGTCGCGCCCGTCGTCGCCGTACATCCGCTGCAGGCCGTCCTTGACGATGTGGCGGATCTCGTACCCGTAGGCCGGGTCGTAGTGCACGACGTGCGGCATGGTGCCCGCGAGCAGCGGGGAGTGGCCGTCCGCGTGCTGCAGGCCCTCACCGGTCAGCGTGGTGCGGCCCGCGGTGGCGCCGACCAGGAACCCGCGGGTCATCTGGTCGCCGGCCGCCCAGAACTGGTCGCCCGTCCGCTGGAACCCGAACATCGAGTAGTAGAAGTAGAACGGGATCAGCGGCTCGCCGTGCGTGGCGTAGGACGTGCCGACCGCCTGGAACGCGGACGCCGACCCCGCCTCGTTGATGCCGGTGTGCATGATCTGGCCGGCCTCGGACTCCTTGTAGGAGAGCATGAGGTCGCGGTCCACGGCGAGGTAGTTCTGGCCGTTCGTGTTGAAGATCTTCGCGCTCGGGAAGATCGAGTCCAGGCCGAACGTGCGGGCCTCGTCCGGGATGATCGGGACCAGGCGCTGCCCGATCTCCTTGTCCTTGATGAGGTCCTTGAACAGCCGCACGAGGGCCATCGTCGTGGCGACCTCCTGGTGCCCGGAGCCCTTCTTCAGCAGCTCGTAGGACTTGTCGCCCGGGAGGGTCAGCGGCTTGTGCGTGGTGCGGCGCTCCGGCACGTACCCGCCGAGCGCGCGGCGGCGCTCCTGCAGGTACTGGATCGCCGGGTCGTCCTGGCCGGGGTGGTAGTACGGCGGCAGGTACGGGTTCGCGTCGATCTGCTCGTCCGAGATCGGGATGTGCAGCGAGTCGCGCAGCGTCTTGAGCTCGTCGGCCTTGAGCTTCTTCATCTGGTGCGTGGCGTTGCGCCCGGCGAAGCCCGAGCCCAGGCCGTAGCCCTTGATGGTGTGCGCGAGGATGACGGTCGGCTGGCCGGTGTGCTCCCGCGCCGCCTTGTAGGCCGCGAAGATCTTCCGGTAGTCGTGGCCGCCGCGCTTGAGCGCCCAGATCTCGTCGTCCGTCATGCGCTCGACGAGGGCCTTGGTGCGCGGGTCGCGCCCGAAGAAGTTCTCCCGGATGAACGCGCCGTTCTCGGCCCGGTACGTCTGGAAGTCGCCGTCCGGCGTGGTGTTCATCAGGTGCACCAGGGCGCGGTCCTTGTCCGCGTTGAGCAGGGCGTCCCACTCGCGGCCCCAGATGACCTTGATGACGTTCCAGCCCGCGCCGCGGAACTGCGCCTCGAGCTCCTGGATGATCTTGCCGTTGCCGCGCACCGGGCCGTCGAGGCGCTGCAGGTTGCAGTTCACGACGAACGTCAGGTTGTCGAGGTTCTGCTGGGCGGCGTGCTGCAGCATGCCGCGGGACTCCGGCTCGTCCATCTCGCCGTCGCCGAGGAACGCCCAGACGTCCTGCTGGCTGGTGTCCTTGATGCCGCGCAGGTGCAGGTACTTGTTCGTCCACGCCTGGTAGATCGCGGAGGACGGGCCGAGGCCCATCGACACCGTGGGGAACTCCCAGAAGTCCGGCATCAGGCGGGGGTGCGGGTAGGACGGCAGGCCGCCGCCCGGGTGCGAGACCTCCTGGCGGAAGCCGTCGAGCTGGTGCTCGGTCAGCCGGCCCTCGAGGAACGCGCGGGAGTAGACGCCGGGGGAGGCGTGGCCCTGGAAGTAGACCTGGTCGCCGCCGCCGGGGTGGTCCTTGCCGCGGAAGAAGTGGTTGAGGCCGACCTCGTACAGCGTCGCGACGGACGCGTAGGAGGAGATGTGGCCGCCGACCGCGACGCCGGGCCGCTGCGCGCGCGTCACCATGACGGCGGCGTTCCAGCGGTTCCACGACCGGAACTTGCGCTCCAGGACCTCGTCGCCCGGGAAGTACGGCTCCTCGTGCACGCCGATGGTGTTGACGTAGGGCGTGTTCAGGTCGGCCGGGATGGCGACGTTCCGCTCCCGCGCGCGCTTGAGCATGTTCAGCAGGACGTACCGCGCCCGCGGGCCGCCCTTGTCGTCGATGAGCCCGTCGATGGACTCGACCCACTCGGAGGTCTCCTCCGGGTCCACGTCGGGTACCTGGCTCAGCAGGCCGTTGATGAGCGGCCCGCGCTCGTCCTTCGAAGCCACCAGTGCTCCTCGCCTCTCCACGCGGGGGGCCGGTCGGCCCCGGTGCGCATCTCGGCCCGCCGACGTGCGCGCCACGTTCCGGTGCGCTCGCCGCGGGCGGGTAGTAGGACCATTGTCCGTCGTCCCGGGGGCGAAAGTCTCCCAGTCGGGCTCCCGGGTTGCGTGACGTCGGTGACAATCGGGCCGCCGGGGCGTGGTCCGGGTCACGTCCGGGCACGTCAGAGGCCCTGCGAGGGCCGTCCGGCCGCCCGCATCGTGGGCCACGCGTCCCGGATGCTGTCCGCCGCCCTCCGGGTCCCGGCGTCCGCACGGTGACCAGGGGCGCCGCCGTCGCGCGCCGCGGGTGACTTGCCACGCCACGGGGGCGTGCGGTGGGCTACCGTTCGGTGATCGAACGGCAGGCCGCCGCACCGGCGGCGCAGACGGAAGGAACGGTTCGGGACGTGGCATCCAGCACGGGCGACACCCCGCAGGGGGCGGGTCGTCTCGGGTTCACCGCGGGGCAGGTGGTCCAGGAGTTCGGGTACGACGACGACGTCGACGAGGACCTGCGCTCCGGCGTGGAGGACATCACCGGGGCCGAGCTGGTCGACGAGGACTACGACGACGTGGTCGACGGCGTGGTCATCTGGTTCCGGGACGAGGACGGCGATCTCGCGGACACGCTCATGGACGCCATGACGGTCCTCGACGACGGCGGGCAGATCTGGGTCCTCACGCCGAAGCCGGGCCGCGGCGGGCACGTGGGGCACGACGACATCGAGGAGGCCGCCACCACGGCGGGCCTCCACGCGACCAGCACGTTCTCCATCGCGGGCGACTGGTCGGCCACCCGGCTCGGCAGCCGCGGCCGGGGGCGCTGACGTCGCCGCTCGGCGCCGGTGACCGGGCGCCGCGCCTGACCCTGCCCGACACGCACGGCACGCCGGTGGCGGTCGGCGGGGCGGGGGAGCAGTCGACGCTGCTCGTCTTCGTGCCCTACGCGTTCACGCGCACGTGCACGTCCGAGCTCGGCGAGCTGCAGGCCGGGCTCGGCGAGCTGGGCGACGCCGGCGTGCGCGTGGTCGCCGCGTCCTGCGACCCCGCGCCCGCACTGCGGGCCTGGGCCGAGCAGGAGGGGCTGACGTTCCCGGTGCTGTCCGACTTCTGGCCGCACGGCGCGGCGGCGCGCGCCTACGGGGTGCTCGACGAGGCGTCGGGGGCCGCGCGGCGGGGGTCGTTCCTGCTGGACGGCGACGGGGTCGTGCGGTGGTCGCTGGTGCACCCCGGGGGCGTGGCGCGGCCGTTCGCGGCGTACCGGGAGGCCGTGGCCGGGCTGTGACGCACGCCCCGGTAGGCTGACGCACCGCAGACGAGGGCCTGTAGCTCAGTTGGTCAGAGCGCCGCGCTTACACCGCGGAGGTCGCCGGTTCGAGACCGGCCGGGCCCACCCGACCCAGGTACGTTCGTGCGATCAGAGCGAGCATGCCCGCGCCCCTGGCCGAGACGGTCTCCGCGGACGCCGGATACCTCGCGGGCTCGGTCGCCGGGCACCGGCTGGACGAGGACGAAGCGGCCGATGCGTCGACCTGGTGGCCGGGCGGCCGCGGGAGTGGTCAGGCGCCGCCCACGCGGACGAGTCCCGTCTCGTAGGCGAGAACCACGGCCTGGACGCGGTCGCGCGCCCCCAGCTTCGGCAGGATGCGGGCCAGGTGGGTCTTCACCGTCGCCTCCGACACGTACAGCTGCTCGGCGATCTCGCGGTTCGAGCGGCCCTCGCCGACGCAGCGCAGCACCTCGAGCTCCCGCGGGGTCAGCACGGCCAGCCGGGGGTCCGTGCCGTCGTCCGACCGGTCGTCGTGCGCGGGCAGGGCGCGGGCGAACATCTCGAGCATCCGCCGGGTGATGCGCGGTGAGACCACCGCGTCGCCCGCCGCGACGGTCCGCACCGCCGCCACCAGCTCGGTGGGCGCGGCGTCCTTCACGAGGAACCCGCTGGCGCCGGCCCGCAGCGCCGCGAAGGCGTACTCGTCGAGGTCGAACGTGGTGAGGACGAGCACCCGCACGTGGGGGTCGGCCGTGACGATCTCCCGCGTGGCCTCGATCCCGTCGGTTCCCGGCATCCGCACGTCCATGAGGACGACCTGGGGCCGCAGGGCCGCCGTCTGCTGGACGGCTGTGCGCCCGTCGCCTGCCTCGCCGACGACCTCCAGGTCGCCGGCGCTCTCCACCATGAGGCGGAAGCCCATGCGGACCAGTGGGTGGTCGTCCACCAGCAGCACCGTGATCATGCGCCCTCCTCCGCGTGCGGCAGCACGGCCCGGACGCGCCAGCCGGACTCGTGCGGTCCGGCCTCGACAGCGCCGCCGAATGCCGCGGCGCGCTCCCGCATCCCGAGCACGCCCCGGCCCGCGCCCGTGCCCGCCGGGACGGCACGTGCGTCGCCCAGGTCGGTCACGACGAGCTCCACCGACACGCCGGTCCGGCGCACGGCCAGCTCGGCGCCCGCGGTCCCCGGCGCGTGCCTCAGCACGTTGGTCAGCGCCTCCTGGGCGATGCGGAACACGGCGAGCTGCAGGGCCGGGGGCAGCGTCGCCAGGCCCCGGTCGTCGAGGCCGGTCGCGTCCAGCGCGAGGCCGGCGGTGCGGAACCGGTCGGCGAGCGCGCCCAGGTCCCCGGTGCCGGGCTGCGGGGCGAGCGGCGCCACCGGCGGTCCCGAGGCTGCCCCCGTGCCGGGTGCCTCCTCGTGCAGGACGTCCAGGACCCGGCGCATGTCCCGCAGCGCCGACTGGCCCGTCGCGACCAGCTCGCGGAGCGCCGCCCGGGACCGGTCCGGCGCCTGGTCCAGCGCAGCGGCCGCACCACCGCCGAGAGTCACCATCACCGAGACGCTGTGCGCCACGACGTCGTGCATCTCGCGGGCGATGCCGGCGCGCTCCGACGCGCGGGCGAGCTGCACGCGCTGCTCCTGCTCGCGGGCCAGCGCGTTCGCCTGCTCGACGAACGCCGCGAGGTGGAGCCGCCGGTTCCGCGCGTTGGTGCCCGTCGCGACGGCGAGCAGCGCGAGCACGAGCACCGGCGCGGCGGTCTGGAACCAGACGGTGCTGCCGAGCCCGCGGCCGCCCCCGTCCGGGTCGAGACCCGCCATGAGGGAGCCGACGACGCGGGGCAGCGGGAGCAGCCACGCGGCGACGAGCAGCGCAGCGACCGTCCCGGCGAGGACGCTCCACGTGACGAGCGGCTCCCGCCGGGTCGCGACCGCGAACAGCGCGACCGCCGTCCCGACCTCGAAGCCCGACGTGGTGCCGGTCGCCGCGAGTGCGCCGACGCCGAGCAGCGTCATCGCGACCGCCACGGGCACGGGCCGGCGGCGCCGCAGCAGCACCGCCACCACCCCCGCCGCCGTCAGACCGAGGGAGGCGAGCTGCATCTGCAGCACCCGGTCACCGCCGAACCGCGCGTGCAGGGAGTACATCGAGTCCGCGCCGACGCCCACCAGCAGCGCCCACCCCGCGAAGCCGGCGGCCAGGAGCAGGTCCACCACCACCGGTCGCCGCCGCAGGAACCGGCGGACCGGTCCGAGGGGGCGCGCGGACAGCTCGGTGAAGGTCGGCGGGGCGGGTGCCTCGACCACACCCGTCCTTTCGTGCGCAGCCACGTCCGTACTCTCCCAGACCTGGCGCGTCAGGCATCCCGGCGGCGCAGCAGCACCGAGGCGGCCACCAGCACCACCGCGACCCAGGCGAGCATCACGCCGTAGCCCTCCCAGGGTGACAACGTCGTCGTGCTCGACGTGGTGATGACGGACCCCACCGCGTCGGACTGCAGCAGACGGTTGCCGGCGCTCGCAGGCAGGAACGAGGCGAACGTCTGCAGCGGCGCCCACGGCACCGCCCCGAGGCCGTTCTCCAGGACGAGCAGCAGTCCCAGCACGGTCGCGATGCCCGCCGCAGAGCTGCGCACGATCGCGCCGATGCCGAACGCCAGGGCCGTCGCCGCACCGAGGTAGAGCGGGACGCCCCAGAGGATCCGCAGGTCGTCCGCGCGGGTCGGGTCGATCGACATGCCGGTGCGCTCGAACCACGGCGTCCCGGCGGCCCACGCGAGGGCCACGCCCAGCAGCGACGCGACCATCACGACCGCCACGGTGACGAGCAGCTTGGCCCACAGCGCCTGGAGCCGGCGGGGTGCGGCGGTCAGCGTCGAGCGGATCTGCCCCGTGCTGTACTCACCGGCGATCGACAGCACCCCGAGCGTGCAGAACACCAGCTGGGCCAGCGCGACGCCGGACGTCACGTAGACGGCACCGACCAGGTACGGGGAGCCGACGGCCTCGGGCACCGTGGAGATGCTCGAGAAGCGCATCGCGGCGAACGCCGGCAGGAACGCCACCCCCACGAGGAGGGACCACCACGTCGACCGGAGTGTCCGCAGCTTGATCCGCTCGGCGGCGACGAGGCGCCCGAACGTCACGGGCTGTGCGACGGGGACCGAGCGGACGGGCGGGTCGGCGAGCGGGGTGAACGTGGTCATCGGGTACCTCCCGTGGTGCGGGCCGTGCTGGTCGCGCGCGTCGCGCGGGTGCCGGACGGGCCGGGGGAGCCCGAGCGGTACTCGACCTCCGTGGCGGTGAGCTGCATGTAGGCGTCCTCGAGGGAGACCTGGACGGGGGCCAGCTCGTGGAGCACGACCCCCGCGGTGGCGGCGATCTGCGCGACCTCGGGGGCTTCCGCGCCGGTCACGTCGAGCAGGTCGGGTCCGATGGTCGAGACCTGGACACCCGGCAGGGTCTGCAGCGCGGTCGTGAGCGCAGCCGCCGTCGGTGTCCGCACCCGGACCACCCGCGTCCCCGCAAGCCCCACCACCTCCGCCACCGGAGCGTCCGCGAGCACCCGCCCTCGGCCCAGGACGATCAGGTGGTCCGCGGTCAGCGCCATCTCGGACATGAGGTGCGACGACAGCAGCACCGTCCGGCCCTGCGCAGCCAGGCCGCGCAGCAGGTTCCGCACCCAGGCGACGCCCTCCGGGTCCAACCCGTTGACCGGCTCGTCCAGGATCAGCGTCCGTGGGTCGCCGAGCAGAGCCGCGGCGATGCCGAGCCGCTGCCCCATGCCCAGCGAGAACGTCCCGGCCCGCTTGCGCGCGACCGCCAGCAGGCCGGTCTCCTCCATCACCGTCGTCACCCGCCGCGCGCCGATGCCGTGGGTCGCTGCCAGCGCCAGCAGGTGCGCCCGTGCGGACCGCCCGGGGTGGACCGCCTTCGCATCGAGCAGCGCCCCGACCTCGCCCAGCGGAGCGCGGTGGTCGGCGTAGCGGCGGCCGTTCACGGTGACGGAGCCCGCGGTCGGGCGGTCGAGCCCGACGATCATCCGCATCGTCGTGGACTTGCCCGCGCCGTTCGGACCCAGGAACCCGGTGACCACGCCGGGACGCACCGTGAAGCTGATGCCGTCGACGGCCACTGTCCCGTCGTACGTCTTGGTCAGGCCCGTGGCCTCGATCATGCGCCCTCCTACGTTCGGTGTGCGTCGAACGTAGGAGCGGGACCCGGGGCGCCGAGACCTCCCACGGGACGAGATGTCGCAGGGGCGCGCGTACAACGGCTGGATGACGCGGTCATCCCGACGCCCGTCGTGTGCACGGCGGTGGTGGTGGACCGGCGGCCCGAGGGAGCCCGCCCGGCGCCCTCACGGCGCCGGCGTGATCCCCCGGGTGCGGATCGCCTCGGCGATCTCCTGGACGTACCGGTCCATCCCCACGAGCGCGTCCCGCTCCCACGGGTCGAGCGCCTCGGAGTACAGGTTCAGCGCCACCGTGGTGTCCGCGTCGACGATCGCGGGAAGTGCCGCGGCCGACCGGAACCCGCGGTCGAGGGCCGCGCTGCGCCAGGCCGGCCACCGCTCGTCCGCCGCGACGTCGAGGACGAGCTCGCCGCGCAGCTGCTGGATCGCGGTGACGCAGGGGCCCTCGCCGGCGGCGATCTCCACCTTGTCGCAGTGCGCGGCGCGCTCGCCGCTGCTCGCGGCGTACCGCAGCAGGTGCACCTGGCGGACGATGATGCTGCACTCCGTGGGCACCCGCAGCCGTGCCGACGCCCCCTCGGCGAACGCGTCCAGGTGGGCGAACGAGCCGTCGCGGTCGTACATCTCGAGCATCTGCGCCTCCTCGTCGGCGCCGAAGTGTCTCACGCGCGCGGGCGCTCAGGACTCGACCCCCGTGGCGCCGTGCGGCGCGCCGACGGGCTTCGACTCGGGCGAGCCGCGCTCGCGGAGGTAGATCGCGAACACCACCATGCACAGCACCGCGAGGAACTCGGACTGCCAGTTCTGCAGGGTGCGGCTCCAGAAGTCCGGCAGCGTGAGGTACTCGGTCCAGGTGACAGGGTCCTGCAGGTCGCGCATCTGCTCCTCGGAGTACGCGACGGCGCCCGTGAGGGACTGCGCGAGCCAGGAGCCCAGGAAGACCGCGCCCATCACGAGGGTCAGGGAGTGCGAGTAGACCGAGAGCCGCCACCCGGTGCGGCGGGCCCAGGACGGGGAGTCCTCGCCCGCGTGCCGTCCGACGCGCTGGTCCTCGTCGCTCTCGCGCCCGGCCCGGTCGAGGCTCTTGGACTCGGGCGAACCGCGCTGCAGCAACCACACGGTGGCGCCGATGAAGAGCAGGAACTGCAGGAACTCCGACTGCCAGTTCTCGGTGAGGTCGACCAGGAAGGCCGACGACGTGACGTACTGGCCGAGCGTGAGCGGGTCCAGGTCCGCGGCGACCTGCTCGCGGTTGACCAGCGCCAGACCGCTGGCCGCCTGACCGACGACCGCCGCCAGGAAGATCGCGCCGAAGAACAGGCTCAGGCCGTTCTCACGCAGGACGCGCGGGGTCCGGCGGGTCATCGCTGCACCAGCGCGATCAGGACGCTGTAGATGAGGCCGAGCGCGACCACGGCCAGGGTCGCGACGAACAGGGCGCGCTGGGTCCTCACTCCGCCACCTCGCAGTCGTAGGGCCGGTCCGGCCGCGCCGTGCACGCCGCGGCGGTGATGACCCAGCCGGGTCCCGACCGGGCCAGGAAGAGCGTGTCCGTGCCGAGCGCGACCTGCGCCTGCCGCCCGGCGACGCGCACCGCCGCGCCCCCGGACGTCGCGCCCGCCGCGTCCGCCCGGTCGCGGAGGTCGTCGCCGAGGTCCCCCGAGGTCAGGGCCTCCGGGCACGGCGACCCGGCGTCGTCCTCGACGGCCGCGGCGACCGCCGGCGCCAGGGCCGCGCACGCCGCGGCCCCGTCCCCGTCGGCGATCGCCGTGTAGAAGCCCGTCGCGGTGTCTGCGGCCTCGTCGCGCGGCGGGGCGCAGGAGCTCAGCGCCACGCCGACGAGGGCGGCGAGCGCGAGAGCGCCGGAGCGTACGGACATGCCCGGATCGTCGCAGGCAGGCGACCCGGCAGCATCTCGAGCGGCGCGGGCCGGGCGCGGTGCCCGGGCTCAGCCGCCCAGGCGGACGGGGTCCTCCCACGTGCCGTACAGCACGTGGTCCAGCACGACGAGCCCGCCCCGGCCGGCCTGCGGCAGGGGCGTCGTCCAGAGCCGCTCCCCGGAGTCGAGCGACCAGGCCCGCAGCGCGTCGGCGTCCTCGGACGTCCGGACGCCCATCAGGAGCCGGCGGCCGTCGGTCATCGGCCACGGCCAGAACCCGTCGGGGTCCGCGCCCCCGGGATTGCGCGGCGACCGCCACCGCGTCACGCCCGTGGCCACGTCGAGCGCCCACACGTCCTCGGCGTCCGCGCCGTACAGGACGTCGCGGAGCAGGATGAGGGACACCCCGGTGGTGCCCGGGAGCTCGGTCTCCCAGGCCGGGACCCCGGTCGCGTGGTCGACCGCCCGCAGCCGCTGCGTGGTCCCCCCCAGGTCGGTCAGCAGCTCCAGGCCGGGCGAGCTCCCGTCGTCGACCGTGAACCACGCGGGCGCGCCGACCGCGACGGCGTCCCCGGTGCCGTCGGCCCCGCCCAGCCGGGTGAGGCCGTCGGCCCCCGTGACGACGAGGCGGTCGCCGCGGCCCACCTGGACCGCCGAGCCGGCGGCCTCGAGGATGCCGTCGGACCTCCGGGCCGCCCACGAGTACGGGCCGCAGGTCGTGACGACGTGCGCGTCGGTCACCTGCAGCTGCGGAAGCGACTCCGTCTGCCCGTCGACGGTCCCGGGGTCCGCGGGCAGCCCCGTCGACCACCGCACGCGGCCCGTGACGGCGTCCTCGGCGGAGAGCCGCACGACGCCGCCGGACACCTCGACGACCACGAGGTCGCCGCCGGCGGTCTGGGCGCTCGCGGCGGGCGCCATCTCCCGCTCGGCGAGGACCGCCCCGGTGGCCGTGTCGAGCGTGACGAGCCGGGTCCTGGCCGGTGCGCCGAGCATCCACCCGTCGGTGTCGTCGCCCGTCGGCGGCAGCCGGTCCACCACCAGGCACGTGACCCGGCGCACGTCCGGGCCGCCCGTCGAGCACGACGGCCACTCCTGGGGGCCGCCCTCCGGCGGCTGAGCGCCCTGCGTGCCCTCGGCGCCGGCCAGCGACGTCTCCCAGCGCACGTCGCCGGTCGCGGCGTCCAGGCCCTGCACCGCCGGGAGCCGGTCCGGCCCGACCACCGGGAGCACGCGGACCTCGCCCGCGTCCAGCCCGAGCAGCGTCGGGGCCGGCGTGGCGGTCAGGTCGCGGTCCACGTCGTAGCCGATCACCCCGGGCACGGCCCGCGCCGCGGCGACCCGGTCGCCCGCCCGCGCGTCGAGGACGAGCTGGGTGCCGACGACCGCAGCGACGAGCACGAGCGCGACGGCGCCGCCGCGCAGCAGGTGCCGCCGGGTGAGCCGCAGGCGGCGGACCGCGGGGGCGGTGCCGGGCGCGGGCGCGTCGAGCGGCTCGAGCTCGACGTCCTGCATCCGGTCGCCCACGGCGTCAACCTAGTGCGGGTGCGGCCCGTCGCGGGCGGGTTCCGGACGGCGGTCGGTGGCGCGCGGCGACCCCGCCTCCCGGCAGCGCTCTGCCAGCGTCGCGAACGCCGCGGCGAGCTCCGGCGGGCCGGTCACCTCGACCCGGGCGTCGAAGCGCAGAAGCGACGCCGCGAGCGCCGGCCACGACCAGGAGCCGGTCGTGAGCCGGCAGCGACCGGCGTCGACGGGCTCGACCACGCCGTCGCCCGCGAACGGGGCGACCTCTCGCGCGGGCAGGTCCAGGACGACGGTGCCGCGGCAGGGCCAGTCGTCCGTCGGGGCGGCCCCGCGGAACCGGGCGGCGACGAAGCGGGCGACGTCGCCACCGGGGACGTCGCGGGCGGGGAAGCGGGCGCCGGTGTGCGGACGGAGCGCCATCCGGTCGGCGCGGAACAGCCGCCAGTCGCCGCGGTCGAGGTCCCAGGCGACGAGGTACCAGCGCCCCCGCGCGGCGACGAGGTGGTGCGGCTCCGCGCGGCGCGGCGGGAGGGGCGCGGTGCCACCGGGGCCGGGGTCGGGGTCGCCGTAGTCGAACCGCACGACCTCGCGGGCCCGGACGGCGGCGGACAGCGCGAGGAGCGCCTCGGTGGCGGGCACGGCGGCGAGGGCGGTGGCGGGCGGCAGGGCCGTGTACCGCAGGGCGTCGGCGCGTCGGCGCAGCCGTGGGGGCATGACGCGGCGCAGGGTCCGGTCGGCGCGCTCGGCGGCGTCCTCGACACCGGCGCCGAGCAGCGGCACGGCCTGCAGCGCCACGGCGATCGCGGTGACCTGCTCCTCGTCGAGGAGCAGCGGCGGGAGCTCCGCCCCGGGCTCGAGCCGGTAGCCCCCGGCCGAGCCGCGCGTGGTGCCGACGGCGTAGCCCATCGCGCGGAGCCGGTCCACGTCCCGGCGCACCGTCCGGGCGGTCACGTCGAGCCGGTCGGCGAGCTCGGGCCCGGGCCACTCGCGGCGGGTCTGGAGCAGCGAGAGCAGGCGCAGCAGCCGCGCGGTGGTGGTGGCCGGGCTCATGGCCCCGACCCTACGGCGCGATGAGGACCGTACCTGTCCTGATGGCCTGCGACGGTGTCGGTCCCGCCGCACCCCGCGGTGGCACCCACGACGAGGAGCACGCCATGAGCATCGCCACCACGACCCACCTGAACTTCCGCGGCCGGGCGCGCGCCGCGCTCGAGCACTACCGGTCCGTGTTCGGGGGCGACCTCGCGGTCGTCACGTACGCCGACGCGCAGGCGGTCACCGCGCCCGAGGAGGCCGACCAGGTCATGTGGGGGCAGGTCGCCTCCCCGGACGGGTTCCGGGTGATGGCCTACGACGTGCCGTCGCACACGCGCCACGAGCCGGGCGTGATCCCGGTGTTCGTCTCGGTGCGCGGCACCGACGCCGACAAGCTCACCGGCTACTGGGAGCGGCTCGCCGCGGACGGGACCGTGGTCGTGCCGCTCGGCCCGGCCGGGTGGGCGCCGCTGTACGGCATGGTCCGCGACCCGTTCGGGGTCACCTGGGTGCTGGACCTCGCGGTCGACCGGGTGGGCTGACGGTGCACGGGGCGCTCGACGACCTGGAGCAGCGGCCCGCCCCCGTCGGCTCCGCCGCCCTCACCCGGCAGGCATGAGGCGCCAGCCCGTGCCGGGGGAGATGCTGGTCCCGGGCCGGGCCGGGCCGGGCCGGGCCGGGCCGGGCCGGGCCGGGCGTCGGGCAGCCACGGCGCCGGCCCCGCCGCGGCAGCGCACGCCCTCGGGAGGTCGCGATGCTCTACCACATCCGGGTCGTCGGCCCCGCGCGCGACCTGACGGACCTGCGCGACTTCGCCGACATCGTGGCGGCCCCGACGCGGGACGGCGCGATCCTGTCCTGCCAGGTCCCGGACCGCTCGGCCCTCACCGGCGTGGTCGCGCTGCTGTGCGACCTGGGCGTCGAGATCGCGGAGCTGCAGGCGGTCCCGGGCGCCTGAGCACCCCGCTCAGGCGGTGACGCGCAGCACCGGCGGCGTCCACGCGCCCGGGTCGGGGGCGTAGAGGCGCAGGGCGAGGCTGAGGTCGCCGGGCGGGGAGGGCAGCCAGGCGACGCGCGGGTCGGCGGGGCGGTCGCGCTGCACGGCGACGGCGACGGACCCGTCGGCCGCGGGCGCGGCCGCCAGGGCGTCGCCGCGCACCGGGTCCCCCGCGAGGCCGCCGGTCGGCTCGGAGTACGCGGCCAGCGACCAGGACAGGCGGGCCGGCGGCGCGCCGGCGGGCAGCACCAGGCGGTAGCGGTGGTGGCCGCGCAGCGGCTCGCCGTGCAGGCTGCGCCACCGCAGGACCCGCACCTCCTCGGGCTCGGCGGGGTGCGCCTCGACGGCGGCGGCGAGCGCACGCCGCAGCGGCTCGGGGAGGTCCGCGGGCTCCCCGGCGCGCCCGGTGGCGTCCCGGATCTGGGCCGCGCCGAGCGCGGCCCCGCGGGCGACGAGCCGGCGGGTCCGGGCGTCCAGCGGCGCGGGCAGGAGACCGAGCGCGGTGCACCGGTCGAGCAGCGCGCCGTCCTCGGTGGACTCGGGGCGGTAGGCGCGGGCGAGCAGCGCGAGGTAGTCGACGAACCCGCCGCCCCGGGCGTGCTCCTCGTCCCAGGGCAGCCAGTGCGCGGGCGGGGCCGGCGGGGGCGGTGGCCGCCCGCCGAGGCTGTGCAGCGGCCGCACCCAGAAACCGTCCTGCACGGCGTGCGCGGCCTCGACGTCGCCGTCGGGCGGCACCCGGACGCGGCCGACCACCCGGACGGCGCCGGTGGCGGCGGTCAGCACACCGTCGAGGTCCGGGGGCAGCCGGCCCGTCCAGCCGGGCGCCGTGACCGCCCAGGCGGCGGCGTCCGTGCCGGTGGCCGCGCTGCCGAGGTGCGCCACGGTCCGGGCGAACAGGTCGACGACCTGCAGCCCGGCGTACCTCCCGGGCGGCAGGTCGCCGTGCCCGAGCAGCACGGGCTCGGCGCGCAGGTCCAGCCACGCGCTCGACGTCAGCACGGTGGGGTCGGCCCAGCGCGAGCCGTCCCCGGGGCGCGGCGGCCGGCGCTCGTGCCGGAACGCCGGGTCCCCGGGCAGCGCCGCTCCCGGGGCCGCCCACCACAGCTCCCGGCAGCCCGCCAGAACGGGCTGGGCCCAGACGTACGCCTCGGCGGCGGCCCGCACGACCTCGGCGTCGAACGGCCCCGGGTCGGGGCCGGGCCACGCCTGGGACATGGTCGTCCTCCTGTGCTCACCCGGGTCTGCGCGGCACCAGCGAACCGGAGGCCCGCCGGGGGCGCCTCATCCGCCGTGCATGATCGACCCGCCCGGCCCCCGATCACCCGCCGCGGGCGAGGCCGCGTCACGGATCGCATGACCACGATGACCTGGATGTGTCAGGCTGCCTCCGGCGGCCCGTGGCGATACGGGTCCGGACGGCAGGTACGCGCACGGGGGAGCGTGGCCATGGCGGATGCGGGGCTCTCCCGGCGGACACCGGCGGGGAAGACGAGCGTGCCGCGCCCGCCGCGCGGCGCGGTGGCGCGGCCCCGGTGCCGCGAGGCGCTCGACCGGTGCGTCGCGGGGCACCGGCTCGTCGTGGTCAGCGCGCCCGCCGGGTACGGCAAGACGACGCTCGTGGCCGACTGGGCCGCGTCCGTGGAGCATCCCGTGGCGTGGGTGTCGCTCGACCCGCTCGACGACGACCCCGGCCGGCTCACCCGGGTGGTCGCGGACGCGGTGTCGGCGATGTGCCCGGCCGCGGCGGAGATCCTCGAGGCGCTGGACGACCGCGGCACGCGCAGCGTGGCCCACCGCGTCGACGCCCTGGTCGGCGCGCTCGAGCGGCTGCCCGAGGGGCCCGTGGTGGTCCTGGACGACGTGCACCTGATCTCCGCAAGGACGGCGCGGCACGTGCTCGGCCCGCTGCTGCGGTACCCGGGCCCGCGGTACGTGCTGGTGGGCCGGTACGACGCCGCGCTGCCCGTGAACCGCATGCGGCTCTCCGGGGACGTCGCGGAGGTCCGCGAGCGCACCCTGGCGTTCACGGAGCCGGAGGTGGCCGAGGTCGCCCGAGCGCTCGGCGGTCCGGTCGACGGTGACGCCGTCCGGGTGCTGCACGAGGTCACCGGGGGGTGGCCGGTCGCGGTGCGCCTCGCCCTGGCGGCGGGTGACGCGGACGCCGCCCGCCCGCTGCCGGGCCTGCACGACCGCGACGTGCCGATCACCGGCTACCTCGTCGAGGAGGTCATCGGCCGGCTGCCCGACGAGCTCGCGGACTTCGTGCTGCGCGCCGCGGTGGCGCGGACGATCGACCCCGTGCTCGCGGAGGCCCTGGTGCCCGGCGGTGCGCGGCTGCTCGACGCGTGCGTCGCGCGCGGCCTGTTCCTCACGGAGGTGCCGGGCGGCGACCCGGCCTACCGCTGGCACGAGCTCGTCGCCGCGCACGCCGCCGCGCTCCTGGCCCGCCGCGACCCCCAGGCCGCCCGGGTGGCGCACCGGGTCGTGGCGGCGCACCTCGGGCCGGCGGACCCCGCGGCCGCGATCCGGCACGCCCTCGACGGGCGGGCGCCGGAGCTCGCCGCGACCATCCTGGGAGAGCGCTGGCCGGAGCTGGTGGTCCGCGGCGACGTCGGCCTGGTGCAGGTGCTGCGCGCCGCGCTGCCCGCCCCCTACCGGCACGAGCCGGACGTGCTCCTGGCGTTGTCCGCCGCTCAGGCGTTCGAGCCGGGCGGGCCCGACGAGGACGCCCCGGGTCGCCCCGCGGTCGTGGGCGCGCTCGTCCGCACCTTCCTCGCGGCCGACCGGCCGCCCCTGGGGGAGTCGGTGCGGCGGGGGCGGGAGCTGCTGGACGCGACCGGGCTCGACGACGCCACCCGGGCGCTCGGGCTGTACCTGGTGGGCCGCGCGGAGATGCAGCAGAACGGGCTCGGTCCCGACGCCGAGGCGCACCTGGCGCAGGGGGCGGCGCTCGCGGCCGAGCGGGGCTGGGTCGCCCTCGAGCTGGGCTGCCGGTCGGAGGAGACGCTCGGGTACGCGCACCGCGGCGAGGTGGTGGAGGCCCGCGAGCGGGCCCGGGCGGTGCTGGCCGACGCGGCGGCGCACGGCTGGGAGGGCACCGGCGTCGTCGCGTCCTCCCACCTCGCCTGCGGTCTCGCGGCCTACTGGCGCGACGAGCTGGACGCTGCGTGCCACCACCTCGTCCAGGCCGTCGAGAGCGCGGGCCGGACCCGCCGGGAGGTCGCGGTGCACGCGGCGGGGATCCTCGCGATCACCTGCCTCGCCCAGGGCGACCTCGCCGGGCTCGGCCGCGCGCGCGGGATCACCGACGCGGCCTGGCCCACGGGACGGGCCCCGGAGCACCTGCGGACGTTCCGCCGGTTCCTCACCGCCCTGCAGCTCGACGCGGAGCAGCGGCCGGCCGAGGCCCTGGCGCTCGCCGAGGAGGCCGCCGCCGACGACGTCCTGGCGTTCGGGGACCCGATGGCGCTCGGCTGGCAGAGCGACCTGCGCCACCGGCTCGGCGACGACCCCGGCGCCTGGGCGGCCCTGCACGCGGCGGAGCGCGCCGGTGCCGTCCCCGGCGGGCGGACCCCGGTCCAGGTGCGGGTCGCGAACGCCGCGGGCGCCGCCGTGCTGCACGCGGCGGACGACCCCGCGGCGGCGCACGGGGCGCTCGAGACCGCGCTGGACGCCGCCGCCGAGCAGGGCGTGGTGCGCCCGCTGCGGGATCGGGCCGCCGAGCTGCACCCGCTGCTGTCGGAGCACCTCGAGTGGGGGAGCGCGCACGAGGCGCTCGTCGCGCGACTGCTGGTCGCGGAGGAGGTGGCCCCCGCGCCGCGCGCGTCGGCCTGGGACCTCACCCCGCGGGAGCGGGACGTCCTGGCCTGCCTTCGGTCGTCGCTGACGTCGGACGAGATCGCCGCGTCGCTGTTCCTGTCCATCAACACCGTGAAGACCCACATGCGGGCGATCTACCGCAAGCTCGGGGTGGACGGGCGCCGCGCGGCGGTTCGGGTGGCGGTCCAGCGCGGTCTGCTGTGACTGCGCCGGACCGCCACCCGCGGCGGGTGAGGTCAGCCGCCGAACGTCTCGTGCAGCTCGGACTTCTCCGCCGGGGTGAGGTTGGTCGCGATGAGCGTCCACTTCAGCCCGTGGAACCGCTCGCCCAGGCGGTCCATGTCGGCCTCGTCGGTCACGGCGAACAGCGCGGAGGTGCCCGGGACGACCTCCTCCTTGATCTTGTCGAACTGGGCCTCGTCGATCCCGACCTTGCCCAGGTGCTTCGCGATCGCCCCCGTGGCCGCACCGGCGGCGGCGCCGAGCAGCGGGATGAAGAACAGCGCCCCGAGCAGCAGGCCCCACAGGGCCCCCCACCCGGTGCCGCGCCGCTCGTCGTCGTGCGCGTGGTGCACGGTCGGCTTCGCGGCGCCCTCCGGCCACGAGACGACCGCGTGGTCGACGATCGTCACCAGGCCGTCGGACTGGGCGCGCTTCAGGATGTCGACGGCGTGGGTCGCGCCCTCGGGGTCGTCGAACTTCCAGACGGTGAACGTGGTCATGGCGGTTCCTCCTCTTCGTGGTCAGCGGGTCGTGCGGTGGCGGTCAGGTGGTGACGGGTCGCAGCTCGTCGCCGTGGACCACGAGCGCCCAGAGGACGGCGAGGCACAGCGCGATCGACGCGAGCGACCACCACGGCGTGGCCGGCAGCGCGGCGAACTGGAGCAGGAGCATCACCGCGGTGAGGACGATCGCCGCCACGCGGGCCCAGCCGGCCGCCGACGTGAGCAGCGAGACCCCGACGACGAACACCAGGGCGGAGACCGCGAGGTGGACCCAGCCCCAGGTCGAGACGTCCACGGTCGTCAACCCGTACCGGGTCCAGCCCACGATCGTGGCGGGGGAGAACACGGCCACGAGGCCGCTGAACATCCCCCAGAGCCCGGTGAGGATCATCAGGAGCGCGCCGAACCAGATCCAGCCGACCCAGCCGCTCTCACGTCCGCGAGCCATCGCGGTCCTCCCGTCGCGCGCGGGCCGCCGGGCTCAGGCCTCCTCGAAGGCCGCGCGCAGCCGCGCCTCCTCCTCGGCGGACAGGTTGGTCTCGATCAGCTCGCCGTGGATGCCCTGCTCCTTGAGCGACGACACCACGCGGTCGCCGACCGCGCCCGACGACATGAGGAACAGCGCCGACGTGCCGGGCGTGACCTTGCTGCGGACCGAGTCGATGAAGTCGTCGTCGATGCCGACGTCCGCGAGCGACCCGCCGAGGGCGCCGGCCGCGGCGCCGACCGCGGCGCCGAGCAGCGGGACGAAGAACAGCAGGCCGAACAGCAGGCCCCAGAACGTCCCGCCGAGCGCACCCGCCGCGGCGAGGTTGTTGGCCTGGCGGGTCTTCGGCTTCTTCTTGCCGGGCTCCCACGACACCGTCGCGGCGTCGTGCACCTGGATGAGCTCCTGCTTCTGGAGGGCGAGCAGCGCGCGCTCCGCCTGCTCGGCGCCCTCAGGGGTCTCGAACTTCCACACGCTGAGAGTGGCCACCGTACGTCCCTTTCCTCGGCCGGACTGTCGCTGACCAGCGTGTCCGCCGAGGGCCGGGCGCGGCCTCACCCGGGCGGGATGAGACGCGGCACGCGGGTACCCGCGGCGGGCGTCGCCCCGAGCGCCGCCGCCCGTGCGCCGGCCGCCCAGCCGGGCGCGCGGTAGCCCGCGGGGGGTGCCAGCGGCCCCGGCTCGAGGCCCGCCGCGGCCAGCAGCCAGGCGACGACGGAGTTCGAGTTCCACATGTCCCGGGCGCCCAGCGCGTCACGGCCCCAGACGTGCCGCGGGACGCCGGGCGCGGCGGCGAGGAGCGCGGCCGCGGTGCCGGCGTCGTCCGCCACCCGCCGCCGGTCGACGGCCCAGGCGAGGTCCGGCACGGTCCCGCGGCGCCAGCAGCGCACCTCGTAGCGGAACCACCGCGACCGCCCGAGCCACCGCGCGCCGACCGGGCCCTCGGCGACGACCCCGCGGTCACCCGGCGGCTGGCCCCAGGCGGGCGTCACCTCGACCGCGGTCGTGGCGGTGCCGTCGTGCACGAGCAGCGCCGCGTGCACGAGCCCGCACGACGCGCGCCGGTCGCGCCGGGCCAGCAGGGCCTCGTAGGCCCGGCCGCTGGCGCGCACGACGGGGGAGCCGCCGGCGCCCAGCGGGATCCAGGCGAGGTCGATGCCGGGTCGTCCGTCCACCCGTCCATCTCCGCACGCGCGCGTACGCAGCGCCACGGACCGAGGGCCCGGGCGGGGCCGTCGCGCCGCGGCGGCGCCCCTGGCTGGACCTGGCTCAGTCCTCCGGGCGGACCGGTTCGACCAGCTCCGGACCGTCGTTCGCGACGTTGCCGACCGCGCGGCCGACCTCCCGCGGGGTCAGGTGCGGCTCGGGGACGTGCACCAGCATCGCGCCCACCTCGTCCGCCGCGGTGATCGACGGGTCCAGCCAGTCGTCCCACAGCGGCCGGGGGAGGAGCACGGGGCAGCGGTCGTGGATGTGCCCGAGGGTGTCGGTCGCGGGGCGGGTGATGATCGTGACCGACCACAGCCAGCGCGCCGGGTCGTCGTCGGCCTTGGAGTGGTCCCGCCACAGCTCGTACAGCCCCGCGGCGGCGAGCGGCTCGGCGCCGTGCAGGAAGTACGGCGTCTTCGGCCCGCGCTCGTGCGCCTGCCACTCGTAGTACCCGTCCATCGGCACCAGCGCGCGCCGCTTCGCCGCTGCC
Organism: Cellulomonas hominis; assembly: GCF_014201095.1. NCBI lineage: Bacteria > Bacillati > Actinomycetota > Actinomycetes > Micrococcales > Cellulomonadaceae > Cellulomonas > Cellulomonas hominis. The sequence goes on along the minus strand of NZ_JACHDN010000001.1, from coordinate 48,477 downwards.
TTCCGGAACGCCGGCTTGTCCAGCACGGTCTCCGAGCGGGCGTTGATCATCCGCGAGCCGATGGAGGCGTCCTTCGCCCACGACGGCACGAGGCCCCAGCGCGCGGACCGGAGCTGGCGCTGCGGGCCGTCGTCCTCGACCCGCTCGAGCACCACCGGGACGTCCTGCGTCGGGGCGACGTTCCACGACGGCGCGTGCGGCTCCCCGAGGATCCGGTCCACGAGCAGGTCGCGCTCGAGCTCGTCGTCGACCCGGGTCTGGGCGTAGCGGCCGCACATGCGGGACAGTCTGCGGCGGTTCGTCCTGAGAGGCCAGAGATGTGCCGCTGGCAGGACCGGCCCGGCGCCGCGGGCAGCCGTAGGCTGCCCCCGTGCGCGCGACCCTCCTCCACGGCCCCCACGACGTCCGCCTTGAGCAGGTCCCGGACCCGGTGATCCAGCGCCCCACCGACGCCCTGGTGCGCGTCGTGGCGTCCTGCGTGTGCGGCTCCGACCTCTGGCCCTACCGCGGCGTGCGGCCCACCGCCGAACCGCGCCGGATCGGGCACGAGTTCGTCGGCGTGGTCGAGGAGGTCGGGGCCGGCGTCCGCACGCTGCGGCCCGGGCAGTTCGTCGTGGCGCCGTTCATGGTGTCCGACGGCACCTGCCCGCACTGCCGCAACGGCGTGCACACCTCCTGCGAGCGGTCCAGCGGCTGGGGCGGCCCGGACGCCGAGGGCCTGTTCACCGACGCCGGCCAGGGCGAGTACGTCCGCGTGCCGCTCGCCGACGGCACCCTCGTCGCGATGCCGGACCACCCGGACGCCGACCTGCTGCCCAGCGTGCTGACCCTCACCGACGTCATGGGCACCGGCCACCACGCCGCGCTGTCCGCGGGCGTCGGCCCGGGCTCGACGGTCGCGGTCGTCGGGGACGGCGCGGTCGGGCTGTGCGCGGTCATCGCCGCCCGCCGGCTCGGGGCCGAGCGCGTGATCGCCATGTCCCGGCACGCCTCCCGCCAGGCGCTCGCGCGCGAGTTCGGCGCCACCGACATCGTGGCCGAGCGCGGGGACGAGGGCGCGGCGGCCGTCCGGGACCTGCTCGGCGGGGTCGGGCCGGACCAGGTGCTGGAGTGCGTCGGGACCAAGGAGTCCATGCAGCAGGCGCTGGACAGCGCGCGGCCCGGCGGCCGGGTCGGCTTCGTCGGCGTCCCCGCGGGCGGGCCCGAGCTGCCGGTGTCGCAGATGTTCGCCACGAACGTCGGCGTCTGCGGCGGCGTCGCCCCGGTGCGCGCGCACCTCGAGGAGCTCGCGGCCGACGTCTGGTCGGGCGCGATCGTGCCCGGCAAGGTGTTCGACCTGGTGCTGCCGCTCGACCAGGTGGCCGAGGCGTACGCCGCGATGGACGAGCGCCGCGCGATCAAGTCGATGCTGCTGCCCTGAGCTAGGTTCGACGGCGTGAGCCACGCCACCCTCGCCGACGTCGTCCGGCTGCTCGACCGTCGGTACCCGCCCGCCACCGCCGAGTCCTGGGACCGGGTGGGCCTGGTCGCCGGCGACCCGGACCAGCCCGTGCGCCGCGTCCTGCTGGCCGTGGACCCGGTCGCGGCCGTCGCCGACGAGGCGATCGCCTGGGGCGCGGACCTCGTCGTCGTGCACCACCCCCTGCTGCTGCGCGGCGTGCACTCCGTCGCGGCCACCACCGCGAAGGGCGCGCTGCTGCACCGCCTGACCCGCGCCGGCGTAGCCCTGTACACCGCGCACACGAACGCCGACGCGGCGGTCGGCGGCGTCGCGGACGAGCTCGCCCGGCTGCTGGGCCTGCGCGACACCCGGCCGCTCGTGCCCGCGCCGGCCGAGGCGCTGGACAAGCACGTCGTCTTCGTCCCCGCCGCCGACGCCGAGCGGCTGGTCGACGCGCTCGCCGCCGCCGGCGCCGGCGCGCTGGGGGAGTACCGCCGCTGCGCGTGGACCGCGACCGGCGAGGGCACGTTCACCCCGACCGAGGACGCGTCGCCGGCGATCGGCCGGGCCGGCGAGGCCGCGCGCGTCGTCGAGGCCCGCGTCGAGATGGTCGCCCCGCGCCGGCTGCGGGCCGCGGTCGTCGCCGCGATGCGCGCCGCGCACCCGTACGAGGAGCCCGCGTTCGACGTCCTCGAGCTCGCGCGCTGGGACGGGCCGACGGGCACCGGCCGCGTCGGGCACCTCGCCGAGCCGCTGACGCTGCACGCGTTCGCGGAGCGGGTCGCGGAGGTGCTGCCGGAGACCGTGCAGGGCATCCGGTACGCCGGGCCGGCCGACGCCACCGTCCGCACGGTCGCGGTCGTCGGCGGCTCGGGCGACTCGCTGTTCGACGCGGTGCGCGCCTGCGCCGCCGACGTCTACCTGACCGCGGACCTGCGGCACCACCCCGCCTCGGAGCTGCGGGAGCAGGCCGAGTTCGCGGCGCGGGGCGCCGCCGCGAGCCCGCCCTACCTGGTCGACGCCGCGCACTTCGCCTCCGAGTGGCCCTGGCTCGCCGGGGCGGAGCGCGACCTGCGTGCCGACCTGGCAGCGCACGGCACTACGGTGGAGACCCGCGTCAGCACCCTGCGCACCGACCCGTGGACCGGCCGCGTCCCGGGGGTCCCCCGCAGCACCGGATCGGAAGGACACCACCCGTGACCAAGGCCTCCCCCCAGGACCAGAAGCGGCTGCTCGACCTGCAGGCGCTCGACACCCGCCTCGACCAGCTCGCCCACAAGCGGTCCGCCCTCGCGGCGCACGCCCGCATCGCCGAGCTCGACGCCCGGATCGCCGACCTCGACACCGCGATCGCCGCGTCCCGGACCGCCGTCGGCGACATCCGGCGCGAGGTCACCAAGGCCGAGGCCGACGTGCAGCAGGTCCGCGACCGCGCCGCGCGCGACCAGGCCCGCCTCGACTCCGGCGCGGGCAGCCCCAAGGACCTGCAGGCCCTCCAGAGCGAGATCGCGTCCCTCGCCCGCCGGCAGGCCGACCTGGAGGACGTCGAGCTCGAGGCCATGGAGCGGCTGGAGGCGCACGAGGCCGCGCTCGGCGAGCTCACCACCGCGCACGCCGCCCTGCTCAACGAGCGCGCCGGCGTCGCGGCCGAGCGCGACGCCGAGGTCGCGGTCATCGACCAGCAGGCCGTCGGCGTCCGGGCCGAGCGCGACGCGACGGCCGCCCCGCTGGAGGAGCGGCTGATCCAGCTCTACGACAAGCTGCGCGCCCGGTTCGGCGGCGTCGCCGTCGCGGCCCTGCGGCACGGCCGGTCCGAGGGCAGCGGCATGCCGGTGCCCGCCACCGAGCTCGCGAAGATCAAGGCCACCCCGGAGGACGAGATCGTGTACTGCGAGGACTCCGGCCGGATCCTCGTCCGCGGCGAGGACGCGTACTGATGGCGAGCACCGCCGCCCCGCTGGAGCCCGAGGCCGGCACCCCGGCGCCGCCCGCGCGCGGACCCCGCCCGTCCGGCGCGGCCGTGCGGTTCGACGACGCGCAGCCCGTCACCGTCATCCTCGTGCGGCACGGCGAGACCGAGATGACCGTGTCCCGCGGCTACTCCGGCTCCTCCGAGCCCGGCCCGTCGCTCACCGAGCGGGGCCGCGCGCAGGCCGCCGCCGCCGGGGAGCTCGTCCGCCGCGTCGGGCACGACCTCTGGGGCGACATCCCGTACCCCACCGAGCTCATCGCCTCCCCGATGGTCCGCACGCAGGAGACCGCCGGCGTCATCGGCGAGCACCTCGGCCTGACCCCGCGGGTCGACGCCGCCTTCCAGGAGGCCGACTTCGGCGCCTGGCAGGGCCTGACCGCCGAGCAGATCGAGGAGCGGTGGCCCGGGCAGCTCGAGCCCTGGCACACCCGCGCCGACGTCCGGCCCGACGGGGGCGAGTCGATCGCCGACGTCGGCGTCCGGATCGGCGCCGGCCTGGACCGGCTGCTCGCCGCGGGCACCGACCGGACTGTCGTCGTCGTGTCGCACGCCGTCGCGATCCGCGCCGCCCTCGGCCGGACCATGGGCGCCCAACCGGGGTCGTGGAGCCAGCTGCGGGTGGCGCCCGCGTCGGTCAGCATCATCCGGCTGTTCGAGGACAAGCGGGACGAGGTCGCCGTCGCCGGGGCGCCGAGCGAGGGGTGGACGGGGCGCTGACCGGGGCCTAGGCCTCGTCCGGGTCGGGCTCGCCGCGCTGCTGCGGCACGCGGGGCAGGTCGGCGTACTGCGCGCGGGCCCGTTCGAGCCCGGGCGGTGCGTCCTGCTCGGTCTCGTCGTCGCACACGCGCGGGCTCCTTCCCCCGGGGACGCGGCGACCGTAGGCACGCTCGGGGGCGTCGCGGGTGAGCGGTGTCACCCGTTCGGAGCAGTCGCCCGGGGAACGCACCCCTCCGCGTGCCGCCGGTCGGGTGACGCGTCAGGCGACGACGAGGGACAGGGTCGCGCCCCGGCCGGCGGGCGTCTCGAGCTCCACCGCGAGCAGCTCGGAGCCGACCAGCTCGCGCGCGGCCGCGGCCAGCTCGCCGGGCGTGCGCGGCTCCCGGCCGCGCCGGGTCACCAGGTGACGCGTCAGCACCCCGCGGGTGTGCTTCGCGTGGTGCGAGACCACCGACCGGCGGCCCGCGACCTCGCGGAGCACGCGCACCTGCACCCACGAGGCGAGGGCGGCGCGGGGCGGGCGCCACGCCGCCAGGTACGTCGCCGACCGGCAGTCCACGACCAGGTCGCCCGCCAGCGCCCGTGGGTCCAGCTCCGCGCGCAGCGGCTCGCGCCACGCGGCGGCCAGCGGCCCGACCCCGGGCAGGTCCACGCCCATCGACAGCCGGTAGGCGGGGATCGGGTCCTCCGGCCCCACCAGCCCCCACAGCCCGGAGACCACCCGCACGGCCGCCGCCGCCCGCCGCCGCGCGGCCGGGGTCAGGCGGTCCAGGCCCGCCGCCGCGTACAGCACGCCCGTGTAGACGTGCCCCGCGGGGGCCGTCGGTGCCGCGCGCAGCCCGGTGTTCCGGGCCACCTCGTCGGCGACGCCGGCGCCGACGCCCAGCACCTCCAGCGCGTCCGGCCGGGCGCTCGCCGCGACCAGCGCGTCCAGCACCGCCTCCCGGGTGCCGGTCAGGCCCGCGGCGGACAGCGCGGACAGGTCCAGGGCTGCGCCGCGGACGGGCGCGGTCTTGCCCTCGGAGGGCGGCAGGAGGATGAGCACGTCCTGCACTGTAGGCGGCGCGGCGGGGGTTCCCGGGCGCGGTAGGCTGTGCGCGCGGATGAGCTGGCCAGGCGGCCGCGTCGAGCCCTCGGGCTCGCCGAGGAACGTCCGGGCTCCACAGGGCAGGGTGGTGGGTAACACCCACCCGGGGTGACCCGCGGGACAGTGCCACAGAGAACAGACCGCCGTCGCACGGCCTTCGGGACGGGCGGCGGTAAGGGTGAAACGGTGGTGTAAGAGACCACCAGCGTGCCGGGCGACCGGTGCGGCTCGGTAAACCCCACCCGGAGCAAGGCCAGACAGGGAGCGTTCGAGGGCTGCCCGCCCGAGCTCCCGGGTAGGCCGCTGGAGGCGTGCGGCAACGTACGTCGTAGATGGATGGCCGCCACCCGCGCGGGGGTGACCGCGCGCGGGGACAGAACCCGGCGTACAAGCCAGCTCATCCGCACTCGCCGGCCGTCGACCGGCGGGGACGCTGCTCGGTGCGGCGGTCGGTCCCCGATCCTGGGGCCGGCCGGACCCTCGGGCGGGGTCGACGAACGCAGGCGTTCTGCTGCTCGGCGCTGAGCCCGCCCTCGGTCAGCCGCCGTTCAGCTTCGCGAGCTCGACCGCCACGGTGGGCGCCAGCGCGGCCGGGATGGCCGCGGCGACGAGCTTCGCGAGCTCGGCCTCGTCCACCTGCACGACCGGCGGCTGCCCGTCGAACAGGCGCTCCAGGGCCGCTGCCTCGGGGCCCTGCGGGGGCTGCCAGCCGAGCAGGACGCCGAGCATCCGGCGGGCCTCGGCGGGGCTGGTGCGCAGGTCGAGCAGGGCGGTGCCCTCGGGGCCCTGCGCGGGCTGCCAGCCCATGAGCACCCCGAGCATCCGCCGCGCCTCTGCGGCGTCCACGACGGCCTGGTCGAGCTTCGCCTCCTGGTCGGGGGTCATGTCATCCTCCTCGAGAGCGATCGGTGCGACGCCGATGTCGAACGACCCGTTCGCCACGAGGCTCGCCGTCCGGACGTCCACCCAGTGCCAGGGCTCGTCGATGCGCCGGCCCTCGGTGTTCGTCCATCCGTACCGGGCGGCGACGGCGGCGAACTGCTCGTAGTGGTCGCTGGTGAACCCGCCGAGGTCCGTGACGTCGACCGCGCAGGCCCAGCCGTGGTTGGAGCGGCCCGGGACCGCGGCGGTCGCGTTGCCGGGCAGCAGCCAGTACGTGACGCCGTCCCAGACCTTCGTCGGGCGGCCGGGTCTGGGGGTGCGGGTGTACCGCGCGGTGAAGGTCGAGAGCTGCGTCCGGTACGGGCGGTACGAGTCGTGCGGTCCGGTCGGCTCGGGCGTCCACCCGTGCGCGGCCTGCACGTCGGCGCAGATCTGCCGCCACACCACGGCCACCGGGGCGAGCAGCCGTCCGCCGCCCGGGATGGGGGTGAGTGCGTCGTCGGGAGCGTGCCCGTTCGGGAAGGTCGTCATCGGAGGGTCCTGCCGCTCGGGAGTGCTGCGGAACCTGCGTCGAGCCTGGGTCCCGATGCTAGCGACCTGGGTCGCGGGGCCCGGGGGCGCCCCGCGCCGCCCGCTCGTACCCTGGTGCTGTCCGACCGGCGAAGGAGCCCGCCATGTCCGAGGCACGCTTCAGGATGACCCGGGTCGCCGTCGACGAGGCGGCGGACAGCCGCAGCGTCGCCGAGCTGGCCGAGCGGCTGACCCACGACCCGAGCGCCCGCTACGAGGGCGCGGTGCCCGGCGAGGTCGGCGCGGTGGCCCACGGGGTGCTCACGTGGGGGGTCCGCCCCGGGGCGCCGCGCGAGCACCACGCCGCGGTCACGGTCGAGCGGCTCGCGTGACGCCACCGGGGACCCCGGCCGGTCCGTGACCGCCGGGTGTACCGTCACGGCCCTACCGCCGGTCCCGGGTCCGTCGGGCCGGCCGTCGCCTCGCAGAGGCCACCCGGGGTCCGGGCCGTCCCCGTGCGCCGCGCTCCGGCGTGCGCGGCCAGGGCCGCGACAGGTCCGCGGCCGACCGCGTCCCGTGGCCGGCCGCCGTCCCAGGGGGAGGCAGAACATGTCCGAGGTCTTCGCGCCGCTTCCCGACGGCGCGCCCGCCGCGCCGCCGGCCGCCCCACCCACCGCTCCCGCACCCGCGCCGGCCCCGGCCGTCCCGCCCGGGGCGCTACCCGTCCTGGTCGCCACCAGCGCCGCGCAGGCCGCGGCGGCGGCGCCGGTGGCGGCCCCGGCCCCGGTCCCGGCCCAGCCGACGTACCTGCTCATGGTCGACCCGGCCGCGCCCCGTGGCCCGGCCCCCGACGCCGCGGCGACCGCCGCGACCGCCGCGGCCGCCGCACCGGCCCCGGCCGTCCCCGGCGCGCCGACGCCCGTCCCGCCCCGCGAGGCGTACGTCCCCCCGCGGGTGCGCACGGTGGCGTACTTCGCCCTGCTCATCGTGTCCTGGGTGGTGCTGCTGGTCAGCGGTCTCGCCCCGATCTGGCTGGCGTCGGCCCAGGTCCAGCCGGTGATCGCGACGTGCGGTGTGGTGTCGTCGCTGCTCGGCGCGATCGCCGGCGGCCTGGGGGTGGCCTACCGGCCGACGGCGGTGCGCCCGGGGTAGCGGGGTCAGCCGCCCGCGGGCGCCGCGTACTCCGCGTCCGTGACGGCCTCGCCCCAGGTGGTCTCGGAGCCGTCCCGCGCCTCGGTGGTCTCCCACATCGCGAGGTGCTCCGTGAACGCGTCCGGGCCGGCGCCGTGCCAGTGCCACTCGCCGGGCGGGCACCACACGGACTCGCCGGGCCGGGCCTCCAGCACGCGCCCGTCCCGGGTGCCGACGCGCGCGGTGCCCTGGGTGACGTGCAGGGTCTGGCCGGCGGCGTGCACGTGCCAGTGGGTGCGGGCGCCGGGGGCGAACCGGACGGTGTTCACGCGCAGCCGCGCCGGCGCGGGCGGGGTGGCGACGACGTCGAACCAGACGTCGCCGGTGAACCAGTCGGCGGGGGCGTGCACGGTCGGGGGCGGGGTCAGGTGTTCCACGAGCGGTCCTTTCGCAGGGCGGCCGGTCAGAGACCGACCATCGCCATGCCGGCGGGGTTGTAGCGGTCGCCGCGCACGCCGACGGTGCGGGCCAGGGCGTCGAGCCCGGCGACGTCGTCGGCGGACAGCGCGAGCGCGGCGGCGCCGGCGTTCTCCTCGACGCGCTCGATCCGGCGGGTGCCGGGGATGGGCACGATCCACGGCTGCTGGGCGAGCAGCCACGCGAGTGCGACCTGCCCGGGCGTCGCCGACCGGGCCGCGGCGAGACTGCGGACCCGCTCGACCAGTGCGGCGTTGGCGGCCCGGTTCTCGGCGGTGAACCGGGGGATCGTGCCCCGGATGTCGCCGTCGGCGAAGGCGGTGCCCGCGTCGACGGTCCCGGTCAGGAAGCCCTTGCCCAGAGGGCTGAACGGCACGAACCCGATGCCGAGCTCGGCGCAGGCCGGCAGCACCTCGGGCTCGGGGTCCCGGGTCCACAGGGAGTACTCGGACTGCACGGCCGTCACGGGGTGCACGGCGTGCGCGCGGCGGATGGTCGCGGCGCCTGCCTCGGAGAGCCCGAAGTGCCGGACCTTGCCCGCGGCGACGAGCTCGCCGACGGTGCCGGCGACGTCCTCGACGGGCACCTGCGGATCGACGCGGTGCTGGTAGAACAGGTCGATCGTCTCGACGCCGAGCCGGCGCAGGGACGCGTCGGCGACCCGGCGGATCTGCTCGGGACGGCTGTCGGTGCCGCGCATCCGGCCGTCGGCGATGTCCCAGCCGAACTTCGTGGCGATCACCACCTCGTCGCGCAGCGGTGCGAGGGCCTCGCCGACCAGCTCCTCGTTGACGTACGGGCCGTAGACCTCGGCGGTGTCGACGAAGGTGACGCCGCGCTCGACGGCGCCGCGCAGGACGGCGATCATCGCGTCCCGGTCGCCGGGGTTGGGTCCGTAGCCCTGGCTCATGCCCATGGCGCCGAGCCCGACGGCCGACACCTCCAGGCCCTGTCCGAGTCGTCGTGTGTGCATGGGTCCCAGCCAACCCCCGCGCCTCCCGGGGCGGGAGTGCGGGGCGTTCCGGGTACTGCGAGTACCTGTCTGCGGTGCGCGGGCCGACCTACCGTGGGGGGATGGACAACCGCGAGGAGGTCCGGGACTTCCTGCGCTCGCGCCGGTCCCGGATCACGCCCCAGGAGGCCGGGCTGCCGGCGTACGGCGGCCACCGGCGGGTCCCGGGGCTGCGCCGCGAGGAGGTCGCGATGCTGGCCGGCGTCTCGGTCGACTACTACGTGCGGCTGGAGCGCGGGAACCTCGGCGGGGCGTCCGACAGCGTGCTCGAGTCGATCGCGACCGTGCTGCGGCTGGACGAGGCCGAGCGCCGGCACCTGCGCGACCTGGCCCGCGCCGCCGGACCGGGGACGGCCCGCGCGCGCCGCCGCCCGCGGGCGCGGACGGTGACGCCGAGCATCCAGGCGCTGCTGGACGCGATGACCGGAGCGCCCGCCGTGGTGCGCGACGACCGGCTCGACATCCTCGCGTCGAACGCGCTGGGCCGGGCGCTGTACGCCCCGCTGTACGACGGCCCGGGGCCCCGCCCGAACCACGCGCGGTTCGCGTTCCTCGACCCGCGGGCGCGGGAGTTCTGGGTGGACTGGGTCCGGGCGGCCGACGACACGGTCGGCATCCTGCGGTCGGCCGCGGGCCGCGACCCGTCGGACCGGGAGCTGACGGCGCTGGTGGGGGAGCTGTCCACCCGGAGCGAGGACTTCCGCACCCGGTGGGCGGCGCACCACGTGCACCTGCACACCGGCGGGACGAAGCGCATCCAGCACCCGGTCGTCGGGCGGCTCGAGCTCATGTACGACTCGATGACGGTCGCCGCGGCGCCGGGGCTCACGCTGCTCGTCTACACCGCCGCTCCGGGCTCGGGGACGGCGGACGCGCTCCGGCTGCTGGCCAGCTGGGCGGCGACCGACGCGCCCTCGCCCGCGTAGGGCGGCGGGGTCAGGGCCCCCGGCGGCGGACGTCGGCGGCGGGCAGCCAGACCGCGCCGGTCATCACCCGCAGGTCGACGATCCGCACCCGGACGAGCGTCGCGGTCCACTCGACGGCGACGGTGTCCAGGCGCTCGGTCCCGGTCGCCCAGCGCAGCGTCACGGTGACGGGGACGGGCCGGTCCACGTCGTGGTGCTCGCCGGGCGGCACCTCGTGGGCGTTCAGCAGCGGCACCGCGGCGCGCAGGCGGGACAGGCCGCCCGGGACGGTCTGGGCGAGGTTCACGGCGGCAGTGTGCGCCCCGCCCCCGACACCCGCGCGTCACCCCTGGTCACCCTCGCGCGACCCGTTCGGCCGACCCGCCAGGGACCAACGTCCCGGCTCGCGGCCGCCCCGGGCCGGACCCTGGGACCGCGGGTCGAGCGGACGGCCCGGCCGGGGGACGCACACGGGAGCACGGCATGGTTCGGCGCAGGCTGCCGCGGATCGCGGCGCTCAGCGGTCCGGAGGCCGCCCGCGCGCGCCACCTGGTCCTGCACTCGCCGGTCTGCGCCGGCACCGAGGCCGTCACCTGGACCCTCACCCTGCTCGCGGACGACGACGTCCCCCTCGCCGAGAGCCGGACCACCGCGCCGGACTTCCCGCTGCCCATCGCGGACATCGCGCAGGTGCACCTCGACGTCGTCGGGCTCGAGGCGGCGGGGCGCTGGGTCCCGCAGGAGCCCGAGGGCGACGGCCCGCGGTTCCGGGCGCCGGTCCGGGTCGCGCCGCCGCCCGACTGACCGCGCGCACCGGCCCGGACGCGCCGGTGCCCCGCACCCGGCGGACCGGGGCGGGGCACCTGACGGGCCGGGTCAGTGCTTGAACGCGTCCTTGACCTTCTCGCCCGCGTCCTTGAGGTCGGCCTTGGACTGGTCGGTCCGGCCCTCCGCCTCGAGGCGCTCGTCGTCGCTCGCGCGTCCGGCGGCCTCCTTGGCCTTGCCGGCCGCCTTCTCCGCGGCGTTCGCGATCTTGTCGTCGAGTCCCATGGATCCTCCTTCGACACGGTGACCTGGTTCTTCGACGCTAGGCCACGCCGGTCGGACCCGCATCCGCAGCGGGACGCCGACCTCGCTCAGTCGCCCTTCACCCCGGCGACGGGCGTGCCGGCCCGGGCGGCGAGGGCCGCCGCGCCGACGATCCCCGCCGCGTTCCGGAGCTGGGCCGGGACGATCGGGGCGCGCAGGTGCAGCAGCGGCAGGAACTTCTCGTGGTGCTTCGACACCCCGCCGCCGACGACGATGAGGTCCGGCCAGAACAGGTCCTCGATCACGCCGAAGTACCGCTGGAGCCGCTCGGCCCACTGCTCGAAGTCCAGGTCCTCCCGGTCGCGGGCGGCGTCGGACGCGCGGGTCTCGGCGTCGTGCCCGTCGATCTCCAGGTGCCCGAGCTCGAGGTTCGGCACGAGGACGCCGTCGGCGACGATCGCGGTGCCGATGCCGGTGCCCAGCGTGCAGATGAAGGTCACGCCGGAGGTGGACCGGGCGGCGCCGTACAGCGTCTCGGCGTACCCGGCGGCGTCGGCGTCGTTCACCGCGAGCACCGGACGGCCGAGGGCGTCGCCGAGCACGTGCTCGATGTTGGTGCCGATCCAGGACACGTCGACGTTCGCGGCGGACCGCGCGACGCCGTGCTGCACGACGGCCGGGAAGGTCACGCCGATCGGCGCGTCCCCGGGCAGGTCGAACCGGCGGACCAGCTCCACGACGGTCTCGGCGACGGCGCCGGGCGTGGCGGGCTGCGGGGTGGGGATGCGGACGCGCTCGGCGGCGAACTCGCCGGTCTCCAGGTCGACCGGGGCGCCCTTGATGCCGGAGCCGCCGATGTCGATGCCGAAGGCCGTCCGCGCGGCGGTGGGGGTGTGTGCGCTCATGGCAGTGTGAGGATCTCCGCTCCGGTGTCGGTGACCAGCAGGGTGTGCTCGAACTGGGCGCTGCGGCGCAGGTCGGCGGTGACCACCGTCCACCCGTCGTCCCAGGTCGTCCAGTCGGCGGTGCCGAGGTTGAGCATCGGCTCGATGGTGAACACCATCCCGGGCTCGATGACCCGGTCGTAGTGCGGTGCCGCGTCGTAGTGCGGGATGACGAGCCCCGAGTGGAACGCCTCGCCGACGCCGTGGCCGGTGTAGTCCCGCACGACGCCGTACCCGAACCGGGCCGCGTACTTCTCGATGACCCGGCCGATCACGTTGACCTCGCGTCCCGGGCGCACGGCCTTGATGGCGCGGTGCAGGGCCTCCTGCGTCCGCTCGACCAGCAGCCGGGACTCCTCGTCGACGTCGCCCACCAGGAAGGTCGCGTTGTTGTCGCCGTGCACCCCGCCGGTGAACGCCGTGATGTCGACGTTCACGATGTCGCCGTCCTCGAGGACCGTCGAGTCAGGGATGCCGTGGCAGATCACCTCGTTGACCGAGGTGCACAGCGACTTGGGGAACCCGCGGTAGCCCAGCGTCGAGGGGTACGCGTGGTGGTCGAGGACGAACTCGTGCCCGATCCGGTCGAGCTCGTCGGTCGTCACGCCCGGCGCGACGTGCCGGCCGACCTCCGCGAGGGCCTGCGCCGCGATGCGCGCGGCGACGCGGATCCGCTCGACGACCTCCGGCTCGGGGACGTCGCTGCCCGTGTACGGCGCGGGCCCCGGGCGGTCCACGTACTCGGGTCGGGCGATGGCGGCGGGGACGGGTCGGCGCGGGCCGATCCGTCCGGGCACGAGCGCCGGCCTCGGCGCGTGGACGGACGTCATACCTGGCAGTCTACGAAGTGAGGCCGCCCTCGCAGGCCGGCGGCCCGCACGGACGGGAGGGCGTCGTGGCCGAGGAGTACTACTACAACACGCAGACCGGCGAGGTCGAGCAGGGCCGGCAGTCGACCTGGACGCACGTGATGGGCCCGTACCCGACGCGCGAGGCCGCGCAGCACGCGCTGGAGAAGGCGCGGGCCCGCACGGAGGCGTGGGACGAGCAGGACCGCCGCGAGCGCGACTGACGAGGGCCGGCTGCGGCGCCGCCGTCAGCCCGCGGCGGGCTCGCCGCGCAGCCGCGCGGCCACCTCGGCGACGGCCTCGGCGTCCCCGACGATCTCGAAGTGCATCTCGTCCAGGCGGCCGTCGAAGTCCCCGCCCCAGGCGACGACGGGGGACACCTCGGCCAGGATCGCCCGGATCGCCGCGACCTGGTCGTCGGTGAACGTGCCGCTCGAGCCGAGGGGGTGCTCGGTCGCGTTGAGGTCGATCGACGTGCCCGACGCGTGGTTCGACAGCGCCTCGTCCTCGCCGCGCACCGACCGGTAGGCCCAGCCCCACGAGCTGGCGACGTCGACCGGCTCGACCTCCGCGTCGAAGCGCTGCGCCACGTGGTCCAGCACCGTGCGGACGTCGCCGCCGAGCACCCGGCCGGTGATCCACGGGGACGGCTCGAGGCGCGGGTCCTCGTTGTCGGTGATGGCCGGCCAGCAGTTCTGCGACTGGGTGGCGTCGGGCTCGCACGCCGGGACGACGGCCTCGGCTGCCGGCCCGGCGACCAGGCGGACCACGCCGACGACGACGGCGACCACCAGCGCGGCGGCCACGGCGAGGACCGTCCAGCCGAGCGGGGTCGGGCGCAGCCGGCCGTGCTGCGTCGCCGGGCGGCGGGGCGGGGTGGACCCGGCCGGGCGCGGCCGCGGGGCGGGCGGTGTGCCGGGGGAGCCGGGCGAGCCGGGACCCGTGCGGCGGGGCGCCGCGGGCTCCGGACGGGGCCCGCCGGCCCCGGTCGTGCGCCGCGGGCCGGCCGCGGGCCGCGGTCCGGCGGTCCCCGCGCCGACGGGCGGCGTGCGTCGCGGCGCCGTGGCGGCCGGCGGGCGGGAGCCGGCCGGCGGGTCGGCGGCGGGGTGGCGGCGCATGCCGATGAGGCTAGGGCTCGCGGACGCCCCGGCGTGGCACTTCGGTCCCGGCGTCGCCCGCCGGTTCAGCGGCGGTCGAGGTGCGCGACGACCGGGCGGTGGTCGCTGGCCCCGACCGCGGGCAGCACCGCGAAGCCCGCGACCCGCCACGCGCGGCCGTCCACGAGCACGTGGTCGATCGGCGCGCCGAGCACCTCGGCGGAGCCGGCCGGCCAGGTGCCCAGCCCCGCCGCGCCCGCGGCGCGCGCGGCGTCCACGCACGGCCCGAGGTCCGCGAGGCCGGGGTGGTCCAGGGTGGCGTTGAGGTCGCCCGCGACGACGACGCCCGGGGTGCTCCGGCACACGTCGGCGATCGCGGCGGTGTGCGCCCGCCACACCGGGACGCGCCGCCCGGACGACGGGGCGCGCAGGTGGGTCGCGACGACGCGGTCCGGGGCGCCGGGCTCCGCGGCGCCGCCGGGCCCGAGCACCGCGGCGAACGTCCCCAGCTCGGTCGCGGGCAGCCCGGCGCCGACCTGGTCGTAGTCGCCGAGCCCGGTGCGCAGCAGCAGGGCGACGCCGTCGGAGCCCGGGTGGGCGGCGTCCGCGGCCAGCGCGGTCGTCGGGCGGCCCGCGGCGGTCAGCGCCCCGGCGGCGGTGCGCGCGGTCTCCGCGGTGGTCTCCGGGAGGACGGCGACGTCGGCGTCCTGCGCGAGGACGAGCGCCGCCAGGTCGTCGGCGGGCACCGTGCCGAACGTGTTGAACGCCAGGACGACCAGGTCGGCGTCGTCAGGGTCGCCGGGGCCGTCGGTGCCGACCCCGCGCGCCGCGAGCACCGCGCCCTGCGCGCCGGCGCCGGCCAGCAGCACCCCGGCGAGCGCCAGCGCGAGCCCGCGGCGGGGCCGGGCGCGGCGCTCGCGGGCGGCCAGCGCGACGAGCACGAGCAGCGCCGCCAGCAGCAGCACCAGGCCCACCAGCCCCCGCAGCGCGACGAGCTGGCCGAACGGCGAGACGTCCGCGAGCCCCAGGGCGCCCGGGGCGACCAGCACCAGGACGACGGCGGCCGTCGCGAGCACGACGAGGGCGGCGACGGGCCGCCGGCGCCCGCTCAGCTGAGGAACGAGTGGTCGGCGTCGGGGAACGACCCGCCGCGGACCTCGGCCGCGTAGGCGCGCGCGGCTTGCCCGAGCAGCTCGCCGACGGGGGCGAACACCTTGGCGAACCGCGGCTGCCAGTCGGCCATGCCCGCCATGTCGGTCCACACGAGCACCTGGCCGTCGCAGTCCGGGCCGGCGCCGATGCCGATCGTCGGGATGCGGAGGACCTCGGTGATCCGCGCCGCGACCGGCGCCGGGACCATCTCCAGCACGACGGCGACCGCGCCGGCCTCCTGGACGGCGACCGCGTCCTCGGCCAGCCGCTCGGCCGCCTCGTCGCCCCGGCCCTGCACCCGGTGCCCGCCGAGCGCGTTCTCGGACTGCGGGGTGAACCCGAGGTGCGCGACGACCGGGACGCCGGCGTCCGTGAGCGCGCGGATCTGCGGGGCGACCCGCTCGCCGCCCTCGAACTTCACCGCGTGCGCGCCGGCCTCCTTGAGGTACCGGACCGCCGTGGCCAGGGCCTGCTCCGGGCCGGCCTCGTACGTGCCGAACGGGAGGTCCGCGACGACGAGCGCGCGCTCGGTCGCCCGGACCACGGCGCGGGTCGGCGGGATCATCTCGTCCACCGTCACCGGGATGGGCGACGCGTGCCCCAGCATCGTGTTGCCGATGGAGTCGCCGACCAGCAGGACGTCGATGCCGGCGGCGTCGAAGATGCGGGCGGTCGCGAAGTCGTAGGCCGTGAGCATCGTCAGCTTCTCGCCGCGCTGCTTCGCCTCCGCCAGGTGGTGCACGCGCACGCGGCGGACGGGGCTGGGGGCGGGGTGCTGGGACATCAGTGCTGCTCCACGGGGTCGCTGGTCGTGCTGGTGGCGGCGGGCTCGCGCCAGCGCGTCGTGATCGGCAGCCTACGGTCGCGGCCGAACGCCAGGGCCGTGACCTTGGGGCCGAGCGGGTACTGCCGGCGCTTCCACTCGGCGCGGTCCACCAGGGACAGGACCTTGTCGACGATCTCCGGGTCGAACCCGCGGGCCAGCAGCTCGGCGCGGCCCTCCGCGTGCTCGACGTAGGCGTCCAGCACCTGGTCGAGCAGGTCGTACGGCGGCAGCGAGTCCTGGTCGACCTGGCCCGGGCGGAGCTCCGCCGACGGCGGCTTCGTGATCGAGCTCTCCGGGATCGGCGGGATCTCGCCGGCGTCGGCGGCGTGGGTGTTCCGCCACCGGGCCAGCGCCCAGACGCGGGACTTGTCGACGTCCTTCAGCGGGGCGTAGCCGCCGACCGCGTCGCCGTAGATCGTGGAGTAGCCGACCGCGAGCTCGGTCTTGTTGCCGGTCGCCAGCACGAGGTGCCCCTCCGCGTTGGACAGCGCCATGAGGATGACGCCCCGGACGCGGGCCTGCAGGTTCTCCGCGGCGACGCCGTCCAGGGCCATCTCGCCCTCGAACGCGTCGACCATCGGCTTGATCGGCTGCACCCGGTAGTCGGCGCCGACCCGCTTCGCCAGGTCCGCGGCGTCGTCCTTGCTGTGGTCGGAGGACCAGCGCGAGGGCATCGACACGCCCACGACGCGGTCCCCGCCGAGGGCGTCCGCGGCGATCGCGGCGACCAGGGCCGAGTCGATGCCGCCGGACATGCCGAGCACGACGGACCGGAAGCCGTTCTTGCGCACGTAGCCGGCCAGGCCGGTGACGAGCGCCCGGTAGATCTCCTCGTCCGGGTCGAGCGCCGGCACGACGTCGCCGCGCTCCGGGGCGGTGCCCCGGGCCGGGACGTCCCACACCAGCAGGTGCTCGACGAACTGCGGCGCGGAGGCCAGCAGGGTGCCGTCGGTGCCGACCACGAACGAGCCGCCGTCGAACACCAGGTCGTCCTGGCCGCCGACCATGTTGACGTAGGCGACCGGCGCGGCGACCTCGGCGGCCCGGCGCGCGGCCAGGTCCGTGCGGATGTGGCCCTTGCCCTCCTCGAACGGCGAGCCGTTGATGACCACCAGCAGGTCGAGGTCGTCGTCCGCGAGCTCCGCGACGGGGCCGTCCTGCCAGATGTCCTCGCAGATCAGCAGCCCGACGCGGCGGCCGGCGACCTCGACGACCGTGGGCTCGCCGCCGGGGGCGAAGATCCGGAACTCGTCGAACACGCCGTAGTTCGGGAGGTGGTGCTTGTCGTAGCGCTGCTGCACCCGGCCGTCGCGCAGCACCACCGCCTGGTTGGTGGGCCGGGCGGGCGCGCCCTCGTGCTCCCGGGTGGTCCGCTCGCCGACCGTGCCGACGACGACGGTCAGCCCGCCGAGCCCGGCGTCCGCGAGGGCCGCCGCGAGGTCGGTGAGCGCGCGCTCGGCGCCGCGGCGGAACGACGCCCGCAGGGCCAGGTCCTCGATCGGGTAACCGGTGACCGTCATCTCCGGGAACGCCACCAGGTCGGCCCCCGCGGCGGCCGCCTCGCGGGCCCGGTCGAGGACGGCGGCGGTGTTGCCGGCGAGGTCGCCGACGCAGGTGTCGATCTGGGCGAGGGCCACGCGCAGGGCGCGGGATTCGTGCTGGTCGGGCATGACGCGAGCCTATTCGGGTGGAACCGCCCGGGCGAGCGGCGTGGTGCGGCGCCACCTGCACGTCCGGATCGTGCAGGATGTACCGCATGGACAGGCAGCAGGAGTTCGTCCTCCGCACCGTGGAGGAGCGCGACATCCGTTTCATCCGGCTCTGGTTCACCGACGTGCTCGGGACCCTCAAGTCGGTGGCCGTCGCGCCCGCGGAGCTGGAGTCCGCGTTCTCCGAGGGGATCGGGTTCGACGGGTCCTCCATCGAGGGCCTGACGCGGGTCTACGAGGCGGACATGATCGCCAAGCCCGACCCGACGACGTTCCAGGTGCTGCCCTGGCGCGGGGAGCGGCACGGCACCGCGCGGATGTTCTGCGACATCCTCACCCCGGAGGGCGAGCCGTCGCTCGCGGACACCCGCAACGTGCTCAAGCGCGCGCTGGCCCGGGCGAGCGAGAAGGGCTTCACCTTCTACACGCACCCCGAGGTCGAGTTCTACCTGTTCGAGGCGCCGGCCGACCCGGCCCAGCCGCTGGTCCCGGTCGACCAGGGCGGCTACTTCGACCACGTGCCGCGCGGCACCGCGCACGACTTCCGGCGCGCCGCCATCACCATGCTCGAGTCCATGGGCATCTCGGTGGAGTTCTCGCACCACGAGGCCGGCCCGGGCCAGAACGAGATCGACCTGCGGTACGCCGACGCGCTGACCACGGCCGACAACATCATGACCTTCCGGACGGTCGTGAAGGAGGTCGCGCTCGAGCAGGGCGTGTTCGCGTCCTTCATGCCGAAGCCGCTCGCCGACCAGCCGGGCTCCGGCATGCACACGCACCTGTCGCTGTTCGAGGGCGACCGGAACGCGTTCCACGAGCCGGGCGGCCACCTGGACCTGTCGAAGACGGCCCGGTCGTTCATCGCCGGCCTGCTGCGGCACGCCGCGGAGATCACCGCGGTGACGAACCAGTTCACGAACTCGTACAAGCGGCTGTGGGGCGGCTCCGAGGCGCCGTCGTACATCTGCTGGGGCCACAACAACCGGTCCGCCCTGGTGCGGGTGCCGATGTACAAGCCCGGCAAGTCGAACTCCTCGCGGATCGAGTACCGCGGCGTCGACTCGGCGACCAACCCGTACCTGGCGTTCGCGGTGCTGCTGGCCGCGGGCCTCAAGGGCATCGACGAGGGCTACGAGCTGCCCGAGGGCGCCGACGACGACGTGTGGGAGCTCACCGACGCCGAGCGCCGCGCGCTGGGCATCGAGCCCCTGCCGGCGACGCTCGAGGCGGCCATCGCGGTCATGGAGAAGTCGGAGCTCGTCGCCGAGACCCTGGGCGAGCACGTCTTCGACTACGTCCTGCGGAACAAGAAGCAGGAGTGGGAGGAGTACCGCGCCCAGGTGACGCCGTACGAGCTGCGCCGCTTCCTCCCGATGCTCTGACCCCGCGGTCGCCGCGCGCGGGTGACCCCTCGCGCTCGTCCGCACGCGCCGTCGGTGGACGCGGCGCGCGCGGGGCGCGGCGCGGTCGGTAGCGTGGCCGGCGTGAGCAGCACGTCGGTGGGTCGGGGGAGCACGCTCGCGGGTCGGCTGACCCGCGCGGGGTTCGGGGACGCGGCGCGCGCGGAGCGGCTGCTCGCGGACGCGGCGCTGGTGGCGCTGCTCGCGGGCGACGGAGCCGACGCGGGCGACGCCCCGGGGCCCGCCGTGCTCGTGCCGGCCCTCGCCGAGACCGCCGACCCCGACCAGGCCCTGCTGTCCCTCGCGAAGATCGCCGGCGCCGTCGCGGACGACCCCGCGCGCCGCGCCACGCTCGCCGCGGTGCTCACCGCCGACGGCCCCGCCCGGGAGCGGCTGCTCGCGGTGGTCGGGGCGTCCGTGGCCCTCGGCGACGACCTCGCCGCGCACCCGGAGCACCTGGACGTCGTCCTGGACGAGGCCCCGGGCACCGGCGTGCCGGTCGCGGAGGTCCGGGCGGAGCTGCTCGCCGCGGTCGGCGCCGACCCGGACGCGGCGGTCCCGGTCGCCGCGACCGCCGGCCCCGCGGGCGTGGACGCGATGCGCGGCGCGTACCGGGCCCGCCTGCTGCGGATCGCCGCGACCGACCTCACCTCGGGGGAGCCGCTGACCCGGCTGCCGGGGGTGGCCGCCGCGCTCGCCGACCTGGCCGCCGCCGCGCTGGAGGCGTCGCTGGCCCTGGCCCGCGCGGAGCTGGACGACCACGGCGCGTCCGTGCGGCTCGCGGTCGTCGGCATGGGCAAGACGGGCGGGCGGGAGCTCAACTACGTCAGCGACGTGGACGTGATCTACGTGGCGGAGCCCGCCGACGGCGCGGACGAGGCCGAGGCACTGGCCGCCGGCACCCGGCTCGCGACGGTGCTGGCCCGGGCGTGCGGCGGGCCGTCGGGGGAGCCGGCGCTGTGGCCGGTGGACGCGGCGCTGCGGCCGGAGGGCAAGGACGGGCCGCTGGTCCGCACGCTGGACTCGCACCGGTCGTACTACGAGCGCTGGGCGAAGACCTGGGAGTTCCAGGCGCTGCTCAAGGCGCGGCCGCTCGCGGGCGACCGGGAGCTCGGGGACGCGTACGTCGCGGCGATGAACCCGATGGTCTGGCAGGCGGTCCGGCGGGAGAACTTCGTCGAGGACTCCCAGGCGATGCGCCGGCGGGTGGAGCGCCACGTCCCGCCGGCCGAGGCGGACCGGCAGATCAAGCTCGGCGTCGGCGGCCTGCGGGACGTCGAGTTCACCGTGCAGCTGCTGCAGCTCGTGCACGGGCGGTCGGACGCGGAGATCCGCAGCGGCAACACCCTGACCGCGCTGGCGGCCCTGTCGGCGGGCGGGTACGTCGGGCGCGAGCACGCCGCGCAGCTCGCGGTCTGCTACCGGTTCCTGCGGGCCATCGAGCACCGGGTCCAGCTGCACCGCCTGCGCCGCACGCACCTCATGCCGACCGCGGAGGCCGACCTGCGCCGGCTCGCCCGGTCGGTCGGGATGCGCACCGAGGGCGCCGCGGGGCTGCTGGAGCGCTGGCGCCAGGTCCGCCGGGACGTCCGGCACCTGCACGAGGAGCTGTTCTACCGGCCGCTCCTGCCGGCCACGGCGCAGCTGTCCGCCGCGGAGGTCAGCCTCGCGCCCGAGGAGGCCCGCGCGCGGCTGGCGGCCATCGGCTACCGCGATCCGGCCGGGGCCGTGCGGCACATCGCCGCGCTCACGGAGGGCGTGTCCCGCCGAGCGGCGATCCAGCGGCAGCTGCTGCCGGTCATGCTCGGCTGGTTCGCCGACGGCCCCGACCCCGACGGCGGGCTGCTCGCGTTCCGCCGGCTGTCCGAGGCGCTGGGCGGCACGCACTGGTACCTCAAGCTGCTGCGCGACTCCGGCACGGCGGCGGAGCGGCTGGCGCGCGCGCTGTCCACCTCCCGGTACGTCGCGGACGCCCTCGGCCGTTCGCCGGAGTCGGTGGTCTGGCTGGACGACGACGCCGAGCTCGAGCCGCGCAGCCACGACCGGCTGTCCGCGGAGGCCGACGCCGTGCTGACCCGCGCGTCCGAGCCGGTGGCCGCCGCGACCGCCCTGCGCGCGCTGCGCCGCCGGGAGCTCGCCCGCACCGCCGTCGCCGACGTGCTCGGCGTCGTCACCGGCACGCGGGCCGCGCGCAGCCTCACGGCCACCGCGGACGTGCTGCTGGCCGGCGCCCTGCGGGTGGCCGCGTGGGAGGAGCGCGCCGCGCGGCGCCTGGACGCCGACCCGACCGCGCTGCTGGTCGTCGCGATGGGGCGGCTCGGCGGGCGGGAGATGGGCTACACCTCGGACGCCGACGTGCTGTTCGTGCACGACCCGCTGCCAGGCACCGACCCGGTGCTCGCCCAGGAGTTCGCGACCGGCGTCGCCACCCGGCTGCGCGCGCTGCTCGGTGCGGTCGGCCCGGAGCCCGCCCTCGAGGTCGACGCGGACCTGCGGCCGGAGGGGCGCAACGGGCCGCTGGTGCGGTCGTTCGACGCGTACGCGGAGTACTACGCGCGCTGGTCGCTCGTGTGGGAGAGCCAGGCGCTGCTGCGCGCCCGGCCGGTCGCCGGGGACCCGGCGCTGGGGGAGCGGTTCGTCGCGCTCGTCGACCCGCTGCGCTACCCGGCGGGCGGCCTGGACGCGGCGGGCGTCCGGGAGGTGCGGCGGATCAAGGCCCGCGTCGAGTCCGAGCGGCTGCCGCGGGGCGTGGACCCGACCCGGCACCTCAAGCTCGGCCGCGGCGGGATCGCCGACGTCGAGTGGACGGCCCAGCTGCTCCAGCTGCGGCACGCGCACGCCGTCCCCGGGCTGCGGACCACGTCCACCCTGGACGCCCTGGAGGCGGCGCGGGAGGCCGGGCTGGTCGCGGAGGACGACGCGGCGGTGCTCCTCGAGGCGTGGGACCTCGCGTCCCGGCTGCGGGACGCGCTGGTGCTCTGGACGGGCCGCACCGGGGGCCACGCCGACGTGCTGCCGCACGACCGGCAGGTGATGTCCGGCCTGGCGGCGGTCGTCGGCTACCCGTCGGGCAGCGGGCAGGAGCTCGAGGACACGTGGCTGCGCGCGTCCCGGCGGGCCCGGGCCGTGGTGGAGGCCGTCTTCTACGAGTGACGCGGGGCGCCGGCGCGGTCAGTCGGGCGGCTCGACCGGGTCGGGCACGGGGGACTCGCCCAGCGCGCCGTCCTCGAGGTTCTCCTGGAGGTCCTGCGCCACGTCGTCGCCGCGGTCCACGCCGCCGAGCTCGCGGCGGGGCTCCACGTCGACCGCGTCGGGGTCGTCGCCGGGGGTGTCGGGGATCCAGTCGCTGTCCGAGTCCGTCATGCCGCCGACGCTAGGCGGGCTCGGCGGGCGGCGCGACCGGGGGCCGCAGGTCGCCGTCGCCCCGGTGCTTGCCGTGCTCCTCCTGCAGCAGCGACGAGTCCACGAGCTCGTGCCGCCGGACGTAGGTGGACGCGACTGCCTGGATCGTCGCGGTGACCGGCAGGGACAGGAACGCGCCGAGCGGACCGAACACGGCGCCGAACGCGATCACTGACAGGAACGCGATCGCCGGGTTCAGCGCGAGCGACCGCTGCGAGACCTTCGGGGTGAGCAGCAGGTTCTCGACCTGCTGGTACGCGATGATGAAGGCCAGCACGGCCAGCGCGCGCAGCGGGGACACGGACAGCGCCACCAGGACCGGCAGCGCGCCGCCGATGTACGTGCCGACGGTCGGGACGAACTGCGACACCAGGCCGGTGAACGTCGCGAGCGGCAGGGCGTACGGGATGCCGAGCAGCGCCAGGAACAGCCAGGTGGTCGCCGTGGAGATCGCGGCGAGCACGATGCGCGAGGTGATGAACCCGGCGACCTTCTCCTGCGAGACCTCCCACAGCCGCAGCACCTCCCGCTGCCGGTGCGGGGCGAGGTACCGGCAGACGGCGGCGCGGAACTTCGGGCCCGCACTGGCCATGTAGTACACGACGAGCAGCACCGCGGTGGCCGTGAACAGCCCGCCGAGGATCGACGTGCCGACGCCGATCACCCCCGGGGCGATGTCACCGACGTAGTCGCCGGCGTTGTTCAGCAGCTCGTCCGTGGCGGGGAGCTGGACGTCGAACCGGTCGCTCATGAAGTCGCGCAGGTCCGCGTAGTAACCGGGGATCGACTGCACGAGCTCGACGAGCTGGTTGACGAACAGCCCGCCCAGCAGCGCGAGCACCCCGATGCCGACCACGAGCGAGCCGAGCATGGTGATACCCGTGGCGAGCGTCCGCTTCACACCGCGCCGGCCGAGCCACAGGATCATCGGCTCCATCGCGAGGGCGACGAACCACGAGATCACCAGGATCGTGATGACGTTGCCGAGCATCGAGGCGGCGCGCCAGGTGAGGATCCCCGCGAACACCGCGACGACCACCATCACCAGGGCGCGGGGCAGCCAGCGCGGGGGGAGGCGGGAGTCGCGGGTCCCGGGCGCCGCGTAGCCGGGGCGGCCGGGCGCGACGGGGACCTCGGGGTCAGGGACGGGCATCGACGGGCTCCGGGGTGCGTCGGGCGGGATGCGGCTGCGTGCGCGGGTCAGGCTACCGCCCGCGTGCCGCGGACCTGCACGAACCCGCCGCACCGCCGCCACACGGGTCCGCCCGGGCGGGCGGGGCGGGTGCGTAGCGTCGGCGGGGTGACCGCGAGCCCTCCCGCCCCCGCCCACCGCCGCCTCGGACGCGCGCGGGCCGCGGTCGTCGTCCTCGCGGTGGCGGTGCTCGCGGTCCTGGCGGTCCGCGGGTGCGCGCGGGCGTTCGACCTGGACGCGGCGGCGCGCGAGCGCGGCGGAGCTGGTCGCGGAGGCCGCCGCGCTGCCCGGGGTCGCGGGCGCGGGGGACGTGCGCACGGGGATCGCGGACGTCGGGGTGGCGGTCGGCGACGCGGCGGTACCGTCACGCTGGACGCCGGGTCCGACGCCGGTGCCGT
This sequence comes from Cellulomonas hominis, assembly GCF_014201095.1. NCBI lineage: Bacteria > Bacillati > Actinomycetota > Actinomycetes > Micrococcales > Cellulomonadaceae > Cellulomonas > Cellulomonas hominis. The sequence goes on along the minus strand of NZ_JACHDN010000001.1, from coordinate 24,343 downwards.
GCGGGACCTCGCCGCCGCGCTGCGCCCGTGGTCCGCGGGCACCGCCGAGCCGCGGGCGGTCCGGGTGCACCCGGTGGTCGAGGTGGACGGGTTCGCCGCGATGCTGCCCGCGCCGGCGGCGGACGAGGGGGCCCGGCTCGACCTGCTCGACGCGCTGCGTGCCGACCCCGATCTCGCGGGCGCGCTGGTCGCGCCCGTGCAGCCCGGCGAGGAACCGCTGCTCGACGACGGGGACGCCCGCCTGGTCGTCCGGCTCACCGCGGCGGACGCGGCGCGCGTGCCGGCGGTCCTGGAGCGCTGGCGGCCCCGCGTCGCCGCTGCGGCGGCGGACGCGACCGTGGTGGTGACCGGGCCGGCGGACGAGCGGCAGGTGCTCGTGGACCGGTCCTGGCGGTTCGACCACGGGGTCGCCGTCCCCGCGTGGGCCGAGCCGGTGCCGGGTGTCGCCGAGCTGGTCGGCCGGCTGGCCGCGGACGCCGCCGTCACGGGGTACTCCGTGCGGGCGGACCGCGCGGCGCCGGAGCTGGCGGTCACGGTCGCGGACCGCGCGGCGGTGCCCGGCCTGCTGGCCGCGCTCGCGGACCTGCCGGCGGCCGCCGCGTTCGCGTCCGTGGACGTCACGGCCCCCTGACGGCGCCACGCCCGAGCCGACCCGCCCCGACCCGCCCCGCCCGGCACGGCGCGCGAGCCCGGCGGCGTGGGCGGGCCCTATGCTGCGCAGACCGGCTGCGACGGAAGGAGGGGACGGTGCCCGACCTGCCCGACGCGCCCGACGCGCCCGCCGGCCCGCGCGACCGCGCCGCCCGGCGGCTGCTCTCCTCCCTCCGCGACCCCGCCCTCGAGCGCCTGGCGCAGCTCGCCGCCCGCCTGCTGGCCGCCCCGTCCGCGCAGGCCGCGCTGATCGACGACGTGCCGACCGCCGCCGACCCGACGGTGGTCGGCGGGACCGGCCCGCGCACCGCGCTGTCGGACACGGTGTGCGCCGCGACCGCCCGGCGGGCCGCCCCGCTGGTCGTCCCGGACGCGTCGCAGCCCCAGGCCGGGGTGTCGCCGGACGAGCACGTGGGCGCGTACCTGGGGGTGCCGCTGCTCGGCCGGGACGGCCACGTGGTCGGGGCGCTGTGCGTGTACGACGGCGAGGCCCGCGCGTGGTCCGAGGACGACGTGCTGGTGCTGAGCGACCTGGCCGCGTCGGCCGTCGCGGAGCTGGAGCTCTCCGCGCTGTCGGTGGAGTACGAGGCGGACCGGGCGCGCCGGCAGCTCGCGGTGACCGCCGGCGGGGTGGGCACGTTCGACTGGGACCTCGCGACCGGCCGGCTGGACTGGGACGACCAGCTGCTGCGGATCTTCGGGCTGGACCGGGACGCGTTCGGCGGCACCATCGAGGCGTTCGACGCGGCGGTGCACCCCGACGACCTGCCGCGGGTGCACGCCGCGCTGGACCGGGCCGTCGCGGCGTGCGAGGAGTACACGGCGGAGTACCGGGTGCGCCGGCCGGACGGCTCGACCCGCTGGGTGCAGGCGCGCGGGCTGGCACTGGCCGGTCCGGACGGCACCGCGGCGCGGGTGCTCGGCGCGGCCTACGACACCACGGCGGCGCGGCAGGCGGACGCCCGGATCGCGCGGGTGCTGGAGACGATGGCCACGGCGTTCTTCCTGCTCGACGACGCCTGGCGGTTCGCGTACGTGAACGCCGAGGCTGAGCGGGTGCTCGGCCGGACGCGCGGGGAGCTGCTGGGCGGGGAGATCTGGTCGCTGTTCCCGTTCGCGACCGGGTCGCCGTTCGAGGAGCACTACCGGGGCGCGGTCGCGACGGGGGCGCGGCGGTCCTTCGAGGCGTACTACCCGCCGCCGCTGGACGGCTGGTACGAGGTGCGGGCGTTCCCGGGCCCGGACGGGCTGTCCGTCTACTTCCACGACATCACCGCGCGCCGGCACGCCGAGGCGCAGCGCCTCGCGGCCCGGTCGGCGGCTGACGCCGCGACCCACCGGCTCGCGGTGCTCGCGACGGTCAGCGACGACCTCAGCTCCACGCTGGACACCGAGTACGCGGTGGGCCGGCTGGCCCGGCACCTGGTGCGGGGGTTCGGGTCCTGGTGCCTCGTCACCCTGTGGGACGACCAGCGCCAGCTGCGGGACATCGCCGGCTGGCACGCGGAGCCGCACCTGCGCCCGACGGTGGCCCGCTACGCGCAGCTCCGGCTGGGGTCCCTGGCCCCGTCCTCCTTCCTGCACCGCGCGCTGCACGACGGCGAGCTGGTGACCGTGGACGACGCCACCGAGCAGATCTCCCCCCTGCTGACCGGGGAGGCCCGGGACGTCCTGCGCTCGCTCGCGCCCCGGCGGGCGCACATCGTGCCGATGCGGGCACGCGGGCGGACGGTCGGGGCGATCTCGCTGTTCCTGGACGCGACGCACGCCGACCTCGGCCCGGAGGACCTCGCGCTGCTCGTGCAGGTCGCGGACCGCGCCGGCGTCGCCCTCGACAACGCCCGGCTGTTCGAGGGCCAGCGCCGGATGGCCGAGACGCTGCAGCGCGCGCTGCTCACGGCGCCGGCGCAGCCGGAGGACCTCGACGTCGTGGTGCGGTACGTCCCCGCGGCCGAGGCCGCGCAGGTGGGCGGCGACTGGTACGACGCGTTCCTGCAGCCGGACGGCGCGACCGTGCTCGTCATCGGCGACGTCATGGGGCACGACCGGCACGCGGCCGCCGCGATGAGCCAGGTCCGCACGCTGCTGCGCGGGATCGCCGCGACGTCCGGCGGCCCGCCCGCGCAGGTGCTCGGCGCGCTCGACACGACGCTGGAGACGCTGCGGGTCGACGCCATGGCGTCGGCGGTGGTGCTCCGGCTCGAGCAGAGCGACGAGGACCGCGCGGCGGCGACCACCACGGTGCGCTGGACGAACGCGGGCCACCTGCCGCCGCTGCTGGTCGACCCGGAGGGAACCGTGCGCGAGCTCCGCGGCGGCGACCCGGAGCTGGTGCTCGGCGTCACCGCCGGGGCCGCGCGGACCGACGCGACGGTGAGCGTGCCGAGGGGGTCGACGGTCGTGCTGTACACGGACGGCCTGGTCGAGCAGCGCGGCGAGCACCTGCAGGACGGCATCGACCGGCTCGCCGAGCTCGTCGCGGCGCTGGTCCCGGAGGCGCGGGAGCGCGCGACGGGCGGCGCGGTGCTCGACGCGGCGTACCTGGCGGACGCCGTGCTGAGCCGCGGGGCGGCGGGCGACGCGCCCGAGGACGACATCGCGCTGCTCGTGGTGCACCTGCGGCCGCAGGCTCCCTGACGCGTCCGGTGTGCGCTCGGGCGGGCGCGGCGTACTGTGGGCGCAGTCCGCCGACGGAGCGTCCCGCCGGCACCGCGAGGGGGCCCGCCGATGGACGACATCCTGCCGACCGGTGCACCGCCCGTGGCCCTGGCCACGGCCCCGCCGCAGCCCGCGCCCACGCCGCCGACCGCGCTGCGGACGTTCGGCGTCGAGGAGGAGCTGCTGCTCGTCGACCCGGCCACGGGCCGCCCCTCGCCCGTCGTCGGGGCGCTGCTCGCGGCGGACGCCGACCTGGCCGCGGGTGCCGACCCCTCGGGGATCGCGGCGCTCGCGTCCGAGCTGCAGCAGGAGCAGGTGGAGACCGCCACGCCGCCGCGCACGGCGCTGGCCGACATCGAGGCCGACCTGCGCCGGCTGCGCGACCGGGCCGGGGCCGCCGCCCGCGCCGCCGGGGCGCTCGCCGTCCCGCTGGCGACGTCCCCGCTGCCCGCGCACCCCTCGCTCACGCCGACCCCCCGGTACCAGGCCATCCAGGACCGGTTCCGGCTGACGTCCGACCAGCAGCTCACGTGCGGCTGCCACGTGCACGTCGCGGTCCGCTCGGCCGAGGAGGGCGTGGCGGTGCTGGACCGGGTGCGGGCGTGGCTGCCCGTGCTGGCGGCGCTCGCGGCCAACTCGCCGTACGCAGACGGCGTGGACACCGGGTACGCGGGCTACCGGACGCAGGCGTGGTGGCGCTGGCCGACGACGGGGCCGGCCGACGTGTACAGGTCGGTCGCGGCGTACCGGGCGCGGCTGCGGCGGTTCCTCGACTCCGGCGTGCCGCTGGACGCCGGGATGTTCTACCCCGACGCCCGGCTGTCGCACCGGTACCCGACCGTCGAGCTCCGGGTCGCCGACGTGTGCCGGGACGTGCGGGACGCGGTGCTGGTCGCGGCGCTGGGGCGGGCGCTCGTGGAGACCGCCGCCCGCGAGTGGCGCGCGGGGGTGCCGGCACCGGACATCGAGACCGCGCTGATCCGGCTCGCCGCCTGGCGGGCCAGCCGGGACGGCGTCGAGGGGGAGCTGATGCACCCGGTCAGCGGCCGCCCCGTCCCCGCCGCGACGGCGGTCGCCGCGCTGCTGGACCACGTGGCGCTGGCGCTCGGCCCGGACGCCGGCGCGGTCGGGCGGGGCGCCGAGCGGGTCCTGGCCCGAGGGAGCGGCGCCACGTGGCAGCGCGCGACGGTCGCGCGGACGGGGGACCTCACGGAGCTGGTCCGGCGGTCGGCTCTCTGAGGCGTGGCCCGGGCTCAGCCCATCCCGCCCATGCCGCCGCCCGCCAGCCACCGCCCGTCCGCCTGCTCGTGACCGACGCGGTCCTTCCCGCAGCGGGCGCAGACCTCGAACGCCGCACCGGCGCCTCCCTTCTCGGGGTTCCGGTGCATCCGCCAGTCGTGCCGTCCCAGCAGGCAGCGCAGCGATCGCATGGCGGGCCTCCTCCTCGTCCGGTCCTCAGTCGTCCCCGCACGGGCGGCCGGCAGCGCGGCGAGCGCCGCGTCGACGGCCGCCCGGCGGTGCGCCGCTGGCCCCGGACGCTACGCCGGGGCCTCGCAGGCGCCGCCACCCCGTCGCGCCCCGCTCACCCGCCGTTCACCCGCGCCCGCCAGACTTGGGCGTGACGGCACGCGAGCGGAGGACGGACCATGCAGGCGGTGCGGGCGGCGAGCACGCGGTACTCGTGGGTCGAGGTCGACGACCCGGTCTACGTGGTGGACCTGCACGCGTCGGCCGGGCTTCCCGCGGAGCGGTGGCGCCTCGTGGACGCCGGCGACGTGCTGGAGGTCCTGGAGTGGGTCGCGCGCGAGCAGCGCGGGCGCCCGGCGGCGGTCAGCCTGGAGGTCGAGGACGCCGGCGGCCACGCGCTCGTGCAGCTGACGCCCGCGACGGGATTGCGGCGCGTCTCCGGCTGGTGACCGCAGGCGGGGCGGGCCACACTGACGGGCGTCCGCGCCCACGCCAGGAGGTCATCCCCGTGCCGACGCCCCCGCTGCCGCCCGACGCCGTCGAGCTGCTCCGCCGCCCCAACCCGGCCGTGATGGCGACCCTGCGCGCGGACGGCGCGCCCGCCTCCGCCGCGACCTGGTACCTGTGGCAGGACGACGGCCGGGTCCTGCTCAACCTCGACGCCACCCGCGTGCGGCTGGGGCATCTGCGGCGGGACCCCCGCGTCTCGCTCACCGTCCTGGACGCGGAGAGCTGGTACACGCACCTGACCCTGGTCGGCCGGGTCGTGGAGCTGCGCGAGGACCACGGACTCGCGGACATCGACCGGCTGTCCCGGCACTACGGCGGGCAGCCGTACGCCGACCGCACCAGCCCGCGCTGGTCGGCGGTCGTCGAGGTCGAGCGCTGGCACGGCTGGGGCGAGCAGCGGGCCTGACCGCCGTCAGGCGACCAGGCGGAACCGCCGGGCGAGCGGGACGGCCCGGACCATCGCGTGCGCCGTGAGGCCGCGCGCGGAGACGAGCAGGTCGACCTGCTCCCGGGCGGCGGGCCAGATGCGCGCGCCGACGGCGTAGTGCGACCCGAACCCCGGGTCGACGAACGGGGCGTCGGTGGTGCCGAGCAGGTACGTCATCATCGCCAGCCGGCCGACCGAGCCGGGGGAGAACCGGCGGAACTCCTCGTCGTAGGCGTCGAGCAGCCCGAACCAGGCGCCGCCGGACCGCACCTGGTAGCCGGTCCACAGCGTCCGCCCGCCGGCCGCCAGCCGGAGCACGCTGAGGTCGCCGTCCCGCCGGAACGCGTCCACCGAGTCGCGGAACCAGCGCTCGTCCGGGGCCGACAGGCTCAGCGCCGCGCCGCCGCGGGACCGGTCGCCCTTCCAGCCGGCGCCCTGGAGCGCCACGAACCGGTCGGCGGCGGCCGGGTCGCCGGACTCGTCGTGCAGCACCAGCGGGCCGCCGGTCTCCCGCACCAGCCCGCGCACCACGCGCCGGGTGTTGCGGGCCTCGTCGGTCCGCAGGTGCCCGAGCGAGATCGGCGGGTCGACGAGCGCCCCGTCCGCGGGCGCGGGGACGTCGAGCACCTCGAACGCCGACCGGGGCGCCCAGGCGCCGACGTCGCGGGTCCGCTCGTGCACCCGCATCCGGCGCCGGGCCGCGACCGTGGCCAGCGCGTCGGCGAGCGGCCCCTCGGCGGGGAACCGGCGCAGCAGCGCGAGCCCGGGCAGCCCCGCCGTCGTCAGCCCGCCGAGCAGCGCGTCCAGCGCCTCGACCTCCCGGCCACGGCGCACGAGCGGGTGGTGCCGGTCGCACTCCAGCGTGGTGAACCGGCTCCCGGTGGTCGCGGCCTGCACGGGCAGGGGCGGCAGCACGCGCTTCGTCGTGAGCACCAGCGCGGCCAGCCACTCGCCGGCCTCCTGGACCACGAGGACGCGCAGCTCGTCGACGTCCTCCCGGTGGCGGGCGGTGACGAGGTAGCGCGGGTCGAGGCACATGTTCGGCGCGAGCGCGTCGCCCGCGAGGCGCTGCCAGGCCTGCGCGTCCGCGCCCGTGACGTCGGCGAGCGGGATGAGCCGGATCTGCATCAGGACCTCCGGGGCGGGGGAGCCCGCTGGGGACCGGGCCGAGGCCGAGACTAATGCGGCATATGTCCGGATTGGGGGGGTTCGGGGGTGAACTGCCGGCCGCCGAGGTCAGGCGAACAGACCCTGGCCCACGAACGGCCCGTCCGCCGCGAGCACCGGGGTGCCGTCCGCGCCCTCCGGCAGCGCCCCGTCCGGCACCCCCGGCGGGACCGCGAACAGCCCCGAGCCGGTGTGCACCAGGTACTCCATGAGCCCGTCCTGCCCGGACAGGCGCGTCTGCATCGGGACGAAGTGCGTCCGGGGGTCCACGACGAACGCCAGGAAGAACAGCCCCGCGTCCAGCCGGCCCAGCGCGTCGTTGCCGTCGGTGAAGTTGTACCCGCGGCGCAGCATCCGCACCCCGTCGTTCTGCGTGGGGTGCGCCAGCCGCACGTGCGAGTCGAGGGCCACGAGGGGCCGGCCGTCGCCGCCGGTCGCGTCGAGGTCGGGCTCGGTGAACTCCGTCCCGCCCGACAGCGGCGCGCCCTCGCCCTTGGTCCGGCCGACCAGCGCCTCCTGCTCGCGCAGCGACGAGCGGTCCCAGGTCTCGATGTGCATCCGGATCCGCCGGGCCACCAGGTAGGTGCCGCCGGCGAGCCACGCCGCGTCCCCGCCGCCCTCGGCCGCGGCGCCGGCGGGGACCCAGACGTGCTCCTCGACGGCCGCGGTCTCCTCGGCCTTGAGGTTGGCGGTGCCGTCCTTGAAGCCGAACAGGTTGCGCGGGGTCTTCTGGGCGGTGCTGGTGGACGAAGTCCGGCCGTAGCCGAGCTGCGTCCAGCGGATCCGGGCCGTGCCGAACGCCGCGCGGGACAGGTTCCGCACCGCGTGCACCGCGACCTGCGGGTCGTCGGCGCACGCCTGCACCACCAGGTCGCCGTCGCTGCGCGCGGGGTCCAGGTCGTCGCCCGCGAAGTGCGGCAGCGCGATCAGGCCCGCGGGCAGCCGCCCCGCCAGGCCGAACCGGTCGGCGCCGTCCGCGCCCACGAACAGCGACCGGCCGAACCCGAACGTCACCGTGAGCCCCGCCGCGGGCAGGTCCGCGGCCTCGCCGGTGTCGTCGGGCGGCGCGTCGTACGGGCCGGAGGCGGGCGCGAACTCGCCGGCCGGCAGCCCCTGGGTCATCCGCGCCGCCATGACCGTCCAGCGGCGCAGCAGGTCCACCAGGGCGTCGCGGTCGGTCGTCGTCACGTCGAACGCCGCCAGGTAGAGGCGGTCCTGCGCGGGCGTGACGATCCCGGCCTGGTGCGCGCCGGTGAAGGGGTAGGTGCGGTCGGCGCCGGTCGCCGCCGCCGCGGGGGCGGGGGACCGGGCGGCGTCCACCGCCGCCGCGCCCGCCGCCCCGGCGGCCGCCGCGCCGGCGACCAGCCCGCCGCTCCAGCCGAGCAGCGCGCGGCGGGACAGCCCGCCGCGCTCCTGGCCGGCCGTCTCAGGCCCCCGTCACGGTGGTGGTCAGCCGGGACAGCGGCTCGGACAGGGCGTCCACCGCGGCGGCGAGCGCGGTCACCTGGTCGTCGGTCAGGTCCGTGTACGCGGCGAACCCGGCGTCCACGGAGCCCTGCGCGGCGAGCAGCTCCTCCAGCTCGGCGAACCGCTGCTCCAGGCCCGCGGCCAGGTCGGGGTCGCGCTCGGTGACGACGTCCTGCAGCACCTCGTACGCGACCCGGGCACCGTCCACGTTCCCCTGGAAGTCCCAGAGGTCCGTGTGCGACCAGATCTCCTCCTCGCCGGTGACCTTGCCGGTCGCGACCTCGTCCAGCAGCGCCTTGGCGCCGTTGGCGATCTGGAACGCCTCGAACGTGAACCCGTCGGCGTTCACCTGGTCCACGAGCTTCTGGGTGTTCGCCACGAGATCGTCCGCGGCGGCGGTGCGCTGCTCGGCGGTCAGCGGCACGTAGGCGGCGCCGCCGTTCGCCTCGGGCGCCGGCTGCCACAGGTCCTTCTCGACCAGGTGCCAGCCCGTCCAGGCCTGGCCGTCCTCGAGGTCGGCCTCGCGCAGGTCGAGCGCGGGGTCGAGGTCGCCGAACGACTCCGCGACCGGCTCCACGCGCTCCCAGTGCAGGCGGGTCGCGGCGTACAGCTCGCGGGCCCGGTCGTCCTCGCCTGCCGCGTACGCCGCGGCGAACTCCTCGGTCCCGGCGATCAGCGAGCCGACCTGGTCCTTCACGTACGCGACGTAGGAAGCCTCGGCCGCGGCCAGCTGCTCGGCGGTGTCGCCGGTCGGGCCCACCTGCTGCCCGGAGTCGGTCACGGTGAACGCGGCGCGGATGCCGTCGCCGACCATGCCCGGCTTGCAGGCGGTGAAGTAGTCCCCGGGGGCGGCCTGCACCACGAGGTCCCGGGTCAGGCCGGGGCCGATGTTCTCGATCTCGGAGACGATCCGCAGGCCGTCCTCGGCGAGCAGGTAGAACTCCGTGACGTCGCCGCCGTCGTTGGTCACCGTGAAGGTGAGCGTGCCGCTGGGTGCGGTGGCCGCCGAGACGTCGCACGCGTCGGCGGTCGAGCTGACCGTCAGGGCGCCGGACGCGCCGGCGGTCGCGGGGCCGCCGGCGGGGTCGTTCGGGACGCAGGCGGCCAGCAGCGGCAGCAGCAGGACCGCGGCGGTGGCGGCGGCCGGGGTGGTGCGGGGCATGGTGCTCCTCGGGTGCGGGCTCGGCGGACCGGCGGCGTCGCGCCGCGGCGGTCGTCGCGAGGGGTCAGGCGGTGGGCAGCGGCGAGGTGGTGGCGGTGGGGGCCGCGGTGCTGGGCCGGGCGGGAGGGCGCCGCCAGGCCGTGCGGACGAACAGGGTCATGGTCGGCACCACGTAGGCGGTCCAGGCGATCGCCTGCGCCCACGTGGTCGCCGGGGTGAAGTTGAGGACGCCCTTGAGCAGGGTGCCGTACCAGCTGGTGGGCGGGACCTGCGCCGAGACGTCGAAGGCCAGGTCGTCCAGCCCGGGCAGGATGCCGGCCTCCTGCAGGTCGTGGACGCCGTAGGACAGCACGCCGGCCGCGACCAGGACGAGGAACGCGCCGGTCCACGCGAAGAACACCTGGAGGTTCAGCCGCATGACGCCGCGGTACAGCGCCCACGCGAGCAGCACCGCGGTGGCCAGGCCGAGCGCGGCGCCGACCAGCGGGGCGGACGTGCCCGTGCCCGTCGCCTGCGCGCCGGCCCACAGGAACAGCGCAGTCTCCAGGCCCTCCCGCCCGACGGCGAGGCAGGCCATCACGACGATCGCCCGGCGCCCGGCCTCGGCGGCGTCGTCGAGCCGGTGCTGCAGGTCCGTCTTGAGGTGCCGCGCGGTGCGCGCCATCCAGAAGATCATCCAGGTGACCAGGCCCACGGCGACGATCGACAGCGTGCCGCCGATGGCCTCCTGCGCGCGGAAGGACAGCCCCTGCGGCCCGAAGGTCAGCAGCGCGCCGAACCCGAGCGAGACGACGACCGCGACGCCGACGCCCGCCCACAGGGCCGGCAGCAGGTCGCGGCGCTGCGTGCGCACCAGGTACGCCACCAGGATGCTGACGACGAGGGCGGCCTCGAGCCCCTCGCGCAGCCCGATGAGGTAGTTCGCGACCATGCGCTCGCTCCCGGTCGGTCGGGGTGGGAGACGGTCGCGCCCACCAAGGTGAGGCTGACCTTACTCCCGTTGCCGGGGTGCTCGGTACCACGTCCGGGAACGGGCCCGCGGCCGCCACGACCGCACGCCGGCGGCCAGGTCGTCCGGCACCAGCCGGCCCGTCCGCACCAACCGGTAGCCGGTGACGACGGTCAGCGCCTGCGCGGCGAGCAGCCCCACCAGCACCACGACCTGCGCGGCGCCCGCCTGGGCCGGGGTGCCGCCGCCGAGCAGCACGCCGACGAACGCACCGGGCAGCGTCACCAGCCCCACGGTGCGGGTCTGGTCCAGCCCGGGCACGAGCGCCTCGGGCAGCAGGTGCCGGGCGACCACGTCCACGGCCGCGCGGGGCTGCAGGCCCAGGGCGAGCGCGGCCTCGTAGGTGTCCCGGTGCTCGCGCAGCGCCGCGAACACCCGCCGGCCCGCCAGCGAGTGCGCGGTCATGGCCCCGCCGGTGACGATGCCGGCGAACGGCACGACCGTCGGCCCGGTGAACGGCACGGCCCGCGACGCGAAGATCACGACCAGCACCGGCAGCACGCCCGCCGCCATCGCCGCGGCCGCCCAGGGCCACCGCCGGGGCGCGCCGACCCGGCGGGCGGTGGTCGCCACCGCGACGGCGAACATCGCGACGGCGAACAGCAGCGACGACCAGAGGTGCTGGAGCACCACGGCGATGACCAGCGACACCGCGGCGAGCTGGCCGACCGCGCGCAGGGCGGCGACCACGACCGCGCGCCCGGTGCGCAGCCGGCCGGCGGCGGACGCCGCCACGGCCAGCACGACCAGGGCGACGACCGCGATCAGGACACCCGGGCCGGGCTCGGCGGACACCGCGCCAGAGTAGGGCCCGCCGCGCGGGCCGGCGGGCGCGTGCTGCTGCGCCGGGCGACCCGGCGGGGGAGGATCGGCGGGGGTCCGCGGTGCCGCGGGCCCGCGCCGGATCGGAGGAGGAGCGATGACGCAGTACGTGCTGGTCAAGCACTACCGCGGGGGCCCCGAGCCGCTGCGGCCCGTCCCGCCGATGGACCGCTGGGAGCCGGCGGACGCCGAGGCGCACATGGCGTTCCTGCGCGAGGTCGGCGAGACGCTCCGGGCGAGCGGGGAGTACGTCGACGCCCGCGCGCTCACGCCGGAGTCGACCTGGGTGCGGTACGGCGGGCCGGGCGCCGCGCCGGTGACGTCCGACGGTCCCGCGGACGGTGGGCTCGTCGCCGGGTGGTACCTGGTGGACGTCGCGTCCCAGGAGCGGGCGGTGGAGATCGCCGCGTGGGTGTCGTCCGAGCCGGGGCCGGGCGGGGAGCCGCTGCTGGAGTGGATCGAGGTGCGCGAGGTGCTGGGGGGCTGAGGGTCACCGTGTCGTGCGCTGCTCCCGCTCGGCCGTCAGCGCCCGCGCGGTCGCGTCCCCGACGACCGCGCGGAACAGCGCACGCCGGCCCGCGCGCAACCGGGCGAGGAGGTCGGCCCCGGACGACTTGAGCGCGGCGTACGACAGCGACGTCAGCGTCCCGTAGAGGGCGCAGGTCACGGCGAGCGGGACCGCGGCGAGGAGGGGAGCGGCGCGCGGGACGGTCGTGACGGCCACCGCGCCGGCGACCCCCGCGAGCAGCACCGCGGCGGCCAGTGCGGCGGTCGCCGCCCGCCGCCGCCCGCCCGGGCCGGCCGCGGACGTCCGGGTGAGGGCGGCGGCTCCGGCGGCGCCCGCGACCGCGGCGCCCGCCGACCACCACGTCCCGGGGCCCGCGCCCGGCTCGACCCAGGCCACGGCGAACACCGCCGTGAGCGCCGCGGTCGCGACGAACGCCAGGTTCGACGGCGCGCGCAGGGACGTGACCGGCGCCAGCGCCGGCACCGTGCGCCAGTCGAGGTCGGGCCGGGAGGCCCACGGGGCGGCGTCGACGTGCCGCAGCAGCCCGCGCTCGTGCACCCGGGCGCGGTCCAGCCGCCAGCCGGGACCGTCGGGACCCGTGGGTGGACCGGCCTGGCACACCGCGTGCAGGGCCCACGTGGCCGACACGAACATGAGGCCGAAGGCGGCACCCAGGAGCGTGAGCGCCACGAACCACCCGTCCACCGGCACCGCGCCGCCCGAGGCGGCGTGGAACAGGGCGGCCCCGAGCGCCGCGCGGAGCGCGTAGCCCACCGCCAGCGGCAGGACAGCCGCCCAGCCGTGCCGGTCCGCGCCCCGGGCCCAGGCGCGGGCGGCCTCGTAGAGCACCGTGAGGACCACCAGCGCCGCGGCAGCCGCGGCGAGCACGCCCTGGACGGGCCGCGGCAGGAACAGCGTCAGTCCGACGGCGAGGTAGATCCGGACCCCGGCGGCGACCAGGCTGGCGCGGACGGCGGAACCGAGCCGTCCCGGGACGACCGGCAGGCGGCCGCGGGTCGCCCGGGCCACGTCGTCCTGGTCCTCGCGGATGCCGCGCAGGTCGTTGAGCTGGTAGCGGCACTGGTACAGCAGCAGCTCGTAGACGGCCGTCCCGAGCAGCAGGGCGGGCAGGGCCGGCAGCAGGGGTCGCGCCGCTGCCACCGCCGCGAGCATCCCGGCGACGAGCGCGATCAGCGCCTTGGGTGCGGAGTCCGGCCGCGGGAGGGCCAGATAGGAGGCCATCGTCCGGCGCCCCTCCTCGCGCGGGTGCACGCGCGGCCGCAGCGGGACGGACAGCGACTCGTTCATCGAGCGGACGGCCTGGGCGAAGTAGCTGCGGCCGTCCAGGACCGCCAGGGCGCCGAGCCGGATGATCGCCCCGCACGCGAGGCCGTACAGGGCCACCATCAGCAGCTGCCACGGCAGCGACACGGCGACGACGAGGACGACGACGAACCCGACGTAGCCGATGAGCAGCGTGCCGATCAGCATGGCGCCGAGCACCCGCGCGGCGCCGCCCCGCCGCACCGCCGCCGGGCTGGCGTGCAGCGACAGCTCCACGCCGCGCGGCACGCCGAGCCACGGGTACGCCCGGAGCGTCAGCCCCGGGGGCACGGTCCCGGCCAGCTCCCGCTCCAGTGCGCGGAGGTAGAACGAGCGCAGCGTCGCCCGCAGGACGTTCCCGGCGAGGTACGCGAGGAACGCCGTCGGCACGAGCGGCATGCCCGCGAGCACGACGTCCGGCACCTCGACGCAGGTGTCGCCCGCGTACCCGACGGCGCACACCTGCGACAGGAACCCGGAGAGCAGGCCGATGCTCGTCAGCGCCAGCGCGACGAACGTGGCCTGCATCGCGAGGTGCGAGGTGCCCTCGGCGCGCTCCAGGCGGTACGCCTCGAGGACCAGGCTGCGCCGCCACCCGTCGTCGGACCCCGGTGTCTCCACGGCGAACCCCCCGGTCCGTGCGGCGGCCTCGGCGGCGGGGCGGCACGCGACGTCGCCGGTGCAGGCAGCGTAGCGCGGGAGACCGGTCGAGGGCCCGGGTGGTCGCCGGCGTCCGTGGTGGCGGCCGCCGGCCGGCGGGGCTGGGCGCCGTGCCGGCTCAGCGCGCCCGGGCGAGCGACCCCAGGGCGGCGAGCGGGTCGTCCCCGGCCGGGATGAACACGCTCGACGTGACGCCCGCGCGGCCGAGCGCGGCGATGCGGGCGCGCACCTCGTCCGGGGTGCCCGCCAGCGCCAGGTCGGCGACCCACGCGTCCGGCAGCCCGGCCGCGAACTCCGCGCGCGACGTGGACCGGGCGCGCAGCGCGGCGAGCTCGTCGGCGTACGGCAGCGGCGCGAGGTGCGGCGCCCAGTCGGGCTCGCCGATCCACTCCAGGGCGGGGCGGGCCGTCGCGAGGGCCCGGGCGGCGTCGTCGTCGACCGCCCCCACGTTGTAGGCGACCACGCGGTGCGGGCCGGCCGGCGCGATCGCGTCGAGCGCGGCGGCGGCGTACTCCGGCGTCGTGGGCTCCGCGAGCACCGTGCCGTCGGCGATCCGGCCAGAGGCGGCGAGCGAGCGCGGCCCCCGGACGCCCAGCACCAGCGGCGGCACCGCGGCCGGGACGACCGCGGGCTCCAGGCGGGCGCCGGCCGCCTCCTCGCCGGCCAGCAGCGCGCGGACCGCGGTCACGTACTCGGTGAGGAACGTCAGCGGACGCTCCGGCCAGCACCCCGCCTGGCGCATCCAGCCCGGCATGCCGTGGCCGATGCCGACGTCCGTGCGGCCCGGGAAGAGCTGCTCGAGGGTGGCGATCTCCATGGCGGCGTACACGGGGTTGCGCACCGCGGCGGGGAGGATGCCGATCCCGACGCGGATGCGGTCCGTGGCGCCCAGGACGGCCGCGGCCTGGGTGAAGCCGCCGCGGAAGCCGAGGTCCTCGACGACCCAGAGCTCGTCGAAGCCGAGGTCCTCCGCCGCGCGGGCGAACGGGAGGACCTGGGCGGCGGGGAGGTCGCGCGGAAGCATCACGCCGACCGAGGGGTTCGGGGCCATGCCGGAGGCTACCAAGAGGTTCGTCGGGGACCGGGTGGACCGGCTGCCCTGCGGACGTCGCCATCCCGTCAGGCAATCGATTGGAGTGCGCGGCCCGTTCGCCCGGACAGGCGACTCATGCGCCGCAACGCCGAGAGGGTGCCCGGCGCCACGGACAGCGCGCGGCAGCTCCGGGCAGCGTCGACGTCACGTTCCCATCACGGTACTGGCAATCGGTTGCACTCGCCGAGGTGTTCGTGCTTGACTCCTGCCGCCCGGCCAGCGACGACGCTGCTCCACGACGACGTGCGAGATGTCCGGTCACTGCATCGCCGACAAAGGAGTTCCCATGCAGTCCTCTCCGTCCCGGCACGGACGGCGCGCCGTCGCCGCCCTCGCCGTGGTCCCCCTCCTCGCGCTCGCCGCCTGCTCCGGCGGTGGCGGGGGGTCCGACGACGCACCGAGCACGGGCGGTGGGTCCGGCCCGACGACCCTCGCGCTCGGCGTGACCCGGTCGCCGTCCACGCTGGACCCGATCCAACTGTCGACCGGGACCGACACCCTGATCTGGGGCGGGATCTACGACACGGTGCTCGTGATCGGCCCGGAGGGCGAGCTCGTGCCCCAGATGGCGGAGTCCTACGAGTACAACGAGGACGGCACGGAGCTGACCGTCACGCTGCGCGACGACCTGACGTTCTCGACCGGCGAGCCGGCGACGGCGCAGGACTACGCCGCGACTCTGGAGCACATCCGCGAGACCCCGGGCTCCGGGCAGGCCCTCATGTCGAACGTCGCGTCCGTCGAGGCGCCTGACGACGTCACGACCGTCATCACCTTCACGCAGAACGACACGACGTTCCTGTACGACATGACGAACCGCCTCGGCATCATCGCCGAGCCGGACCTCATGACCGAGGAGTCCTACGGCCTCGAGCCGATCGGCGCCGGACCGTACGTGCTGGACACGGACCAGAGCCAGGCCGGGACGACCTACGTCCTGACGAAGCGTGACGACCACTGGAATGCCGACGCGTACCCGTTCGAGCAGGTCACGGTCCGGGTGATCCAGGACGCCACGGCGACCGAGAACGCGCTGCGCTCCGGGGAGCTGGACATCGCCGCCGTCCAGGCGCAGTCCATCCCCCAGTTCACCGAGCCGCAGTTCACAGTACTGAAGCGCCCGACCACGAACATGGTCTTCCTGGACATCACTGACCGGGACGGAACGATCCAGCCCGCCCTGGCCGACGTCCGGGTCCGGCAGGCCATCAACATGGCGTTCGACCGTGACGCCATGGTGGAGTCGCTCGGCTACGGCATCGGTGCTCCGACGCAGCAGATGTTCTTCCCGACCGCGGACGGTCACGACCCGGAGCTCGACTCGACCTACGCGTACGACCCCGAGGGGGCCAGGGAGCTGCTCGCGGACGCGGGCTACCCGGACGGGTTCGCGATCGACATGCCGAGCACCGTCTACACGACCACGTTCGAGCCGACGGTCTCCCAGGCCCTGGCCGACATCGGGATCTCGGTGAACTGGGTGTCGGTACCGCCGCAGGACACGGTGAACGCGCTGCTGTCAGGCACCTACCCGATGGTGATGTGGTTCTCGGCCGTGCAGCCCGGCCCGTCGTTGGTGCAGGACGCGTTCGGTCTGGGCTCGCTGCTCAATCCGCTGCGCACCACCGACCCGGAGCTGCAGCCCATGCTCGACGAGGCCGCGCAGGTCGTGGGCGTCGACGAAGGGAGCGACGTCTACCAGGAGATCAACCGGTGGGCCGTCGAGAACGCGTGGTTCGCCCCGCTGTACCTCACCGGCGAGTCCTTCGCCTCGCGTGAGGGCTACGCCTACCTCGGCACCGAGTACGAGATGTCCGTGCGCCTCGAGAGCTACGGGCTCGCGGAGTAGCCGACCGGCCCGGGCGGGTTCGCGGCCGCAGCGCTGACGCCGCAGCGGCCGCGGACCCGTCGTCCCTCACCGACGACTGATTGAGGCTCTGGGAATGTGGAGATTCGCTCTGCGGCGCGTGCTGTTCGGTGCCGCGCTGTTCGTCATCGTCTCGTTCACGACGATGCTGCTGCTGAGCTTCTCGTTCGACAGCATCGTCGGCAGCCGGCTTGGTTCGGCGGCCACGGCGGAGGCGATCGCGACGATGAAGGCCGACCTCGGCCTCGACCGGTCGATCGTCGTCCAGTACGTCGACTGGCTGGGGAACGTCCTGCGGGGCGACTTCGGCCACGCCTTCTTCACCGGTCAGTCCGTGGGTGAGGCGATCCCGGCCCGCCTCGGGGTGACGATGTCGGTGGTCCTGCCCGCGCTGGCCATCTCCGCGGTGATCGCCGTCGTGCTCGGCACCCTCGCGGCGACCCGCGGCGGGTGGGTCGACAAGGCCGCCCAGGGCATGATGCTCACCGGCTACCTGATCCCGAACCTGCTGATCGCGATCCTCCTCGTCGTCGTCTTCGCGGTGAACCTGGGGTGGGTGCCGGCCGGCGGCTTCACCCCGTTCTCGACGGACCCGTCGGCGTGGGCCCGGTCCGTGGTCCTCCCCGTGGCCGCGATGGCCTTCGGCGGCGCGGCCAACATCGCGAACCAGGTGCGCGGGACGATGATCGACGAGCTGCGCAAGGACTACGTGCGCACGCTGCGCACGCGCGGCGTCCCCACCCGGTCGATCGTGATCCGGCACGCCCTGCGCAACGCGGCGGGTCCCGCGCTCACCGTCCTGGGGCTCACGTTCATCAACCTGTTCGGCGCGGCGCTGTTCATCGAGCAGGTGTTCGCACTGCCCGGCTTCGGCGTCTACAGCTTCAACGTCGCGATGCAGGGCGACTTCCCGGTCCTCATGGGGCTGACCGCGTTCAGCGTGGCGCTGACGATCGGAGTGAACCTCCTGATCGACGTCGCCAACGGCTGGCTCAACCCGAAGGCGAGGATGTTCTGATGGCGGTCGACATCGAGACCCCGGCGGCAGCGGACGTCGACGCCCCGGCCGAGGTGCGGCGCAACGCGCTCCAGCGGCTGGTCCGCGACCCGCAGGCGGTGATCACCGGCGTGATCATCCTGGCGTTCGTGGTCCTGGGACTGCTCGCGAACGTCCTGCCGCAGCACGGGCCCAACGAGGCGCGCCTCGACGCGTTCAACCTGCCGATCGGCTCGCCCGGGTACCCGCTGGGGGCGGACTCGTCCGGGCGCGACATCTTCGCCCGGCTGCTGCACTCCATCAACACCGCGATGGTGGCCGGCCTGATCGGCGCGGGCATCGCCCTGGCCCTCGGCACGCTGCTCGGCCTGGTCGGCGGGTACTTCACCCGGTTCCGCACGCCGGTCGAGTGGGGCGCCACGATCCTGCAGACCTTCCCCGGCCTGCTGCTGCTGATCCTGCTCATGCCGCTCACGCAGGGCGACTTCCGGTGGACGATGGTCGTGTTCGGCTTCCTGCTGACGCCCGGGATCTACCGCATCGTCCGGAACCAGACCGTGGGCGTGAGCCGCGAGCTGTACGTGGACGCCGCCCGGGTCTCGGGCGTGACGAGCAGCCGCATCCTCGGCCGGCACATCCTGTCCGTCGTCCGCGGCCCGGTCATCGTCGCCACGACGTTCCTGTTCGGATCGGCGATCGGCGTGCAGTCGGGCCTGGCGTTCCTCGGGGTGGGCTCGATCCAGATCCCGAGCTTCGGCGCCATGATCAGCGACGGCTTCCGCAACCTCTACGTCGCGCCGTCGCAGTACATCCTCCCGGCGATCGCGCTGGGCGTCCTCAACGGTGCGTTCGTGCTGTTCGGCAACGCCCTGCGCGACACCTTCGAGGGCGCCCGGCCGAAGCCGCAGAAGGTGACGACGACCCCGGTCGCGGAGAACTTCGAGGCCGACGAGGTCGAGAGTGCCGGCGGGGCCCTGCTGGACGTCCGCGACCTGGGTATCGCCTACCGCTCGCCGGCCGGGGACCTCACCGAGGTCGTGCGCGGCGTCGGCCTGAGCGTCCGGCCGGGGGAGACCCTGGGGGTGGTCGGCGAATCCGGGTCCGGCAAGACCCAGACGGCTTTCGGCATCCTGGGCGTCCTGCCCGCGGAGGCCGTCGTCACCCGCGGCTCCGTCGTGCTCGACGGCCAGCAGATCCTCGGGAAGCCGCAGTCCGTGCTCAACAAGCTGCGCGGCACCACGATGGCGTACATCCCCCAGGAACCCATGTCGAACCTCGACCCCGTCTACACGATCGGCACCCAGCTGGTCGAGGGGATCCGGGTCGCGACCGGGATGTCGAAGAAGGACGCGAAGGTGCGGTCGCTGGAGCTGCTCGCCCGGGTCGGCATCCCGGACCCGGCGCGCACGTTCCGCTCGTACCCGCACGAGATCTCCGGCGGCATGGCACAGCGCGTCCTGATCGCCGGGGCGATCGCGCCGAAGCCGAAGCTGCTCATCGCGGACGAGCCGACCACGGCCCTCGACGTGACCGTCCAGGCCGAGATCCTCGACCTGCTGCGCGACCTGCAGCAGGAGATGGGCATGGCGATCGTCCTCGTCACGCACAACTTCGGGGTCGTCGCGGACATCTGCGACCGGATCGCGGTCATGCGCGGCGGCGAGTTCGTCGAGGTCGGCGAGACCGTCGACGTGTTCGCCCGCCCGCAGCACGAGTACACGCGGATGCTCCTGGCCTCGATCCTCGACGAGGAGACCATCCGGACCGACCCGCCGCTCGTCGGCGCCGGCGAGCGAGGGGAGGCGCGGTGAGCGCGCTGCTGGAGGCACGGGACCTGAAGGTCTCGTACCCCGTCAAGGGGTTCCGCAAGAAGCCGGTCGAGATCGTGCACGGCGTCGACTTCGCCGTCGACGCGGGGGAGACCCTCGGCATCGTCGGCGAGTCGGGGTCCGGCAAGACCACGATCGGCCGGGCGCTGCTCGGCCTGGCGCCGGTGACCGGTGGCTCGGTGCACTTCGACGGCCGGGACATCAGCCACGTCGCCGGCGCGGAACGTCGTGCGCTGTCCCGTCAGATTCAGGTCGTGTTCCAGGACCCGTACAGCTCGCTGAACCCGTCGCTGACCATCGGCCGCACGCTCGCGGAGCCGCTGATCGTCCAGGGCTGGGACAAGAAGAAGGCCACCCGGCGGGTGCTGGACCTGCTCGACCGCGTCGGCATGCCGAAGAACGCGGCGGCGCGTTTGCCGCGGGAGTTCTCCGGCGGGCAGCGGCAGCGCATCGCGATCGCCCGGGCCCTCGCGCCCTCGCCCCGGCTGATCGTCTGCGACGAACCGGTGTCCGCGCTCGACCTGTCGACGCAGGCGACGGTGCTGGACCTGTTCATCGAGATCCAGCGCGAGACCGGCGTGGCGTACCTGTTCGTCTCGCACGACCTCGCTGTCGTCCGGCACATCAGCCACCGCGTGGCGGTCGTGTACGGGGGTGAGATCGTCGAGCAGGGAACGGCGCGGCAGGTCACGATCGACGCCGAGCACCCGTACACGCAGCGGCTGCTGCTCGCGGCGCCCGTCGCCGACCCCGTCGCGCAGCAGCAGCGTCGCGCGGACCGCCTCCGGCTGCGCGCCGCGCACGACGAGCAGGACGTGCAGGCGGGCGCCCTCGCGGGCTGACGCTGTCCGGCACCGACGGCCCCGGCCCCCGTCGCACGCGGGGGACCGGGGCCGCCGTCGTCCGGCGGGGCCCGCCGCGTGGTGAGCGCGGGCCGGGGGCGGCGCCGAGTGGAGGGTTCCGCCGGGACACGCCGGGCGTGTCGGGCAGAACCCTCCGCTCAGGGCCGAGCCGGGCGTCAGGTGCGGGCGGGCTCGCGCTCGGACGGGACCGTGCGGTGCGTCGGGTGCGGGTGGGTGCGCTCGAGCGAGGCGCCCTCCACGTCGACGTCCGGCAGGATCCGGTCGAGCCACTTCGGGATCCACCAGGCCCACGTCCCGGCCAGGTGCATGACGGCCGGGATGAGCAGCATCCGGACGACGAACGCGTCGAGCAGCACCCCGAACGCGAGGCCGAACCCGAGCGGCCGGATGATCGAGGACTCCGCGAAGATGAAGCCCGCGAACACCGAGGCCATGATGATCGCCGCCGCGGTGACCACGACCCGCCCCGCGTGCACGCCGCGGCGCACCGCGACCCGCGGGTCGACCCCGTGGGCGTACGCCTCGCGCATGCCGGACACCAGGAAGAGCTGGTAGTCCATCGCGAGCCCGAACAGGATGCCGGTGACGATGATCGGCAGGAAGCTCAGCACGGGTGCGGGGTCGTGCACCCCGAACACCGACCCGAGCCAGCCCCACTGGTAGATCGCCACGACGCCGCCGAACGCCGCGAACAGCGACAGGACGAACCCGAGGGTGGCGGTGACCGGCACGAAGATCGACCGGAACACGATGATGAGGATGATCAGTGACAGCCCCACCACGATGGCCAGGTAGCCCGGGAGCGCGTCGGCGAGCTTCTCGGAGATGTCGATGTTCGCGCTCGTCGATCCGGCGACGCCGAGCGCCACGTCGCCGTCCAGCGGCGAGGACGCCCGCAGGTCGCGAACCAGCCGCTCGGTGGACTCGCTCTGCGGTCCCTCCGCGGGGACGACCTGGAATCCGAGCACGGTGCGGTCCTCGTTCGACCCGATGGGGGCGACGGCGACCACGTCGTCGTGCGCGGCGAGGGCCTGGCCGATGCGCACCTGCATGCCGGCCACCTCGTCCTCGGCAACCGCCGACGGCAGGTCCGCGACCACGAGCAGCGGGCCGTTGACGCCGGCGCCGAACTTCTCCGCGGTGATCGCGTACGCCTGGTACTGGGACGAGCCCGGCTCCTCGGCGGCCCCCGTCGGCAGCCCGAGCCGCAGGGACAGGGCCGGGACGGCGACGACGAGCAGCACCACGAGGCCGCCCACCAGGGTGAGGACCGCGCGCGGCGTCCGCATGGGGGTGGAGGGGACCGGCTCCGGCTCCTCGTGGCCGACCGTCGCGCGCTGACGCCGGGGGAGGACCCGCAGCCCGATGAGCGCGAGCATCGCGGGTGTGAGGGTGATCGCGACGAGCACGGCGACGAGGATGCAGAACGCCGCGATGGTGCCCATGAGGCCGAGGAACGGGATGCCCGTGACGTTCAGGGCGAGCAGGGCGACGAGCACGGTGGCGCCGGCGAAGACGACCGCGTTGCCCGCGGTGCCGTTGGCCAGGCCGATGGACTCCGCCATCTCGACGCCGTCGCGCAGCTGGCGGCGGTGCCGGTTGAGGATGAACAGCGAGTAGTCGATGCCGACCGCCAGGCCGAGCATCACGCCGAGCACGGACGTCACCGACATCATGTCGACCACGCCCGAGAACGACAGGGCGGTCGCGACGCCGACGCCGACGCCGACCAGCGCCGACGCGAGCGGCAGCGCGGCGGCCACGGCGCTGCCGAGCAGCACGAGCAGCACCACGCCCGCGAGGACCACCCCGACGACCTCGCCCGGGCCCATGACGCTCGGGATGGCCTGGGTGATCTCGTTGGACGGCTCCGCCGTCGCGCCGTCGAGGTCCGCTGCGTCGAGGACGCCGACCACGGCGTCCCGGGTGTCGGCGTCGAACTCGAACTGGCCGGCGGCGAACGAGATCGAGGCGACAGCGGCGGAGCCGTCCTGCGCGACCAGCCGGATCTCTCGCGACAGGTCGAGCAGCGCGGCGCCGTCCTCGAGGGCTGCGCTCTGCTCGTCGAGCTCGGCGCGCCCGTCGGCGATCGCGCGCAGCTGCGCGTCCACCTCGTCCTGCTGCGCGTCGAGCGCCGCCAGCGCGGCGTCCAGCTGCGGCTGCACGGCGGCGAGCGCACCGGCTGCGGCGGCGGCCGCGCGCTGGTCCTCGACCTGCGCCCGGGCGGCGTCCAGCTGCTGCCGGCCGGCGTCGAGCTGGGCCTGCCCGGCATCGAGCTGCGCGCGGCCGTCGGCGATCTGCGCCCGGCCGTCCGCGATCCGGGCTGTCTGGTCGGCGAGCTCCGCGGTGGTCGCGAACGGGTCGGTCACGCCCGTCACGCCGTCGAGGGCCGCGATCTCGGTGAGTGCGGCGCTGATCGCGGCGCGCTGCCTGTCGGTGAAGGGTGCGTCGTCACCGGTGTGGAGCACGACGGTGCCCGAGCTGCCGCTCGCGTCCGGGAACTCGTCCTGCAGGTGCTCGGTGACCCGCTCGGTGGCGGTGCCGGGGATGGTCACGGCGTTGGTGAGCTGGCCGCCGAACGCGAGGAAGGCCGTGACGGCCAGCGCGAGCAGGGCGATCCAGCCGCCGACGACGGCGCGGGCGTGGCGGGCGGAGAACCGCCCGAGTCGGTAGAGGAGTCCTGCCATGGTCCTGGTTCTCTCGGAGGTGGTGGTCACGGCCCGGGCAGGTACCCGGTCCGCACGCTGTGGACGAGGCGGTCGACGAGCGCGTCCCACCGCGCCCGCGCATCGGGCGCCCCCGGGTCGACCTCGGCGGCCCACCGGTGGGCGATGACGCCGAGACCGTGGACCAGGGAGACGACGAGCAGGTCGACGTCGAGCGGGTCCGCGTCGGGGTACCGGCGGGTGAGCTCGCGGGCGAGGTGGGTCGCGGCCCGGGGGAACGCGTCGAGGACGAACTGCCGGGACCGCGGGTCGCAGTGCGCGTCCAGCGGCGCGAGCACCCCGTAGAGGTACCCGACGGCGTGCACCACGTCGTCGGCCCGCAGCAGCTCGGCGATCTCGTCGAACATCACGGCCCGCGACACGGCCCGGGCCGGGGCGCCCGCGGCCGCGGAGCTGAACCCGGCGAGTGCCGCCTCGAGCGTCTCGCTCGCGGTCGTCATGACGACGTCGGCCACCGAGGGGAAGTGGTTGAAGACGGTCCGCCGGGAGACGTCCGCGCGCTGCGCGAGCTCGTCGGCGGTGAACGCGGGGCCGCCGCGCTCCTGGATCAGGGCGCGTGCCCCGTCGACGATCGCGCGCCGGTGGCGGAGCTTCAGCGCGGTGCGGCGATCCGGCGGTGGCGTTGGCACGGGCGCACCGTAGCAACCGATTGCACGGCGTGCAATGCGGCATCGAGTGCAACATTGCACTCAGTGCATGGTCGCGCGGCCCTGCGTATGACGGTGGTGCTGGTCACGAGGCGGGAGCCGCGCCGTCGCGCGCCGCCGGCGGAGCGCGCACGTCCGTCGCCACTAGCAATCGATTGCCTCTACACTTGGCCGCTGGTCGACCCCGATGTCCCGGCGTTCTGGGGCTCGTCGTGCCACCATGAGGCAACTGAGCCGCTCCAAGGAGGAACGTGGCCATCGTCGAGCCCACCCCCGCCGCGACCGACGGAGCACGCCGGCCGCCCGCGACGATCTACGACATCGCCCGCGCCGTCGGCGTGAGCCCGTCGACGGTCTCGCGCGCCCTGCACAAGCCGGGACGCGTGAGCGCGCGGACCGAGGAACGCATCCGCGCCTCGGCGCAGGACCTCGGCTACCGGATCAACCCGATGGCCCGCGCCCTGCCTACCGGGCGCTCAGGCGCCCTGGC